>DROJ01000366.1 GCA_011321935.1 Bacteroidota bacterium | reverse complement strand
GGACAGGGTGGACGACCTCTCTGTCTTCCAATTGGGGCTGCAGGGGCTGCTTTACTACATCAAGCACGGCTTAAGGGTTTCTTTCCAATTTTCAAAGAACTTTCCTGATTTTCAACTTGAATAAAAGTGTACGGTAATGAATTAATTAAATGGTTGAATGGTTTAAAGGTTTAAAGGTTTAAAGGTTTATTGGTTTTATGGTTTTATGGTTTTATGGTTTATTGGTTTAATGGTTTATTGGTTTAACGGGTGTATTGCTCCTGATTTTGTGGCATGGCTCCCGATAAACCAATAAACCTATACACCTGCCTAAACATCAATCTGCTCTATATTGCGGTAATACCGGATGATCACGTTTGGGTCGGGCAGCAAGGTTGTTTTTGACCTGTTTTTTCCGGGGTAGTCGAACTGCGACAGCACATGCCGCATGCTTTCGAGGCGGGCGGTTCTTTTGTCGTTTGTTTTTACGATCATCCACGGGCTGAAATTGGTGTGCGTTTTTGAGAACATCAGTTCCTTGAAGTGGGTATATTTATTCCAGAGTTCTTGGCCCTTTACGTCCACGGGACTGAATTTCCATCTTTTCAAGGGGTTTTGCAGGCGGGAGTCGAAACGTTTTTTTTGTTCTTCTTTGGAAATGGAAAACCAGAACTTGATGATCCGCACGCCGTCTTCGTAAAGCATGTGCTCGAACTCGGGCACCTGTACCATGAATTCTTTGTACTGCTTTTTGTTGCAAAAGCCCATCACCGGTTCGACCACGGCGCGGTTGTACCAACTGCGGTCGAAAAAGACGATCTCGCCGGGGTTGGGCAATTCTTTTATATACCTCCGGAAATACCACTGCCCCTTCTCTACTTCGGTCGGTTTGGACAGCGCCACCACCCTCATGGAACGGGGGTTGAGGTGTTCGGTAAAGCGCTTGATGGAGCCGCCTTTGCCTGCTGCGTCCCTGCCCTCGAAGATGACCGCCACGCGCATTTTCTTTTTGGCTATCCAATGTTGGAGGTTGACCAATTGGGCTTGCAACAGCCGCAGTTCGTCTTCATAGCGGACATTGTGCAATTGCTTCCGCAATTTGATGTTTTTTACATTGGCAATGTCGATCAGGTCTGACCGCTTTTTTGCTTTTTGGAAATCTTCTAATGTGAACATGTATTGATTTAAAATAAAAATTAAAATATGGCTCCCGGGCCGAAAATGCTGGGAGTATATTTTATTTGGCTTGGTTCGCAAAGCAACAAATTTATGCCTTAACCTAAAAGGCAGGGGTTGACGAAAATCAGTTTGGGGGGAAAGATATGTCAGTGCGGGGGCAGCGCCGGCAGGGGCTGTGCCTGGGGATAAAATAAAAACAAGCCTCATGGCCTTTTGAACGGCATTGGCTGTGCTTTATATATTTGTGGCGTTAGGCGGCATGTAAAATGTACGCAAGGATGTTTTTTTTCAACGCAAGGCCGCAAAGGTGCAAGGAAACGCAAGGCAGGGCTTTTAACCCTTGCGTTTCCTTGCACCTTTGCGGCCTTGCGTTGAAAATTTTGACCTACATGTGCGTACATTAATTGCACGCCGCCTAACTTCAAGATGGCCCGAGGCACGTTTTTTCCCGTTTGATTGTTGGCGCTTTTTTTTGTGCAAAAAAATTGGAGACGGGGGCAGTCCGGACTGTGGTTTTTGAAAATTGAATACATGCTCTTAGAAATAGGTGTACTGATGTCAGGAATTATAGGCTAATAAAAACCAGAACTTTAAATTCAAGGAAACCTAAACTATAAAAATGAAATTTGAACTTATCCCAATCATTGATAAAATGAAAAATCTGTATTCTAAACCTATTTCAGCCGATCGGTTTCAAGAATATATTAAAGAGCTTCAAGGGAAAACCAGAGGAGATATGAGTTTGCCCATTAGCGGGTTCAACCCTATGGCAAAAGGTCATATTGTTCAGAAATTAGACGAATTGACTGATTTGGAAACAGAAAGGATAATTGAGGAAACCCTGGAAGGGTTGAATGTAAGTATAGTCAATGCTCATAATGACAAAACGATCAGGGTTGCCCTAAATTTGGCAGATGATCTAAAAGGTGGATGGACAAACCATTACTCAACAGACTTTGACAGTAAATTTAAATTAAATGCTTTTGTAACAAGAAATTTCTGTGTGCCATATTTTTGGACAAGCGAAGTTTATTCAAAAGAACTTATAAAACAACGTGTATTGGAGTATGCTTTCCGGACAATTTATTGGACAGAAAACACAAAGCCAAAAACTCTTGAAGAACATTTCCAGCAAGAATTATTTGTAGCAAAAAAGACAGGTATAAAACCTGGCATAGTTGATAGGAAAAATTATGAACGGCTTGAATTGTTTTTGGCAGAGAATAAGGAAGAGGATGACTATAGTTTGATTTTCAACTTCTTTTATGGAGACAGGGCATCAAAATCATTGGAATTTAAAACTTTTGGCATTGAAGAATATACTGGATTTGATTTTGCAAAAGATTATGTGAACTGATTGAAAAGAAAACATGCTACGGCTTTATATACTGAACCATAATAGGTTTTCCCGAACCTTCGGGAAAACCTATTATGGTTCAGTATAGCAGCAACTTTACTAACATTGCACCCAAAAAAATGCCGTCATGCCAGCAAAACAGACCATCGTCCTCCTCACCGGGGGCACTTCCCCCGAGCACGAGGTTTCCCTCGACTCCGCCCGCAACATTTACAAGGCCATCAACAAGCGCAAGTACCGCGTCGAAATAATCGGCATTGCCCGCACGGGCGCATGGCGCCACCTCCCCGTCGGCATTTTCCAAAAAGCAAAAAGCATCGGGGGGAAAGAGGGCAGGGCATTGGTGCTTTGCCCCGGCAGCAGGCAGGCCATCAGCTATAAATCGGGCAGCCGGGCGGCCACGGGCGGCAAGTTCCCCGAAGTGGACGTGGTGTTCAACATCGTCCACGGGCCATTTGGCGAGGACGGTACCATGCAGGGCTTATTGGCAGTGTTGGGGCTGCCCTTTGTCGGATCGGATACTTTGGGCTCGTCGGTGGGCATGGACAAGGATTTTACCAAACGGATATTGCAGCATGCGGGCATATTGGTTGCGCCGTGGGTGACTGTTTTTAAGCATGAAAAAATAAAGTACCGGGCTATCGCCCAAAAACTCGGTTATCCGCTTTTTGTAAAACCCGCCAACATGGGCAGCAGCGTCGGCGTGAGCAAGGCCAACAATGAAAAAGAACTCAAAACGGCCATTGCGCAAGCATTCAAATTTGATACAAAAGTGCTGGTCGAAAAAGGCCTGTCGGGCAGGGAAATGGAAACCGCAGTGCTGGGAAACCGCGGCAGCGAAAAAGTGAGCGGGGCAGGGGAGGTCATCATGGACAGCGGCTTTTACGATTACGAAAGCAAGTACCTTTCGGTAAATACGGCCACCGTGAAAGTGCCCGCCGAGGGGCTCAGCAAAAAAGACCTGAAAAACATCCGGCAGACCGCACTGAAAGCATACCGCGCACTTGGGTTGGAGGGCATGTCGCGCATGGACGTGTTTTTGGAGAAGGACGGCTCGGTCTATGTCAACGAGCCGAACACGCTGCCGGGTTTTACCAATATCAGCATGTTCCCAAAACTCTGGGAAGCCGCTGGCCTGCAATACCCCGACCTGATTGACCGGCTGCTGCAATTGGCCATCGAAAGGCACCGGCGGGACAATGAACTGCAGCGCACCCGCTTGTGATTTTTCTGTTGTCCATGAACGTCCCTCTCCGTCTCCGTGCCCTTCCGGCAGCGGGGGAATTTATTCCCCCCTTTATTCCCCCCCCTTATTCCCCCCCCCTGAAATTGACAAAAACTTTGCTCAAATCGTACCTATCTCCCGGTATTTTTCTTTTTCCGCATGCACCGTCGCTACCCCTCCCATCACCATTTCCTTCATTGCTGCCAACTCCATATTTGAAATTCCGGGGGCATTCAATATAGCAATGTTCCGTTCGATGTGCTTGCGCTGTGTCATGCTGCAAAGCACCACTCCTCGGTCGAGTTCTTGGCTGGCGATGTAGAGCCATGCTTCCTGTAAATTTTGCACGAGGCCGGGCATTTTTTGGTTGGCGGGGAGTTGCCGGAAGAAAGAAGGAGCCGGTTCTTTTTGCCCCGCAGCTTGGCTCATCACCGAGAAGACCACCTTTGAAATTTCTGGGCTGGACCCATCGCTAACATGCACATTGTCAGTGCCGTACTGGAACTGTACCACGCCAAAAGGACTGCTTTTTTTGAAATACCGGTGCAGTTCGGAAGGGCTTTCGCAGGTGGCGCCCCAAGCGCGGACCATGCCTTTGTCCTTGGCCTTTTCGAGTGCTGCGCAAACGTCGTCGTTGACCGCATTTTCAAATGGGCAGTCGTGGAGGAGGTAGAAGTCGAGGTAATCCGTTTTGAGTTCGGCGAGGCTTCTTTCCAGGGTTTCGATGACCAGCCTCGGCGTGATGCTCGGCCTGCTGACATTGCTGTTGGAGTAGGCGTTGATGGCCTGTTGGGAAATCCCCGGCGCCAGTTTTTTGATAAAACGCACCGCATCTTTTACCTGCGACATGAACGGGAAGGGCTTCGGCGGCGAAATACCAAATTTGGACGTGAGGGCGACCCCGTCCCTTTTGCCCCGGACGAACTCGCCAAGTATGGCTTCGGATTGGCCGTAGCCATACGAGCGCGCAGTGTCGAAATAATTGATGCCGAGGTCAAAGGCATCGTTGAGTGCGCGGAGCGCAATTTTTTTGCTCTTGCTGCCGCCAAAGGTGGAACAGCCGAGGCCGAGCATTTTTTCTTTTTTCGAGAGGTTGCCTATCATTGATAAAATCGGTTTGCTCCGGTTTCATCATTTTCATGGAATATTGTATTTGGCCGGAGGCCGGCCTGTCAGTTTGGCGGGTGATGTGTTTTGATGAGAAAATAGGAAGGAAGGAGTGTTGGCTTTATCAGGAAGGGAAGAGGATGGCCTGCTTTTACGGGCGGATCGGGAGGTTGTTTTGGGTATTTAACACATGTGATTGATGGGGATGTATAATCGCCTGAGCATTGTGTTTTTACACAAAAACACGCAAATTTTTATTTTTGAAAAATGGCACCGGAGCAGCCTTTTCCCTCCCGTTTTTTGATTTGCCGAAGGCGGGAAAGGTATTATTGGCGGCGTGTCTTTTTTGGTAGCACAGCGTTCACGCTGTCCCGGCCGCAGGCCTTCAGGCCTGCGCACAAGCCGTCGTTTGCAACGGCGTAAACGCCGTTGACCGGGACAGCGTGAACGCTGTGCTACCAAAAAGAACGCTGTGCTACCAATGAGAAACTTTCCTAACTTGCGCCCCGAAAATCAATCATCCAAAATGAGTAAAAGACCAGCAAAAAGAAAGCAGCAAAAAAAGGTTGTTCCCAAAGCAACCGTTAAAAGAACAAAGCCCAAAACGGCAAAGCCCAACCCGTGGCTGAACCGCCCTTCCGTTGCCTCGGAGCAAGACCCGTTTTACAAAAAAGTGTTCACTGGGCTGGCCATTGTCTTCCTGTTGTTGACCATGCTGCTGGCCTACAACGGCGGCATCAACGGCGACGACGAGTACCAGGACAAGTACTCCACCGACCTCGTCAACTACTACTCGACCTTCGGCGCCGACACCTCTGCCCTCTATATCAAAAAGGGCAATATGCACTACTACGGCGGCTTTTTCGACACCGTGACGGGTTTTACGAACAAGGCGCTCGGACTGGAAATGTACGATGCCGCCTACCACGACGTGCGCCATATTTTCAATGCCGTCATCGGGTTTTTGGCAATGCTTTTTACGGCCCTGCTGGCCAAAGAAATAGCCGGTTGGCGGGCGGGCATATTGACGCTGGCCTTTATGTTCCTGTCGCCCCGCTTCCTCGGGCATTCCATCATGAACCCCAAGGACATACCCTTTGCGCTGGGCTACATAGCGTCCATTTATTACATGGCGAGGCTGTTTAAAAACATGCCCGGTTTTAATTGGAAACTGGCGCTGGGCGTTGCGCTCGGAATGGCATTGGCCATAGCTACCCGCGCGGGCGGGTTTATTTTGGTGGGCATTTTGGGGCTGTACGCAGGGCTTGATTTTTTGACAAAAAAAGGCATGAAAGGGCTGGGCGATGTGAAAACGGTAGGCCTCTATGCGGCCAATGTGGTCGGCATTTCGTTGGTGGCCCTGCTTGTTGCGGTGCTGTTTTGGCCCTATGCCCTGCAGGCGCCTTTTAGCAACCCCTTCGAGGCGCTCGGTGCTTTTGAAAAACTGGCGGTGAAGATCAGGGTGCTGTTCGATGGCGTCAACATCATGTCGGACAATACGCCGTGGGACTACCCGCTGCAATGGATCTGGCGCACTGTCCCGATGTTCACGCTGATCGGCTTTTTGGGCAGCTTGGCATTGCTGCCGCAACTGATAAAAAAATACCGGCCGGTACCTGTTGTCGTTGCGCTGTTCGCGGCGGTGTTCCCCGTTTTTTATGTCATTTACAAAGACGCCATTTTGCACGACGGCTGGCGGCATCTCACCTTTGTTTACCCGACGATGGTGGTGATGGCAGCGCTGTTTTTTGTTACACTCGAAAGCATTTTAAAAGAAAACAAAATGGGCAAATATGGGCTGTACGTCGCCCTCGCATTGCTGGTATTAGAACCCGCCGTTTACATTGCCCGCAATTCGCAATTTCCATATACCTACTTCAATCCTTTGAGCGGCGGCATCAGCCACGCCTTCGGAAATTACGAGACGGATTACTGGGGCGTCAGTGTGCGGCAGGCATTGGAATGGATGGAGGACGAGGGCATTTTGAGCCAGGACATGCCGGAAAAAATCACCATCGCCACTTCCTTTATCCACAATGCACGGGCCTATGTCGGGCAGAAATACAAGGGCAAGCTGTCGTTCATTTACCAGCGTTTCAACAAGCGCTACGAGCGCCCGTGGGACTATGGCATCTTCCCGTCGCGCTACCTGAAAGGGCCTCATTTGCGGAGCGGTTCATGGCCCAATTCGCGCAGCATCCACACGGTGACGGCCAATGGCGTGCCGCTGGTTTCGGTGGAAAAAGGAGGCGGGGCAGTGTTCAGGGCGGAGGAGGCCTTCAAAAAGAAAGATTACCCGGCTGCCATCACTGATTTTAAGGAAGAAGTAAAAGAACACCCCGACAACGAACTGGCCTGGATGAAACTGGCGATGTGCTATGTCAACACGGGCAATTTCCAAGCGGCCAAAGACGCTGCCGATAACATGCTCAAGGTGACGCCCGACAATACGAGCGGCCTGTTTTACCGAGGCATCGCCCAGCTCAACAGCGGCAACACCGCCGGGGCGGAGGCCGATTTCCGCCGTGCCATCGAGGTGGAGGAGGATTTCAGCACGGCCTATTATTACCTCGCCCTCATCCAATACAACCGACAGGATGTGCAGGGCGCACTCGACAATATCCAAAAAACGCTGCAACTGAACCCCCGCTTCAAACCGGCCTATGAACTGTGGGCGCAGATACTCGAAGGGCAGGGCAACACACAACGGGCAACGCAGATACGGTCGGCAGCGGCGAAGCTTTGATTTGATGTTGTTTTTTGTATTTTTGTGAAACGGGAAAATGAGAAACCAATGACTAAAAATGCAAAATTGCCGCCTCTATACGACATTCAAAAAAATGCTAAAACCATCGGTAAAGAGATAGGCAAAAAGATAGAAGCTAATGTTTTTTCAAAAAAGGAAAAAGCGGAAATGGCCAATGATTTAGAAGAAATAATCAGCTTATTGACCAAGCTGAAATCTTCTGTAAATGCCCGGCATTAAAAACCTTGATAAAGGATAAAAAATACTTGATAAAACATTAATTAATTATGACTATAGAACTGAGAAAATATCATTTGATCGAAGCGATTATGGCCATAAATGACGAGGCTTTAATTATTAAACATGAAGAATTATTGCGGAAAAACAGGATAGCCGCATATGAAGCGTCATTGAAACCAATGACTGTGGAGGCGTTCCGGGAAGAGATAGACCTTGCTGAAAAAGATGTGGAAGAAGGAAGGTTGATCGATGTTGAAGATTTACAAAAAGAAATGAAAAACTGGTAGATCATGAGAGTTAGGTTTACCCAAAAATCGAGGGATCAATTAAAACTGATTTACGAGTATTATAAAGACTTGTCGAAAGGTAAATATGGGAGGCAAATAAGGGCAAGGATACTTACCAAAGCCCTGAAATTAAAAGATTTTCCTTTTTTGGGACAGGAAGAAGAAAACCTGAAATACCGAGAACAAGGGCATCGGTACTTAATCGAGGGGAATTACAAAATAATTTATAGAGTGATTGATGACGAAGTTCTGATTATCCATATTTTTGATACCCGCCAAAACCCAGATAAAATGATCGTGGCCTGATATTTCCCATCCAAATAAAATGAATTATAAATTACTCTTTCCCACCTACCGCAACCGGTACCTCTTCATCAAAAACAGCTTGAAAAAGTACGGCAATTCCCGCCCCTTCGACAGCGCACTGAACCTCGGCACGGGCGAGGGCGACTACGACCCGATGATTGCCGGGGGCTGCAAAAAACTCATCTCCTGCGACATCAACGAGGGCGACATTGCCTTTGCCAGCCACATGAACGCCCACGTAAAAAACCTCGAATACAAAATAGAGGACGCCCTGAACTTGAGCTTTCCCGAAAGCAAATTCCACCTCGTCGTTTCGGTTGACGTGATGGAACATGTGGGCCAACCCAAACGCATGACCGAAGAAATAGCCCGCGTACTCCGTACCGGCGGCATGGCCTTCGTCACCTTTCCGCAGACCAATTTTCCGTGGACTTACGACCCCATCAACAGCCTGCTCGGCAAACGGGCCATCGGGCAGGGCGCCTATGCTTTTGGCCACGAGTACCTCGTTGACCCTCAACAGTTTAGGGCTTGGGCAAAAGGATTCGGGCTGGAAGTTTTGGAAGAAAAAAACCTGAGCGGGCACTTGGTCGCTTTGCTGGAAATGTACTGGACGGGCATCATTCAGCGCCTGTTCAAATCGAACGCGGGCAACGTTTCGGAAGGGCAAGGGAAGAAGGCTTTGCGCCCCTCCACCAAAGCGCCTTTTTTGGTGAAATTGACGGACGCCGTGGTCCGCCTCGACCGTTTCTTTTTTGGAAAATCTAAATATTCGGTGGGGAAGGGATTTGTCTTGCGGAAGAATTAGGCGGCGGCAGTCTGCTCTTTCAGACGGGCTTGCTCGATCATTTTGCCGAGGTCGTCGATATGTTCTATGACGCCCATTCCTTCTAAATTTAAGGATATAGCCGCAAAACGTGCCCTGTCGATGGGGTCGTTTATTTTACCTTTTTTTAGTACCACCAAAGTATCGGTGTTCTTGTGGTAATAAAGGAATAATTCATCGTTACTTCGGTTTTCAAACTTAAGTTGGGTCAGACCTTTTGCCAATTCACCAAAGGTCGGTTCCATGTCTTTGTAAGCTCTTAAATATTTCATGGATATTGTTTTTCTTTTTATGGTATTTGATAATTGTCTCTGGGGTAAAAACGTTGTCAGCACTCAAATAGATCGACTTGTATTTGTTGATGTCCTGTAAAATTAAGCGATTTTTTTTGAAATATTCGTGGAGTTCCACAAAATATCCAATATCATTTTCTCCATCATAAAGCACTACTAAAACTGGCCATGTTTCGTCAAGCCAGAGTTCCATATCCCTTTTTTCAAGTTCTAATCGGTAGCCATTGTGCTTAGCTGAAAATTCGATTTTGCTCGTTGACTTTACCTGAATAAAAAATACATCAGGTTCGATTTCTCCCTTTTTATTAAAGGTTCTTACGGTTGCATCATAAGAGTACTCACGTTGTGCGTATCTAAATAAAGTGCAAAAAGCGAGCAGCACTTGTTTTTCAACAAAATTATAACTTAAGTCTTCTAAAACATGCCGACGTGTACGAAGTTTTCTCATGGCCTTCTCGTTTTGGTTTGGCCAAAGGTAAGGATTAAATAAAAATGAAAATGAAAATGAAAAACACCAATAAAGATTACCCCGGCACAGCCACCGCCGCCCGGTGCAGGCCCTTCGGGTAAGACCGTTTCATCAAGCCCAACAACTGTCGGTAGGCGGTTTTGTCTTCCCAAAAATCCACCCCGTTCACGTCGATTATCAAAATGGGCAGCCCGTTTTCCGTTTTGAAATAATTGAAATAAGCATCCTGCAGCGATTGCAGGTATTCGGGCTTGATGTCCTTTTCGATCTCCCTTCCCCGCTTGCGGATGTTGGTCAGGATGTCGTCCACGGGGCGGTGCAGGTAAACGAGCAGGTCGGGTTTTTGGAAGGTGGCGTTCAGCGTTTGGAAGAGGCGTTGGAAGAGGCGGTACTCCTCGTCGTTCAGGTTGTTCTTGGCAAAAAGGAGGGTTTTTATAAAAAAATAATCGGAGACGATGAGCTGCGGGAACAGCTCCCTCTGCGAGAGGGTTTCCTGCAACTGTTTGTGGCGTTCGGTCATGAAAAACAGTTCGACGGGGAAAGCATAGCGTTCGGGGTTTTTATAAAAATGCGGCAAAAAAGGGTTGTCGGTAAACTGCTCCAATATCAGCTTGCAGTCGTAGTCACCTTGCAGCATGTTGCACAGCGTCGTCTTGCCGGCGCCGATATTGCCCTCGATGGCGATGAAATTATGCGGGAAATGTTTCATAAAACGGTTGACGGTTGACGGTTGACGGGGGCATTGGATTTGTCAAATTCTCAAAATTTGGCAAATCTGGACTTCCAATCCGTCTTCCGATGCTTCGTACAAGTCTTCGATTGTTTTTTTGAAAACAGGGTGTTCTTTCAAAGGGGCAATTTCGAGCATTGGCACCAGCACAAAATTACGGCGGTGCAGGTGCGGGTGGGGGACGGTCAGCCCAGGGCTTTCAATGATTTTATTTTCATAAAAAAGGATGTCAATATCAATCAGCCGGGCTTCCCATTTCACCTGCCTTGTCCGGCCGAGTTCATTTTCTATTTGTTGGGTTGCTCTCAATAATTGGGCGGGGCTTAGCGGGGTCTCCATTTCGAGGGCTTGGTTGAGGTAGCCCGGTTGGTCAACATTGCCCCACGGTTCGGTTTCGTAAAGGCTGGAAATATTTAGAATTTCGCCGACCCGTGTTGAAAGTAATTGAGCAGCTTTTTCCAAGGTCGAAAAGCGGTCGCCGAGGTTGGCACCGGTTAGCAGATGTATTTTTTTAAGTTTGGCCATAGCAGCGGCAAATGTAAAAAGTCGGCTGCAATTTATCGTCAGGGCGGGGCAGCTGTGGAAAAAGAAATCGGAAATATATTTTGAATAAAAGACCGATTGGTTTATTTTTGTCAAAATTTTTATTTTTTAAAATGAAAAAATCAGAAAAAACAAGGCGCTTCATCATTGACCAAGCGGCCTCGCTTTTCAACAAAAAAGGCTACAACGGCACTTCCATGAAAGACATCATGGAGGCCACGGGCATGTCGAAAGGCGGCATTTACGGCAACTTCAAAAGGGACGGCCTCGACAAGCACGGCGTGAAAGAAGAGATAGCCGTTGCCGCTTTTGAACATGCCGTCGAGAAGGTTTACAACGAAATAGGCAAGCGCACCAAAGTAATCGAAAATTCGGTGGACAAACTCAAAGCCGTCGTTTTTTTCTATAAAGAACGGGTACTCAACCCACCGGTAGAGGGAGGCTGCCCCATTCAGAACACGGCGGTGGACGCCAACGAAGACCAGCCTTTTTTAAAGGAAAGGGTGCTTGTGGTGATGAACGAATGGTGCCGCCGCATCATCAGGACTTTGGAAAAAGGCGTCGAAAAAGGGGAGGTCTCCCCGTCCGTCAACCCTGCCGAATTTGCCACTTTGTACATCGGGATGATCGAGGGCGGCATCATGCTCTCGAAGATCCACAACAGCACCAAGCCCTTTGAGATCATGTCGAAACAGTTGCTGAAAATGGTCGAAGACCTCAAAGTATAAAAAGACCGATAAGTTTATTTTCATAAAAATAAAAAATCAGTCGAAGGCGCATGGGGTCGGTAGCACAGCCTTTAGGCTGTCCCGGTCACAGACGTTTACGTCTGTGCAAAAGAAAACGGCGCAAACGCCGTTTGCCAGCACAGGCTAAAGGCTGTGCTACCAAAACTCAAAAGGCCGGGTACTTATTTAAATTTTCATTTCCAATGGTAAATACAAATTTCATCGAAGTCCTGCCCGCTTTCCAGTTGCAGACCCTGCCCGAAGAAAAAGCCAAATACCCGCTTCCGTTAAAAGCCGTCCGTTTGGCATTCAATACCCTCGGGCGTCTGTTTCCCCAAAAAGCAGGGGCGGTGGCCTTCCGTTTTTTCACCCAGCCGCGCCTGCGCGCCGTTCACCGCCGCACCGACGAAATACTGGAAAGCGCCCGCCTGTTCGAGATACTTTACGGCAAGCTCATCCTGAAAGCATACGAATGGGGCAGCGGCAAAAAGACCGTTTTGCTGGTGCATGGTTGGGAGTCGAGGGGCACGGCGCTGCGGGGTTTTGTGCCCGGGCTGCTCAGGGCAGGCTACCGGGTGGTGGCTTTCGATGGGCCTGCGCACGGCGATTCGGGTGGCAAGCGCACTACTTTGGTGGAATTTGCGGGCGCAATAAAAGCGGTGGTCCAACAGGTCGGAGGGGTGGACAGCATCATCTCCCATTCCTTTGGCGGGGTGACTTCCGTGTATGCGCTCACGCAACTGAACCTCGGCATTGAACTCGAAAAACTGGTGCTGATCGCCGTGCCCTCCAATATCAAAATGGTGGTCAAGGACGCCATGCAATACATGAACGTACCCCCCGCTGCCGCAAAATATTTCGAGCGGAAACTGAAAAAACAGGCCGAACATTTGACTTTCGATGACATAAATATCGAGGCGAGCATCGGCAAGGCGAAAGTCGGCTCTGTCCTCATGGTCCACGACAAGTTCGACCGCTCCGTTCCCTTTGAATCGGCCGAACGGGTGATGGATCGCTGGGGCCATGTCAACTTTTTGGTAACCCAGGGATTGGGGCATTTTAAACTGATGAAAAACGGGGAGGTGATCGAGCGGGTGGTAGGTTTTGTTGCCGGAACTACTCCGATCCCAGACCTTTAAACCTCCGTCAATATGCTACCGGTACAAGTCAGTCAGCACTTAAATTTATCAGAAACCGCTTTCCTGAAAAGCGAGCTGTTCACCCTGTTTTCCGAAATGAAAATGCCCGCCGAAAAATCGGAACAGCTTGAAAACGAGCTGTTTAAAACCTATTCTGCGCCCTGGCGCAAATACCACAACCTCTCCCATGTCCACAGCATGTTGATGCTTTTGCAAACGTCGGAGGTGCAGCCCGGAAACAGCTTGGTCTTCCGCGCGGCCATTTGGTTCCACGACGTTGTTTACCATGTTTTTAAAAAAAATAATGAGCGGAAGAGCGCTGAATTTGCCATCGAAAAACTTGGCAAATACCTGAACCCACAGGATGCGGTTTTGCTTCGCGAAATGATCGAAAGTACCAAAAGCCACCGCCCGTTGAGCAACCACAAAGACCTTCTGCTTTTCCTCGATTTCGACCTCGCCGTATTGGCCGCAAAAAAGGATGTTTATAAAAAATATGCGGATGCGGTTTGGGAAGAATACAGCCGCTTGCCGGCCTTTTTTTACCGCTTAGGCAGGCGAAAAGTGCTGAGCCATTTTTATGAAAGGAAGCGGATTTATTTTACCAAGCACTTCCGCAGGCTGTTTGAAAAGCAGGCGCGGCAAAACCTCCGGTCTGAAATCGAAAGTTTGAAACTGCTTTCGTCGTGCCCAAATTCATAGGCAAGCTAAGTGAGCCGACCCAAAAATTTGGATGGCTACGGCGGCTGCTTTTTTCGTAAAATTGCGCTTTTTTGATGGTTGCTATTTTAAGCACCAAAACAAACGACCAATTTTATGGAACTCATAATGCCCAACTTGGCAAGCCCTGAACTGTGGATGAGCCTGCTCACCTTGACCTTTCTCGAAATTGTCCTCGGCATAGACAACATCATTTTCATCTCCATCGCCGCCAATAAGATAGACCCAAAAGACCAGAAAAAGGCCACCAATATCGGACTGTTGCTGGCCATGGTCTTGCGTATTTTATTGCTGTTCGGCATCTCCGCTTTGGTTGCGATGGCCGAGCCGTGGATCAACGTTGACAATGCCTTGATCCATGCCGGGTTTTCAGGGCAAAGCCTTATTTTGATAGCAGGCGGCCTGTTTTTGCTTTACAAAAGCACCTCCGAAATACACCACAAACTGGAGGGGCAGGAGGTCCATCAAAAAGACAACAAAAGCCAAGCCTTCGCTTCGCTCGGCAAAATCGTCATCGAGATCACCTTGATAAATATCGTTTTTTCTTTCGACTCCATACTGACGGCGGTGGGCATGACCACGGGCATCCACGGCGCATTGGTCATCATGATCGTGGCTGTTGTTTTATCAGTGCTTATCATGATGTTGTTCGCTGTTCCCGTTGGCCGGTTTGTCAACAACCACCCCACTATTCAGATGCTGGGGCTGTCCTTTCTCATTTTGATCGGTTTCATGCTGATAGTCGAAGGGGCGCACATGGCTCATTTCACGATGGCCGGCACGTCGGTAGGCGAAGTGCCAAAAGGATACCTTTACTTTGCCATCGCATTCTCCTTGTTGGTAGAATTTTTAAATATGAAGCTGCGCAAAAAACAATCGCCCGTACAGTTGCACGGCGCAGCGGAAGAAGCGGAAATGGAAGGTTTGTTGGAAAAACCTTGATTTGTGGCCCTTTAGAGGCGATGCCTTTGGGCGTGGCAGGCGGGGGGAAAGGCGTTGACTCTTGTTTTGCAATTAGAGTCAACGCCTTTCCGCCCACTATCCCCGCCCAAGGGCATCGCCTCCAAGAGCCACAAGCAATTATAAAAAATGAAAAATTTCACCCTGTTTGCATTGTTCGTTGTCGTCCTGTTTTCCTGCAGCTCCGGGGAAAAGCCGCCCTACCTCATGGTGGAGGGCAAAACGATGGGCACCTATTATAAGGTGACCTATTTCGACAGCTTGCAGCGAAATTTCAAAAAACCGATAGACTCGCTGCTCGTCGCCATCAACCATGAAATATCGAGCTACGAGCCGTTTTCGACCGTCTCGATGTTCAACCAAGCAGAAAAAGAATATGAACTCGGCCTGAAATTCAAGGATTACGCCGAGTGCATGGCCGATTACCGCTATTGCAAAAAGATCAAGAACAGGCATTTCCAGGCCAATTTTTTGATGGCAAAAGTGGTCAACCAACGCACCCGCCAAGCCTTCGACCCAACGGTCATGCCGTTGGTCAATTATTGGGGTTTTGGCTATACCCCGAAGCGGGCCATTACGCAGGTTGATAGTTTTAAAATTGACTCTTTGATGCAGTACGTCGGGTTTGAAAAAGTAAAAATGTCCGGCAAAAACGGCTACGCCGTCCTCCGCAAGACATCGCCGGGCGTGCAGCTCGATTTTGGCGGCACAGGGCAGGGCTACGGCATTGATGCCGTGAGCGAGTTTTTAGACCAACAAGGCATTGAAAACTACCTCGTTGACATTGGCGGCGAGTCAAGGGCGAGGGGCAAAAACCCCCGCGGCACCTGGTGGACCATCGGCATCAACACCCCAAGTCCGGAGGCAGCAGTCACCGATTACCAACAGGTCATCGAACTGAGGAACATGGCTGTTTCCACATCCGGTAACTACCGCAATTTTTACGAAGTAGATGG
This sequence comes from Bacteroidota bacterium, assembly GCA_011321935.1. Taxonomy (GTDB): domain Bacteria; phylum Bacteroidota; class Bacteroidia; order Chitinophagales; family Saprospiraceae; genus UBA6168. The sequence continues at coordinate 11,487 of DROJ01000366.1, read as the reverse complement.
CAAAAAATACAGCCATTTTATCAGCCCTTTCACTGGCTTTCCAGAAAAAAACACCTTGTTGAGCGCAACGGTTTTTGGGGAAAACTGCCTGTACCCCGATGCCCTCGCCACGGGCTTCATGGTCTTGGGCGTTGACGAGGCATTTGCCCTCGCAAGCCAGTTGGAAGGCATCGAAGCACTGTTTATTTATAGCGATGAAAATGGGGGGATGAAAATGAAATACACGGATGGGGTGGAGGAGTTGTTTGTTGAGAAGTAATTAGTAGAGTAGTGATTAGTGAGCAGTGATTAGTGATTAGTAGAGCAGTGATTAGTGATCAGTGATCAGTGATCAGTGATTAGTGATTAGTGATTAGTGATCAGTGATTAGGCAAACCCACATGGCTTACGTTTGCTCACTACTTTACGAATCACTAATCACTGCTCACTAATCACTACTTTACTAATCACTGCTCACTAATCACTAATCACAACATTCATAAAAACCAATGCTATGAGTTACAGGAGTTTTACCACTTTGGATGTTTACAAAAAGTGTAGATTTTTTAGGAAGGAGATTTCGAAATTGACAATAAGCCATTTTCCAAAGCATGAAAAATATTTGTTGACCGCTCAAATATTGGATTCTTCCCGATCCGTTACAGCCAATATCGCGGAGGGGCATGGCCGGTATTATTATCAGGACAATATCAAATTTTGCCGAAATTCCAGAGGGTCATTGGAAGAAACGTTGGAACACCTTATTACTGCTTTCGATGAAAAATATATTTCAAAAGAAATACTCAAAAGCATGAAAGTTATCTATGATGATTGCATCAGGCTATTGAACGGCTACATAAGATTCCTGAAAAATTCAAAAAGGGGGGATAGTGATTAGTAGAGTAGTGATTAGTGATTAGTAGAGCAGTGATTAGTAGATTAGTGATTAGTAGATCAGTGAGCAGTAAAGTAGTGAGCAAACGTAGGCCGTGTGGATTCGCCTAATCACTACTTTACTGATCTCTAATCACTAATCACTAATCACTACTCTACTAATCACTAATCTCTAATCACTACTCTACTAATCACTACTCTACTAATCACTAATCACTACTCTACTAATCACTAAAAAATGAATTTCAACCTAGACAAAGACCTTTGTTTTTTCGACATCGAATCGACGGGGCTGAACGTGATGCGCGACCGCATCGTACAGATTGCCGTTATCAAATACTTCAAGGACGGGCGCGAGCCGGAGGAGTTGGAACTGATGGTCAACCCCGGCATACCCATCGGCGAGGAGGCCATGCGGGTGCACGGCATCACGCCAAAAGACGTGGCCAACAAGCCCACCTTTGACCGGGTGGCGCAGCAGCTTTTCGACTTTTTTGGCGATGCAGACCTCGGCGGCTACAACATCGGGCGCTTCGATATTCCTTTGTTGATGGAGGAGTTTGCGAGGGTCGGCATTGATTTCAAAATAGGCAAGCGGCGCTTCGTGGACGCACAGCGCATTTTTTATAGAATGGAACCGAGAAACCTCCGTGCCGCACACCGCTATTATTGCGGCAGCGAGATGGAAGATGCCCACGATGCCCTCGCCGACGTGCGGGCCACCATCAATGTGCTGAAAGGGCAGATCAAAATGTACGAGGGCCGCGACTACACCGACGACGACGGCAACGTGACCAAAGAACCCATCCGCAACGACATGCAGGCCATCCATGATTTTACGCAGGACTTCAACTCCATTGACGTGACCAACCGCCTGAAATACAACGACCAAGGAGTGGTGGTTTTTAATTTTGGAAAATACAGCGGGCAGCCCGTCAAAAAGATTTTGGCGGAGGAGAAGAACTATTACTTTTGGATTTTGAACAAAGATTTTTCTGTGCAGGTGAAAAACAAGGTGCGGGAAATAATGAAAGAAATAGAAAAGGAACGAGGATAGAAATGGGTAATTTAATTCTATCGTAACTGCTTACCCCCCTCGAAATCCCTCCGGGATTTCGAGGGGGGTAAGCAGTTACATTCTACCCTCGTCCCATAAGAAAACAAAGCATCCAATGGCTGAAAACAAAATGACAAGATCCAGCACCGACCGCATGTTGGGCGGCGTATGCGCCGGCCTCGCAAAATATTTTGGCTGGACGCCAACCAATTTCCGCCTGTTTTACGTCTTGCTCTCCGTATTGAGCGCAGCGTTCCCGGGCATCTTGGTTTACGTGCTGTTGTGGGTTTTCATGCCTTTGGAAAAATAACGTTTTTACCATGATAAAACTCAACGAAATTTCCACCAAGCCGCCGCTCGGTGTTGACAAAAAACAACTGAAAGACCTGACCAAGCAGTACCAGGAACGCATCGGCGACCTGAACGAAATATTGCGGGCAGAAGGAAAGCAGTCCCTGCTCGTCATTTTGCAGGGCATGGACGGCAGCGGCAAAGACGGCGCAGTGAAAAAGGTGTTTAAAGAATGCACCCATTTTAACGTGGATGTCTATGCTTTTAAAAAACCCACCGAAATCGAATTTGCCCACGACTTCCTGTGGCGAGTGCACCAACAAGTCCCGGCAAAAGGAAACATCAAAATCTTCAACCGCTCGCATTACGAGGACATCTTGATACAGCGGGTGCATGGTTGGATTGACGAGGAACGGGTGCAGAACAGGATGGATGCCATCAACGCTTTTGAAAAACTCCTAGCATTCGACAACGGTACAACCATCCTCAAATTTTACCTCCACCTTTCTTATGAACAACAGGCACTCGAACTGCAAGAAAGGATAGACGACCCCGAAAAACACTGGAAGCACAACGCCAACGATTGGAAAGAAAGGGAGCATTGGAAGGAGTACATGGCCTGCTATGAATATGCCATCAACAACAGTACAATCCCCTGGCACATCACCCCCGTTGACGAGCGCTGGTACCGCGACTACCTCATCAGCAAAAAGGTCTGCGAGGCAATGGAAGCAATGGATCTAAAATACCCGGACGGGAAATTAAAATGAAAATAGCTTGCCCCGAAACCTCGGGGAAAATGAAAAATGGGACCGAAGGTATTTAATGGCCTCTTCGTTTCCATGCTCATAACGGTTTTGGTAAAGTACCAAAACTCAATAACTCACAACTCATAACTCATAACTTGACCAAAGTAAGAATAGACAAATGGCTGTGGAGTGTCCGTATTTTCAAATCAAGGACACTGGCCTCGGAGGCCTGTAAATCGGGCAAAGTGCGCATCGGCGAGCAGGGCGTAAAACCCTCGGTCGGCGTATCGGTCGGCGAAAAGGTGTTCGTAAAAAAAGGCGGCTTCTATTTAGAATTTTTAGTAAAAAAACTGATCGAAAAAAGAGTGGGCGCAGCCCTTGCGCAAGAATGTTACGACAACCTGACCCCGCAGGAAGAACTCGACAAATACAAAGACTGGTTCATCGGAAAAGCAGGTTCAGAGCAGAGGGAGCGCGGCGCGGGCAGGCCGACAAAAAGAGAGCGCCGGGAGATTGATGAGTATAAAGAAGCTTGGTTTGAGTAGCCCGGCTCCGTGCCGTGGTCCATCCAAAGTTTTTAAACCTGGCTCCTTGCCCTTCCAACAGAGGGGGAATTTATTCCCCCCTTCGTGCGATGGCCCACCCAAAGCTGATGATCGAACCTTTAAGCCCGGCTCCTTGCCCTTCCGAAAGAGGGGGAATTAATTCCCCCTCTTTCGGAAGGGCAAGGAGCAGACCTAACTGAACGGATCAAAAGGCATCAGCCAAATTTTGTTCGGTTTTCAACCCTGTTTCAAATAATTTTCCATTGAAAAATGACAATTTCGTGAAAAATAATGTTAATAAATAACCTACCGGCAGCGGCCTTGCAATATTTTCGTTATTTTTGGACATTCTTTTCACATCACATTTAAACTTCCATCTGTTATGAAAATCAAGTACCTTCTCTATTCCTCCCTATTTATTTTTGCGTTCTCCTCCTGCATCAAAGATCAGGTGGAAACCGAAATCCACAGTTACTCTCCAGAAGAATATGCAACGCTGACCAAAGCGCTCGACCTTCCCCAAGAGCCTTTGGACTACATGCTGGAACTTCCCGCACACCTCGGCAGCAGCCGGGTCAATTCCGAGAAGCACCAAGCAACTCTCGGGCGCGTACTGTTTTACGACAAAAGGCTTTCAAAAAACGAAAAAGTTTCCTGTTCTTCCTGCCACTTGGCAGAGAGGGCATTTGCCGATGATAAAAAATTCAGCGAAGGCTTTGACGGGGGGCATACCAAGCGCAACTCATTGGCGCTCGGCGCATTTCCGAGTTTCAATGCTTACTACGGCTTTGGCGGTACCCGCATGTTCTGGGACGAAAGGGCAGCCACCGTTGCCGAACAGTCTGACCTGACCATGCGCGACCCTATCGAAATGGGCATTGAAGACCTGGATGTACTCGGCGACGAACTCATGCAAATAGATTATTACAGAACCCTTTTTGACAAGGCATACCCAGCAAACAAGTTCGGTGGCTTTATAAGCAACAAGGATAAGATTTTGCAGGCATTGGATGCCTTTGTGAGCAGCATCGGCAGTTACAGCACCAAGTTCGACGAAGGTTGGGCTGCGACAGGAAACCCCAATTCCAGCTTCGCCAATTTCACCCAACAAGAGAACGAGGGCAAACAATTGTTCAACACCCATTGCGCAAGCTGCCACAACTTGGGCCCTGGTTTTTCCACGACCATTACCAATGCCAACAACGGCCTCGATATGGTCTATGAAGACAAGGGCATCGGCGAAATTTCTGGCCGCAGTACAGAGATGGGGCTGTTCAAAGTGCCCATGCTGAGGAACGTTGCCCTCACTGCCCCGTACATGCACGACGGCCGTTTTGAAACATTGGAAGAAGTGGTCGAGCATTACAACTCAGGTGTCAAAAACCACCCGAACCTGCACGAAGAACTGAAAGCAGGAAACGAGGCAAAGCACCTGAACCTGACCCAGGGACAAAAAGATGCGCTCGTTGCTTTCTTGCACACCTTGACCGATACCGAAAGCCTTGCACAAGTAAAATATTCCGATCCTTTTAAGAAATAAAGGCTTTGGATTTTCAAAATAAAAAAGCCCCTGAAAGCATTCGCTTTCAGGGGCTTTTTTATTTTGGATACTTTCCTTTAGGAACCGCCAATATACTTGACAAAACCACAAGCTGCCAACTTTTTGTCATTTTCCCAAAATGCCCCCTCCCGCCCCATTTTATTTTCAATTTATTTATTCAAATTAATTAGTTTTGTGAATCCCTTTTTCACGAATCCTACGACCAGGTTTAAAATCCCATTTTATTATGATCTCTCGCAAAACATTCCAACTTTTAGCATTCCTTTCATTCTCCTTTTTTGTTTTTCAAACGTCGCCGGCACAGGTCATCCTTGAGCAGCAGCCCGTTGCCAAAGACTATGGCTTTTGTGCCGACCGCTTGGCGACCGAACTGTTGCAGGCGGCTTCGCCTGAAAAAAAACTCCTGCACCAGCAAATTGAAAAACGGGCGCTTTATTTTTTTAAAAATAAAAATGCGGGAGATAAGTTGCTGGCCGATTTCACCCTGCCCGTTGTGGTGCATGTGATCCATGACGGCGGCGCCGAAAACATTTCCGATGCCACCATTTTGCAGGGCATCCAAGACCTCAACGAAGCCTATGCAAACATCAACTACTACGACCCCTCCACCGGCGTTGACACCCGGATCCAGTTTTGCCTCGCCAAAAGAGACCCCGACGGCAATGCCACTACCGGCATCAACAGGGTGCAGTCGCAGCTTACCGACATGACCCTCGAAACCGATGACATTGCCGTAAAAAACCTCAGCCGATGGGACCCCCTGCACTACATCAACATCTGGCTGGTGCGCGAAATATGCAGTGTGTCCGTTGGCTGCGGGGTGGCGGGCTATGCCTACTTTCCGAGTTCGCACGGCGGCCCAGAAGACGGGCTTATGGTGGAGGCCAGTTTTTTTGGCAGCAGCCCTGCCAACTCAGGCGTGCAGATCCACGAGATGGGGCATTACCTCGGTCTTTACCACACCTTTCAGAGCGGCTGCGCCAACAACGACTGTCTCACCGACGGCGACCGCGTTTGCGACACCCCGCCCGACCAATCAACCGCTTGGGTTTCCTGTGGCTCTACCATGAACAGTTGCTCCACCGATGCCAACAGCGGCTTCACCTCCGACCAAAACGACCTCTTCCAAGATTATATGGATTACAGCCAGTTTTCTTGCTACTCCCTGTTCACGCAGGGGCAGGCCGACCGGATGCACTGGCACATCGAAAATGTCAGGTTCAGCCTGCTCGAATCGCAGGGCTGCGTTGATCCCTGCAACTCCGCCCTGACCGCTTCTTTTTCGGCAAGTAGCTCTACTGTCTCGGTCGGTTCAACGGTCAATTTTACCAACACCTCCGTCAATGCCACGAGCGCAGGTTGGGAGATAGACGGGACGGCTTTTGCCAATTCAACGGATGCCAGTTTTACCTTTAATCAAGTCGGCAGTTTTGAAATTTGCCTGAACATTGGCAACGCCGACCCGAACTGCTCCGACCAGTTTTGCTTGACTATAAATGTCACCTGTCCCGTGCAGGCGGGCTTCACTGCCGACGACCTGTTTCCCACTCCTGGACAGACGGTTACTTACACCAACACCAGCCAAAATGCCGCTCAATTTGAGTGGTCGGTCAATGGTGCGGTACAGGGCACGGGCACCGGTTTTTCATTTACCTACCCCAACGAAGGCAACTTTACTGTTTGCCTGCTGGCAGGCAATGGCCTTTGCTCGGCAGAGTTTTGCCAGCCCGTTTTTGTGGCCGAGCCGATTGCCCCGCCGGGCACATGCGACACTACTTTTTTGAAAATTTACGGAACGGAACAAGACGATGAATACAGCCATGCCATTGTTGAAGTGCCTGCTGTTCTCGGCGGCGGCTTCCTCATCGGCGGCGGCAAGGCCGACAGCGCCATGATTACTTTCATTGACCCGATGGGCGACATCGTTTGGACGAGGGCTTTCGATGCCACGCCCGATGCTGCGGATTTTATTCGGGACTTGAAATTTGACAGCGACAACAATGTGTTCGGCTGCGGCGAAACCATCATTGACAATACGGGCAACATTGAGTGTTTTGCTTTTAAATACGACATGCAGAACAATGCCATGCTCTGGGTCAACGAACTGGATTTGGCAGACCCGGCGCACGAGGGCTACCGCTCCATTATCGAAAAAGGCGCCGGCGGCAATTATGTCGTTTCGGGGCAGACCGATGAGCTGCAAAACGGCTCAACGGGCTGCGATGGCATTTTGGTAGAACTCGACCGCAACACAGGCAACAACGTCTGGCTGAAAAGCTACACCTTTGGCTCTTGCGAGACCTTCTCGAAATTGCTTTTTATCAACAATGCCCTGTACGTCACGGGGCGCTACAATTTTGACGGCGGCGGCACTGCCCGCATGAGGCCGGGCATCACCAAGTTCGACCTCAACGGCAACCAACTTTGGTCGAGGTTTTACCTCCGTCCGGGCGGCTCTACCACTGCCCGCCTTTACTCCAACGATATGGTGGAGGACAACGGGCTGGTCGTGTTCGGACAGGGCGACAACAACGGCACAAGCCCCTCCGACGTTGAACTTTTTCTTTATAAAACAGACCTCGACGGCAACATCCTTTGGGCCAACCAATACGACATACCCGGCGCAAGCAACGAACGGGGCTTGGCCCTTGTCAACCTCCCCGACGGCTACCTCTGCCTCGGCTTTTTTGACCAGGGCGACCGCGATGTTTTTGTTTTTAAAACGGACAAACAGGGCTTCTTCCAGTGGGCGAAGGCATATGGCACCAACGGCGACGACGAAGGCCGGGACATGATAGCGGCCAATGGCCTGCTCTATTTTACTGGCCGCACCAATGGCTTCGGCACTCCCACCGATGACAATATTTTTATGGCCGCACTCGCCGCCGACGGCACTCCCACTGCGCAGGGCGACTGCAACCTTTTTTCTGAAATGGAACTGGGCTTCATGCCTTATGCCAACCCATACGACGGGCAGCATGACCTCACCGAACTCAACCAGTTTTTTGGTTTCTTCTTGGACGGCGCACAAATGGGGGAGACCTCCGTGCAGGCGACCATTGCCTGTGGGCAGCCCTGCGTTGATTCCTGCGATTTTTTGCCCGATGCGCTCATCGTCGGCAGCGCTGTGGCCTATTGTCCGGGCGACAGTGTGAACGTGAGCATAACGGTCTGTAATAATGGCGCTGGCGTGTTGCCGGCCGGCCTGCCCATCACTGTTTACGACGATGAGCCTACTGTTACAAGTTCATCTGTGAATGCTACACCCATCCTTACTTTTCCGCTTCCCGCGGCTGTGGTTGCGGGGACGTGCATAACTTTTGACCTGCCCTTTGCAGGGCAGCCACTGACGGCTTACTTTCTTATGATAAATGATGACGGGACTACGCCGACCCCGATTGACCTGGATACTTATGAAGGGCCGGAAGGGGAGTGTGATTATACCAACAACGTCGGCTCTTTTGCCATTTTTGATTTCCAGCCACCAACCCTCGACCTCGGCCCCGACGTGGTCGCCTGTCATTTTATGGTAACCGACCTGGATGCCGGCCCTGGGTTTACCAGCTACCAATGGCAGGACGGCAGCACCGACCAAACTTACACCGCTTGGAATCTCGGCACCTACTGGGTGACAGCAACCGACGAATGCGGCGGCATCCATTCCGATACCATCAGCATCAGCCTTGATTCGACGACGGTGCTCGACCTCGGCCCTGATGTGGAGATTTGCGAAGGCGGCAGCCATACCTTCAGCGTGAGTGGCTTCGACAATTACGAGTGGACGCCTGCCGACTTCCTCGATTGCAGCACTTGCCCCACCGTCACCACGACGCCGACGGGCGACATCACCTACACCTTAGTAGTAAGCACCGACGATGGCTGTTTCAGTGCCGACTCGGTGTCGGTGATCCTTCATCCGGGTTTTGAGACCGAAGAGACCATTGAAATTTGCGAAGGCGAGTCTATTTTTATTTTTGGAAATGAGGAAACCGAAGCGGGGGTTTACACCCAGACCTTGACCACGCAGGAGGGTTGCGATAGCACCCATACCATCACCCTCGTGGTCTTGGAGGCGCAGGCCACTGCCGAAACCATTGAGATTTGCGAAGGCGAAACCGCCGATGTTTTTGGTTCGCCGACAGGCGTGGCGGGTGTTTATGAAATGGCTTTCACAGCGGCCAACGGCTGTGATTCGGTGCATACCATCACCCTCAACGTGCTGGAAACGCAGGCCACTTTTGAAACCATTTCCATCTGTTTTGGTGAAACGGCCGATGTGTTCGGGACGCCGACGGGCGGGGCAGGCACTTATGAAATGACCTTCACCGGGGCCAACGGCTGCGACTCGGCACATGCCATTGTACTGGAAGTCGGCGATGAAATCTTGATTCAATTCCAAACAAACAACGTCTCTTGTTTTGGGGAAAACGACGGCTCGGCAACGGCCTCGGCAACTGGGGGCAGCGGCAACTATTCTTATGCTTGGAGCAATAATGCCACGGGCCCCACGGCTGCTGATTTGCCGGCAGGCGCATATGAAATAACAGTGACCGACCTTGAAAACGGCTGCCAGAACTCGGCCTCGGTTGCCATTTCCCAACCCACCCAACTTACAGGGCTTGTTGCTTCGCAAAATGTAAACTGCACGGAACTGGGAACTGCCGAAATAACGGTTAGCGGCGGCATTGCGCCTTATTCTTACACTTGGGATACAGGCGAAAACACCGCTGCCATTGATGGCTTGGTGGCGGGGGTTTACACCGTCGTTTTCAGCGATGCCAATGCTTGCACGGGCGAGGCGGCGGTCGAAATCACGGGCGCACTGGGCCCACAAGTTTCCATCAACGTGGATGTGCCGCTCACTGAAACGAATATTGACGGCGGCGAACTGAGCGCCCAAACCAACGGCGGCACCGCACCTTTTGACTATGCCTGGAGCAACGGCGCCTCGACCGCCTCCATCATTGGCCTCGCCTCCGGCGAATACCTGCTCACGGTGACGGATGCCAACGGCTGCACCGCAACGGACACCGCCTACCTCTTTGTGCCTGCCTGCACGGGCGGCAAAATCTGGAACGACCGCAACCGCGACGGCTGCCAAGACGGCGGAGAATTGGGCATTGCCGGAATAGAACTGAGCCTCTCCGGCACCGACATCTGGGGCAATTCCATTTCTGCGGCCACTGGCTCGGCTGTCAATGGCGAGTACATTTTTGAAGATTTGCCGCCAGGCGATTATCAAGTTCATTTGCCCCTGCCAAGCGGCTATGTTTACTCGCCCCTTGATGCCTGCACCGATGATTTTACCGACAGCGACTTTGATACAAACGGCGATAGTTACGTGGTGTCCTTGGTGGAGGGGCACTGCTGCCTCGTGGTTGACGGAGGTCTTTATGATGCTTGCGATAACGTCTATTCTGCGGGCGGAATCTGCTGCGATCAAGTGCTTTGCGGACCCGGCAATGACCCTGCGCCGATCACTTCCGCCGCTCCGGCATTGGGTGCGAACAACGTGGAGTACATGTGGATTTATGCCCACATCCCCGGGCCGGCCACCTTTGGCAACGGCGTTTGGCAGCCCGTTTTGGATGCCTACGGCCAACCTGTGACGGCATCAAGTTACGACCCCGGGCCACTCGCCGAAACGACCCATTTTGCCCGCTGCGCAAGGGCGGCCGGCTGCACCGAATGGCTGGAATCGGAGGTGGTCAACATCATCGTTGACGATGTGGCAGTGGCGGCTATTGACCCGCCGGGAGCCTTGTGCGTCGGCAGGCCAGTTGTTTTTTCGGCTTCGCCAAATGGGAACGGAGCGGCCTACTTTTGGCACTTCGGCCCGTGGGCAAGCCCTGCCACTTCGACCGGGCTGGCACCGGTGGTTACTTTCAACCGGGCAGGCTACACTACCATTACTTTGACGGTGGAATACAATGGCTGCACCTCTGTCCACGAGATGCCGGCCATTATTTCGGACAGCCCGGTCTATTGCGGAACGGCAATGCTTGCCCCAAATCAGGGCGATGGTTTGGCGAATGCCGGAGCAGCGGCCAACGGCCGTTTTGAAGTTTTTCCAAACCCGGTGGGCGATGTGCTGAACGTGAAATGGAGCGGAGAACTGTCGTCGGATGTGTCGGTCGAACTGCTCGGCATCACCGGAAATATATTGTTGAAAAACAAGGCGGCGGAGCATGATCAATTCCTCGATCTCGATGTTTCGGACTTGAACGCGGGGCTGTATATGTTGCGGGTTCGGACGGGGGATGGGGAGGCCTCGGTGTTTAAAGTGGTGAAGAGGTGACTTTTTTTTATTGATGAGTGATAAAAAATCCGCTCCCGCAAATGTCTTGGGGGCGGTTTTTTTTTGTTCAAACGTAACTGAATAATCGGGCCTTAGAGGTGATGCCCCGAGGG
>DROJ01000365.1 GCA_011321935.1 Bacteroidota bacterium | reverse complement strand
TTGAAAAAACAGCACAAAAGAACGGACAAAAATCCTTCTTTTCTCATTTGCTTGCAGGGGGATGTGAGGCCCCTCGGAAAAAAAGCATTGCATTCGGCACACCGCCAAAACAAAATTGATCGCTAAATCCATTTTTAATCAAAACTTTTGCTTTCTTTGTGCTTTGAATTTCTGATTTACTGTTCTTGTCTTAACCACATCGGTCTTTAATTACATCACTTTTGTTGGATTTCCCTGCCTCCCGGTCTCCTTATTGTCTTACCGGCCTGAAAGCTTAAAAAAATTTACATGCTTGGTTTTTGGAACCGCCTCGTTCGCCGTTCCTCGCTTTTGCTTGTGTTGGCGCTCATGCGACAATGGGCATGGCACAGGTACACCTTTATTTTTTAATCAAAAACAAATTTTATTCGACTATGAACCTTTTTACTGAACACCTTTATCCGAGCCCAAAAGGCAACGGGGAAACCCGCTGGAAAATTGGCCTGAAGAATCAGCTTTTAAAGCTGGTCCTTGCGGTTGTTTTTTTGCCTTTTTTGGCCAGTGCCCAAAATGATTGCAGTTCCATTCCCAACTCTATTTCGGGTTACATCTATTTGGGGGAATTCAACAACAGCAAGTATTATTGCTCTGATGGCAGCAACTTTGACTGGTGGGAGGCCACCTCGTCTGCAGCTTCTAACGGCGGCCACCTCGTAGTCATCAACAGTCAGGCTGAAAACGACTTCGTGCAAAATGCCATCATTGCAAATTATGCATGGATCGGCTATACCGATGAAAACAGCGAAGGCAACTTCGAGTGGGTCAACGGCGATGCCCAGGGCTATACGCATTGGGCATCAGGTGAACCGAACAACGGCAGCCCGAACGGGGGCTATGCCGATTACACCGTCATCAAAAGGAACAATGGCAAATGGTATGACCGCAACGGCAACGATGGCTATGAGTTTGTCATGGAAATCCCTTGCCCTGCTGCGTTTCCACCGCCGGGCGCGACTTGTTTTGACCAAATGGTGCATTGGGATTTAGAAAATTGTTCCTCTAATTCAGGTGGTTCTAATGCTGATTATTCCGAATTCACACCTTCTATAAGTACACCGACTGGTTGTGGTGGAAATGTGGATGCCTCCATCGTTTACCGCGACAATGGCAACCATTCTTGTGCGCCAGGAATGGACGGCAACGTGGCAATGTGCGTTGGTACCGGCGCTGGTTGCAGCTTTATCAACAACGACCAGTATGCCCTCCGTTTTGATGTGACCGTAAACCCTCCGGCAGGGGGGACGGCTTCGCTTTCAGGTTTAAGTTTTTACGAAAAAGCGCCGGCATATTATAATTGGATTGGTGGTTCTTCTGGTCCCAATGATTATCCAACAAAATACGGTATCCGGGTGACAGTGGGTGGCTCCCAAGTGTATAAAGATGTGGACATCTCCACAACGGGGGCTTGGAGCCTGGAGACTTTTGATTTTAGCAATGACCCAGATTTTACGGTGAATGCTACAACTACTTTCAGCTTTGAGCTGCGTGCTTATTGCCGTGTTGGCAATGGCGCTTCCCAAACTGTTTGGGACATTGACGAAATCAAGGCCTTTGGTTGCTGCGAAGGGCCTTGTGCAACTTCAGGCGGCGACAGCGACGGCGACGGCGTTTGCGACAACGACGACTGCGCACCCAACGATGCCAGCCTTCCGGCCACTCCCGGCACAGCCTGCAACGACGGCGACCCGAATACGGTCAACGACATGATCCAGTCCGACGGCTGCACCTGCGCAGGTACATTTGACCCTTGTGCAACTTCAGGCGGCGACAGCGACGGCGACGGCGTTTGCGACAACGACGACTGCGCACCCAACGACGCCAGCCTTCCGGCCACTCCCGGCACGGCCTGCAACGACGGCGACCCGAATACGGTCAACGACATGATACAGGCCGATGGCTGCACCTGTGCCGGTTCTACTCCAGTTTGCGATAATATTACTTTGGGTGGGACTATCGGCTTTGGTGCCAATTGCAGTGGTTCGACCACTGTCTGCAATGCCGCTGTTCCAATGATCGAAAATTGCGCTTCTCCTTCGGGAGGCAGCGGGGCCATGGAAATCATCTGGCTGAGGGCTATCAACAACCCGACTTGTGCGCCTCCTTCCACTACCATCGGCAACATTGGAAACGATCCCTTGTGGTCTATCATCCCCGGTGAAACAGGGCTGACCCTCAATCCCGGTACCATCACTCAAAAGACCTGTTATCTACGGTGTACCAGAAGGACAGGCTGTGATATTTATTTGGAATCCAATATCATCATGGCCGACCTCGACCCAAATTGCGGCGGCGGCGGTGCTCCAAATTGCGATACCGATATCAGCATCACAACGGGCAACGGCTCAATCACGGTGACTGGTCTCGACGGCG
>DROJ01000364.1 GCA_011321935.1 Bacteroidota bacterium | reverse complement strand
GTAATTGATGATTCCGACGGCATGTTTGCCGGTATGCGGCCGGGGGAAAAAACAATCGCCATATTCGTCGGGCTGCCAGATGATATAATCGGGGGTCATGCCGGCCCATGTATTCCAATTGCTTACGGTATTGTCGAAATTTAAATTGTTGGGCGCATATGCGCAGGAAGGGTAGTTGCTGCCGGGTTTTGTTTTTTCAAAACTTGGGTTCAAAACGAGGTTTTTGTTTTGGGAATATATACTGGTATTTATTGCGAAAGCAATTAAAAATATTTTTAAATAAATAGATTGCATAATGAAAAATAGGTAGTCAAATAAATAAATGCACTTAAATAGGACTGGACACAGATTGAACTGATTGAACTGATTTGAACTGATATTTAAGCTGCTCTATGTCATCTGTCTAAATCAGTGAAAATCAGTTCAATCTGTTCAATCTGTGTCCAGTCCTATCCTGTCATTATTTTAAAAAAATTAAAGCAGTTTACATTCCACTCTCCTGTTTTTTGCCCTGCCCTCATTGGTATTGTTGGGAGCAATTGGCATTGACTCGCCATAGCCTTTGAACGAGAGCCGCTCCTCCGCTATTCCGTTGTTTATCAAATAACCATAAACCGCCCTTGCCCTGTTTTCCGATAATATACGGTTGCTTTCTTCGCTCCCGACATTGTCCGTATGTCCGCCGATTTCTATTTTTATATTTGGGTTTTTATTTAAATAACCAATTAATGAAATTAATTCGGGAAATGAATTTTCCGTCAATATGGCCTTGCCCGATTGAAAGTTGACATTTTTAAAAATATAGGCTTTGTTTTCTTTTAAATTGTCCAATTTAATTTCGGGCGCATATGATGTTTTCCCATCAAATGGAGCAACCCGAACATCGTCAATGCAATAATAAGCGACCCTTTTTTTCTTTTCCCAAAAACTGTGTTTGCCTAAATTAAAACCGTCAATTTCTTCTTTGTTTTTTAAAGTCGTTTGCGTAAGGTCGTCTTTTTTGAAATTGCCGATGGCAAAATATCGGTATGGCTGGTCGGCGGTAAATGTTTGGCTCAGTTTTTTCCATTCGCCGGGTTTTGTGATGGCCGGCTCGGCGTGGGTTATTTGCGGGGATATAGCTTCGTAATATACCGTTTGCAACATATTTTCCTCTTCGTAAAATTCGTCCACAGAAAAATAAACGCCGATATTTCCCGCGGCAGTGGGCAGTATTTCTGCTTTCCTCCCATATACGCCCAATAAATGGTGGATGGCAACGGAGTCGTCTTGCTGGACAAAAAACTCGACGGTATATGTCTGTCCTTTTTTCAGCGGTTCTTTTAATTCGCCGGCAATAAATTCATGGAAATCCATTTTCCCCCTTGCGTCCATATATGGGTGGTAGGTGATAATGCCGGCCATTTTATCGCCCCCGTGCGGCTTGGGGTAACGGCAGCCTTTTTCCCAAAATATGAGGTCGGGCGTCAGCCCCAAAAAGGTTTTCCAATGCGCCGAAGAACGGGTAAAGCGGGGGCCGCTCTTGTTATATTCGCATGGCTTGAAACTGTTGAGCCTGGTGGTCTCCTCAAATCCTGGGTTGAGGACAAGGTTGGTGGGCTGGGCAATATTGTTTTTAGAAAACAATAAAAAGAGCAGTACGGAAAGGTGGAATTTCATGTTGGGTTTTTGGGAATAAAAACGGAAAGGGGAGCAAAAGTAACAGGTGGCAAGCAGTTATAGCATGTTGGGATTTTTATTAGTTGTCCACAGGACTCCTTTGGAGAAAATCAATGGGTTGTGGTTTTGAAAAGTTGTCAACTTTATACTGGGCTATTTCATAAACCGTAACTACTCAGGTAATTCAGGCTATGATTTCACTAACCCCCGGTTTTAACCGGGGGCCATGCCACAAATCTTATCCGGGCTTTAGCCCTAATATTGTTTGGAAACTGGGGCTAAAGCCCAATATGTTTTCCGAGGCCCCCCGGTTAAAACCGGGGGGTAGTGAAAAACCATCGCTTGTCCTACCTGAGTAGTAACCATAAACCTTTGATTTTCTCCAAAGGAGTCCTGTGGACAATCAATAAAATTCCCAACATGCTCTTACAAAATAGGTTTATCCATAAATCACGTTGTCCTATTGTTTTGAGGGGGCACATTGGTTTGCTGATATATTCAAATAACGGTAAAGCAGTAAAGCAGTAAAACAGTGCAGCGATGGGTTCTTTATTTTTTTGGGACAGCAAAATAGAAAGTCGAGCCTTCCCCGGTTTCCGATTTTACCCAAAGGCGTCCGTTCATGCGTTTGGCTATTTTTTGGCAAATGGCGAGGCCGATGCCGGTGCCCTCGTATTCTTCACGGGAGTGCAGGCGGTGGAATATTTCGAATATCTTTTCTTTTGAATTTTCAGAAATGCCGATGCCATTGTCCTGCACATAAATAATGTGTTCGGTTTCGGCATTTAAACTTCCTATTTTGATGACCGGGCTTTCCCCTTTTTTTGTGAACTTGAGTGCATTGCCGATAAGGTTTTGCATGAGTTGCGAAACCATGGATTTATTTGCATAAATGATGGGCAGTTCTTCTTGGCTGATGGTTGCCCCCGATTCTTGGATGCGGAAATAGAGGTTGGCCAGACAGATGTTGGTGATGTCCTTCATGTCGTGGTAGTCCATCTCGGTATCGGTATTTCCGACGGTGGCATATTTGAGCAGGCCGTCCAGCAGTTCGTTGATGCGCTTGACGCCGCCGTTGATGAAATCAAAATATTGGTGGTCTTCTTCGGGCAGCAGTTTTTTGGTCTTTCTTTGGATGATCTGGGTGAATGAACCGATCATTCGGACGGGTTCTTTTAGGTCGTGGCTGGCCACATAGGCAAACTGTTTGAGGTCTTCGTTGACGCGCAGCAGCTCGTCGTTCTGCCGGGCGATCTGATCGCTTTTTTGCAGTAAAAGGGACTGGTAATCGTTTTCCCGGGTCAGTTGTTCGATGGCTTTTTGTTTCTCCTTGATGGCATGACGGATCTCCATGTCGAGGAACTGTCGGTTGTGCTGTTCTTTGGCGAAAGCCTCCTGTATCTTGCCGAATTTTTCTTCGTATTCGAGCGCTGTTTTATAATCGCCGATGGCCTTTCGGATGCGGGACATGTGCTTGTAGCACCTTATTTCACAGGCGTCGTCTTTTAGGTTTTTGGATGTTTCGATGGCAGCGAGGGTGAGCAGTTCTGCCTTCTCGTAGTCTTGCTCTTGGAAGGCTATTTCCCCTTTGTTGAGCAGGTTGATCTGCTTGCCGTTGATCTCCCCGAGCTCTTCGATCAGGCGCTGCGCTAAACGGGCATCGTGCTTTGCCCCGGGCAGTTGTGCCAGTTGCAATTTGGTGCGGCTCAACTGGGCAAGGGCATGGGCCTGCATGAATTTGTACTGGTATTTTTGGGCCAGCAGGTGTGATTTTTCAAAGTATTCGAGCGCTTTTTTGGGCTTGTGGGTGGAGAGGTAAATATTGCCCAAGTTATTGTAAACGACGAGTTTGTTTTTGCCTTTCAATATGTCGTTGTCGTCGTTCAGCGCCTTTTCGTACCGCCGCACCGCTTCGGGGTAATTATAAAGGTGTGCGTACAGGGTACCGATATTGACCTGCAACTGGACGTACAGTTCTTTGTAACCGATGGGTTCGCATTTGTCGAGTGCCTCCAGAAAATACTGCATCCCGATCTTGTAATTGGATTTCACGCCGCAGACCACGGCAATGTTGCGCAGCGCTATAACCTCGTTTTCGATGTCTTTTGACTCCCGGCTGATGCGCAAGAGTTCTTGGCTCATTTCCAAAGACTTGGAATAATCCTGTTTTTTGATATATGCCTGCGAAAGGTGGAGATAGACTTCGTTCCACAGGTCGAGGTGGTTGGACTTGACGTTTTTTTTCACCACATCCAGTGCCTCCTCGGCGAGTTGGATGCCTTTGTCAACTTCGTTTTGATTGATGGCCAACCTGCTGGAAACGCCTATGGCGTGGGTGATGCCGTATATGTTGTCCAGTTCTTTGGCAACGGCAAGGGCCTTGTTCAAACTGCATTTGGCCTTCTCGAAATTGCGGTAGTTCATGTTGATCCTTCCACAGATCAAATAGGTGTGCATTTTCAACAGGGGGTCATTTTCCTGCTTGTTCAGTTGTATGGCTTCGGCAATGTGCTGCAGTGCTTTTTTATAAAAAGAAGTGTCGCTGGTAAAACGCCCGTTGGTATTGTAAATGCGGGCCAAGAGAAGGTTGGTTTTGATAAGGTCGTTTATGTTGGACTTGCCGTTGCGGCCAAATTCGAGGGCAATCTTGGCAGAGTTGAGCGCCTTTTTCAGGTGCCGTTTTCGGTAGTGGCTGTAAGAATCTTCTAGAAGCGGTTGAAGCTGTGCGTTCATTGTCTTTGTTTGTGTTTGCGAAACAATTTTCTGAAATTTTTGCGGGAATAAAGGTAGGAGTATTTTGCTGTTCTGGAGGGGGAAATGTGCTGGAGGGGAACAGTGGGGATGTTCAAATAGTTTGCCAAAGTGGCCACCCGATTTATTGGGTAGGCTTATATGAAAAAAACTGCCCGGGCACAAGTCCCGGACAGGGGGTGTTTTTTTTTGGGGCGGCAGTTATCAATACAAGATTTGGCGGTGTATCAAATGTAATGCTTTTTTTTCGAGGGTCTCACGACACTCGCTAAGATATGCCGTCCCTGCGGGACTAGGTGGGAAGCCTGTCTATCCTAGTCCCGTAGGGACGGCAGATCTTAGCGAGGGATGTGAATCCCTCGAAAGAAAAGCATTACATTTGATACATCGCCCAAGATTTTTTGAAAGGCAAACAGGAAGAGCGTTTAAAGCCCTCCATGAAAGCATGGAGGGCTTTGGTTTTTTATACTAGGCGGCGTATAAAATTCCGATTTTGCAATTTCTCGAAATCCCGAAGGGATTGAATTTGAATAGCCCCGGATGCAATCCGGGGAAATGATAATAGCAGGCGACAACCCTGAAAGGGTTGAATTATGGAAGATATTCAACCCTTTCAGGGTTGCTACCTGCCTGTGCCCGTTTCCCCGGATTGCATCCGGGGTTATTCAAATT
>DROJ01000363.1 GCA_011321935.1 Bacteroidota bacterium | reverse complement strand
GGACATCAATACTCTTCCATGTCATCCCAATAACTTTCCACCTCTTCTATCCATTCGTCTTTTATACTGCACCACTTTAGGTTTTGTGCATTTGCCCCCGCCAGCCCCCAGCCCCAGAAGGGGAGAACCTGCGCTCGATGCACAAAACCTAAAGTGGTGCAGTATATCAGGTCTTTTATTTCTTTGAGTTCCTCTTTTGTTATTTTGCCCGCTTCATATAAATAGGTATAGAATTTTTTGAAACTCGCTATATTTTCTTGGATGGTATATTTGCTGGCCATGTTGTTTTCCGAATAAAATAATCGCCTAAAAACATCCCTATATGTGTGCCGCCTTCTTCGAGCGGAATTATATCGTATCGGAGCAAATAGGCATCGGCATAAAAATCGAGGTTGCCGATATGGTTTTTAATTGTTTTGGGTTTTAGCGATTTAGCGGTCAGCCATTTTTCAAAACCAGCCAACAATTGTTTGTTGTGCTTTTTGGTTTCTTTTACTTGCTGTTCCCATTCTTTGTATTCGTTGTTTGTCATTGTTCTGTTTTTTACAAAATTAAATCAAATAAAAGATAGTTCCGTTGTATCAAACCTCCATAGCTGCAAAAACTTTAGAAATTTTGCTGAATGTCCTTTTACGGAAGACTTACAACAACGGGGTGAATTGCCGCAGTATCACTTAACGTTCTTATTGCAATGTCCTTCTTCCAATCGTATAGCAATACAATGAAGAAGGCATATAATCCAAAGTGAAATCTTGGAGTTCAATTTCACCGGTTATACTAATAGTCGTTACTATTGCCCTTTTTATTTTATTTTTTATCAAAAAATTTGACAAACTTTTTAATTCACCCGGTTTTTCAAAATACCTATTGCTCCACTTTATTTCGACAGCCCATGCTGGTTTTAAATTATTTGAAGTCAGTCCAACAATATCTACTTCGCCCCCCTTCCATCTTGCATAATAAGGCGTATGCCAATATCTATGAAACCATTGAGAGTAAATTGCAGTTTCCACCATGTTCCCCATTTCTTTAGAACCCATATTTATCGGTGAAAACAATGCACTCCTCAATGATGGGTTTGTTAAATAGATTTTGAAATAATTTGCCCTTTTAAATTTTTTCCCACTTAAATCAATTCTTTTAACTACCCGGATTAAAAAAGCTGCTTCAAGGTAACTTATGTACTTTCTGATTGTGCTTTTTGATACGCCGGATGAAACCGATAGGTTGTCGAAAGAGAATTCATTTCCCGAATTAAATGCAATTGTCGTAAATAGAGAATTCAACTCTTGCACATCTTGAATCCCGTATAAACTTGGCAAATCCCTTAAAAGGACTTTATCTATGATGTCGCTCTTGATATATCTTCCAGGATTAGCTTGTATTTCTTTGGATAGCGAAACCTCTGGGTAGCCGCCAAAATTGATGTAATCTATAAAATGATTATTCAATTCATCAATATTAACAGTACTGAATATATCTATGAGGGAGTTATTCCATTTTTTTTGTTTTGGAATAATTAAAGAACCCAAGTCTTTTAAATGGATGTACTCGTGAAAGGTAAGTGGTGGAAGCGTAAAATCAGTAAACCTTCCAGCACCTGACTCGTTGCTTTTTAGTTTTAGTGCCGCCGCCGCTGATCCCGAAACAATAAATTTTACATGATGATAAGAGTCAACTAACGATTTTAAGTGTACCTCCCAATCTTTTAAATATTGCACCTCATCAAAAAAGACATAATACCCTTTTAAGTCATCTTCTTTTCCAACTGCTTTCCTGCATGAATTAAAAAGCGCTTCAATTCCAATACCGTTGAAAATAGGGGTTTCAATAGATAAATAAAATATTTTTTTTGGGTCGATCCCTTCATCTATCAATTCTTGTATTACGTGAAAAATCATGACCGTTTTGCCAACCCTTCTTGGCCCCATCAAGACCGTTGCCCTTTTGACTTCCGTTTTTTTAACAAGCGGAAAGAACTTAGAAAAGTAGAGCCGCCTTTTCATTGATCGGTAGTATTCATCGATTTTTTCGTCTATCCACCATGGGTTTTCAAACCTGATCCGGTTTAGGACTTGTTCTTCTGTAATCTCAAATAATGGCATAATAAGGGTGTTTTAATTACTCTAATGGCACAAATATAGTCATTTAAGACTAAATATTTAGTCTTAAATGACTATATTTTACTTTCTTCCACACTGCCTACGCTGAATTGACATCGTATTTGGAAAGAATTAAAATCAAAAAAGCGGATCGTAACCCGTCGCAAAACCTCTACCGTTGTTGCAGTTGTGGAGCTTTTACTGAATGTTCTTTTGCGGGAGGCTTGCGGCAAGATGGCCTTGTGATCCAAAGTTGTTGCAAGTGAGGATTCATAAATTCGCCTTAATCCCGAAGCGTTTTCGGGAACAAGAACGGTAGAGGTTTCGGGAAGTTTTTTAGACTTGTGGCAACGGATATGTTTAAGGTTTTGACGAGGTTACCTTGCCTGCCAGCAGGCAGGTTTTTTGCGATAGTTTTTCTTAAAGAATCCGTTATGTCAAGTCTCCATAGTTATTGCCAGTATTAAGACATTTAATTGGCGTTGTTGCACGAATAAAATTCTGAATCCGTTTGTTTTTCATTACTTGTTTATGCAACAACGCCCATTTAATTCAAAACAAGTAAATACATCTCGCCCCGCAATCATGCTCGTTCCCAAAAACAAAAACCTCCTTTTCCATATTAATACCGATTTTTTCTTTTTCCATTCTTAATTCACCAAAAGTTTCATGAAGCAGCTTGTAAGTGTTAATTACAAACAATTCTTGCAACTGAAAATAATATTCACTCAACAACAATTCAGAAATTATTACGTCTAATTTTTCTTCACCAATTTCCTTTTCTAAATCTAAAAATGGCGCAAGTCCAGAGGTGTAATCAATTTGTCCAATCCCATTAAAAAGCTCTTTTGGGAAATCAAACTCTATGTGTTGCGGAATTTTTGGAATCGGAAAATTATACCCGCCTTTTCCGAAACCTCCAAAACAAGCTTTAAAATCAGAATCATGTTCTAAGAATAATATTCCGAGTTTATGTTTGGTTTTATTTTCATTTACTTTTTCGGATGCAATTTGAAAAGAATTGATGAGGTCAGCTTTGAGTTCTTCTTTAAAACGTTTTTTATCGATCTTTAAAACCTCATTATGAAGTTGGTCTATTTTACAAACCAATTCTTCATCGTTCTCAATTAACTTCAAACTTTCTTGACTTTGTTTTTTCAATTGACTGGAAGACATGTCCGTTCTTGCATTTAAGAATAAAGTCTCGTCCAAGTTTTTATATTCATCTATTATTGTTTGTTTAAAAGATGTATTGTTCAATTGCTCAAATTGAGTTTCGAAAGCACTGTTCAATATTTTTATTATTTTGTCATTTCTGCCCATTTTTGAATATTATTTAGTCCGTTGGATTGAATTGAAAAGCAGTCCTCCTCTATGTCAAGCCTCTCCCGTTGTTGCTCCCGAAAACGCTTCGGGATTAAGGCGAATTTATGAGCCGTCACTTGCAACCAGCATTGCTCGGCTTTTGGCTTGACATATATCTGTTCTTTTGGCTTGAATAGGAATACGGCACGTTGCAAGTGACGTGCTCATAAATTCGCCTTAACACTTGCAACAACTGTGATTTTATTTTTTTTCTTCATGGAAGTGAACGGTTAATGTGCCTGCCGTTTTTGCCGTTTAGGCAAAATGGATAGGTATATTGTTGTGTGTAGGCTATTTTAGTTTCCATCTTTTTTTAATAAAATCTACTATTTTATCTTTTCTGTTTTTAATATCTTCTTCTGTCCAATTTCCCTTTGAGTTTAGAATTTTTCTGATCTCCTTATGAGAGTAATACTCACTATCAAATAAGTCTATTTTATCCACTGGATTATAATTCCTTTTTGCTGAATTGTCACCCCAAACCATTAAAGTTAAATTTCCAATATTATTCAACCAATCAATTTTAAATTCATCTGAATACTCTGTAAAATTTGGATTTCTTGGTGTAATATGGTCTGTTGTATTTTCTAAATTCTTTGTACCAAATTTATTATTAAATTCAATTGGTGAAATTGTTCTTGTTCTATTTTCTTGTCTTAAATTATTTTCGTATTTCCAAAGAACATATTTAATATTTTTATGATAATGGTATTTGTCATTAGTGAAGTAGTTTCTACAATTATCATTAAAATTCCAATACCATTTAAAACCTTCGTCTACAATCCGATTTAATTCTTCTTGTAATCTCAAATCATCTCCTTCATATCCTTTTGCAATCGAATGAAGTTTGTTTGTTCTATAATCTGCATTTTTGTATTCAAGTCTAAATAGTATTAGTTCAACCAAACCAGCAATCTTTTGTACTAATGATAAATTGTCTTTGTGAAAATGAAATAATTTTAGAAGTAAAGGAATAGAATGATAATCATCTAAAATTAAAATATCTGAAATAGAGCTATCTTGTTCTGATATTTTTTCAATCTTTTCAATTGAAAGAAATGTTTCTTTTAAATTATTTACGAACTTTTTTATCCAATTTTCTTTATCAGTTGAGTTTTTTAATTCTGTCTTTACATTTTGCATTGTGGTTTCCCAACCTTTTAAAAAGGCAAAATTATGAAAATTTAGAACGTGGTCTTCATTGTATGAAATTCTTTCCGTTTGTTTATAAATATCTGCAAAAAGAGTTTCAATATTTCTAATCAAACTTTCTGGATTTTTATTTTCAGTAACGGAATAAATTTTATGCATTAAAAAGGCTTTTAGCTTTTCTAATGTACTTAAACTTTTTCCCCTGTCATTTTGAAATGCAAATATTTGGGTTGCTTGTATTTTATCCGTAACTTCAAAAGTTGTAACAACAGAGTTGTCTATTATAGTTTTCCAATTTAGAAGTTCTGTTAAGGTTGCTTTTTCTATTGTTTTTTTGAATAATTGTTTTGCTTTTTTTATTCTTTTTCCTGATGAAGTATCTGTACTGACGTTTTCATCATTTGTTAATATATAACTTTCAAAAAATGGGTTATCATAGACAACAGTTTCAAATTTGTATTTTTTACGATATTTAATATAGTTTTCGCGTATTCTCCAAATATCAATTTCTTCGCCTTTTTCATCTATTATTTTATTGTTCTCCGCTTTTTCTTTTCTTTTCTCCAACTCGTTAATTAATACACTGAAAAAAATAACAACAGTTGTAAGTCTTTGTTGTCCATCAATTACCCAAAATTTATTTTCAGATATTTTATCTTTTTCAAAAAGAAAATGCCCTAAAAAATATTTCTTTTTTGGATTTTGTTCTTGAATGTCAGCAATGAATTGTTTTACTTGTTTTTTATCTTTTTCAACTTCCCAAGAATATGCTCTTTGATATGAAGGGATTGCAAATTGAACTCCTTCATCAAAGAATAATTTTTTTATTGTCGTTTGTCTTTCCATTTATTCTAAGTTTTAGGTTTGTTCTTTGCTTACACACAACTCGCGTACATACATACTTTTGACCACATTATACAGTCAAAAGTACGCATATTTGCCAAATGGAATTTCTCACTCTTTACCGACCACTTGCGCTGCTTTTTGTCTCAGCGTCCATCCATCAGCGCTGACAGGTTGGCTGCGGAGGTCGGCATGGACAGGGCGAATTTACAAAAAATCATTAAAGGCAAACGGGAAATACCACAACATCGCAGAGGGGGGCAAGTTGATGATTAGATATGGGTACAATAAAATAACAAGCCCATCAGAACGCTAAAATAAAAAAAAACGGATCGCAACCCCCGTCGCGATCCGCTCCCAAAAACAAATACAAATCAAAACCAATCACCCCAAATCAAACTTAATCCCCTGCGCCAGCGGCAGTTCCGCGCTATAATTAATGGTATTCGTTTGCCGGCGCATATACGCCTTCCAGGCATCCGAGCCGCTCTCGCGGCCACCGCCCGTTTCCTTTTCGCCGCCGAACGCGCCGCCGATTTCAGCGCCGCTCGTACCGATGTTCACATTGGCGATGCCGCAATCGGAACCCGCCGTGGAGAGGAATTTTTCCGCCTCCTGCATATTGGTCGTCATGATGGCCGAGGAGAGTCCCTGCGGCACATTGTTCTGGATATGGATGGCCTCGTCGAGGCTGTCGTATTTCATCAAATAGAGGATGGGCGCAAAAGTTTCGTGCCGCACGATGGGCATGTCGGGCGTCACCTCGGCGATGCAGGGTTTCACATAGCAACCGCTTTCGTAGCCCTTGCCTTTGAGTACGCCGCCTTTTACGATGAACTTTCCGCCCTGTTTTTTGCAGGCCTTGATGGAGGCCAGGTAATTGTCCACCGCGCCTTTGTCAATCAGTGGGCCGACGTGCATATTCTGGTCGAGCGGGTCGCCGATGCGGAGTTGCTTATAGGCATTGACGAGTTTGTTTTTCACCTCTTTATAGACGCTCTTGTGGATGATGAGGCGGCGGGTAGAAGTGCAGCGTTGCCCACAAGTGCCCACTGCGCCAAACACAGCGCCCGTCAGCACCACATTTATATCGCTGCTCGGGGTGATGATGATGGCATTGTTTCCGCCCAGTTCGAGCAGGCTGCGCCCGAGGCGGGCGGCCACCGTTTGGCCGACGATCTTGCCCATGCGCGTACTTCCCGTTGCAGAAATGAGCGGCACGCGGCTGTCTTTGGTCATAAATTCGCCGACCCGGTAATCGCCGTTGATGATGCAGCTTACGCCTTCCGGCACCTTGTTGTCTTTCAGTACTTTTTTCAAAATGTTTTGGCAGGCCACGCCGCAGAGCGGTGCTTTTTCAGACGGCTTCCAGATACATACATCACCGCAGACCATAGCGATCATGGCGTTCCAAGACCAGACGGCCACCGGAAAATTGAAGGCACTCACGATGCCCACGATGCCCAACGGATGCCACTGCTCGTACATGCGGTGCTGCGGCCGTTCGGAGTGCATGGTGAGGCCGTAAAGCTGCCGGCTGAGGCCCACGGCAAAGTCGCAGATGTCTATCATTTCCTGCACTTCGCCCCAGCCTTCCTGCAGGCTCTTGCCCATTTCATAGCTGACCAAGCGCCCGAGCGGTTCTTTGTATTTGCGGAGCGCCTCGCCATATTGGCGCACTATTTCGCCGCGCTTGGGGGCAGGTACTTCGCGCCACACCTTGAACGCTTTTTCTGCTTTTGCAATGACGGCGTCGTACTGCTTGCGGGTGGTCTCGCTCACGTTGCCGATGAACTCGCCGTCAACGGGCGAACAGGATTTGATGTACTTTTTGGATTTTTCATCCTGCAGGCCAGTGCTGGTGCCTGCATTGTTTTTTTTCAATCCGAGTTTTTTCAGAAAATCTTTTTTCATGGAGGAATAAATGGTTGAAATGGTTGAATGGCTAAATGGTTAATTAAACCAATGCCACCCGCCCATTTATATTTAGTTAAGGATGTTATTTTTTTGCGGGCGCAAATATAGGAGGGGTGGGGATTTAAATGGTTGAAATGGTTGAAATGGTTGAATGGTTGAATGGTTGAATGGTTAAATGGTTGAATGGTTGAATGGTTGAATGGTTGAATGGTTGAATGGTTAAATGGTTGAATGGCTACGTGCAACCATTTAACCATTTAGCCATTTAGCCATTTTAACCATTTAGCCATTTAACCATTCAGCCATTCAACCATTTAGCCATTTAACCATTTAACCATTCAACCATTCACCTAATATCAAACTCCATGTCGAGGAATATATCGAAAGTGGCGTCCGGCCTGCGCCATAGCCTGGTAAGCTGTACTTGTATATTGACATTGTTGGTAAGGACAAATTCCCGGATGTCGTCCACGTTGCTGCCGAACAGTTGGTGCTCGGCCCCTTTTTTATTTTCGAAATCTTCGTCGTACCAAAAGACTTCCTGCCCGCAGCTTGGGCGGTTGTCGCCGGGCAGGCAGATGCGGACGGCTATTTCTTTTATAAAATCCAGGTTGTTGTCCCCGAAGGGCAGGTAAATTCGGGCCAAGCGGGGACGGATGCTGTTGATGCCGGAGGTGTCGATGCCCTGTGCGTCCAGCAGGGCGAGGGCATTGAAATTAACATTGTTGATCGGGATGTCGGGGCTGTTGAATTCGTTGTAAGTTGGGTTCACCTCGAACCTGAGGTTGGTCACGGGGATGGTAAAAAGCGAGGTGTCTTCTTTTTTGCAAGAAGAAAAAACGATGGCTAAAAATAAAAACACGGCGATCTGTTTCATCGGAAAAATTTAATTTTAAAAAAGCAAAAACAAGCGGTTTGAAATTTTATATTTAATAGAATTTGGATAATTATTTCCAAATTCATTTTTTTGGCTGTGCATCTGGGTTTTTGGGGAAATATAAAAGCGGGTTGGCTTTAGCACAAAGTTGCATTTATATTTTCAAATTCAAACCCAAAACCCCAAGATGCCAGCAGCTACAACTCTCCGAAGGGGGCCTTCGGACAAAACTCTTGAACAATGGGCGAACAAAAAGTATCAATTGCAAAAGACCCGCGGGAACTCCAATCATTTGTGCGCCGCCTGCTAAACGACGTGCGGGCACTGGAGCACATGTTGGAAAACGACTGGTTCGAGACCGGCATTGTGCGCATCGGCGCCGAACAGGAAATGTGCCTCGTGCACAACAAAACCTACAAGCCCGCAAAGATCAACACGGCGGTGATGAAAAAGATGAAGAGGTACAAATGGCTCGACACCGAACTCGCCCAGTTCAACCTCGAAACCAACCTCAGCCCGCATGAATTCAAGGGCAGTGCGCTGCGCAAACTGGAAGAGGAAAACCTCGGCTACCTGAAAAAAATAAGGGAAACCGTCGGCAAAATGGACGCCAAGGTTGTCCTCACGGGCATACTGCCGACCCTGCAAAAATTCGACATGGACCTCGAAAACCTTACTCCGGTCCCGCGCTACCGGGGCCTGATGGAGGCCATCCACGGAGAGCTGCTCGGCAATGCTTTTGAGATCAACCTCAACGGCATAGACGAGCTGCACATCACCCACGACTCGCCGATGTTGGAGGCCTGCAACACCAGTTTCCAGGTCCACTTGCAGGTTTCGCCCGCCAATTTTGTGTGCCTATATAATATAGCACAGGCGCTCACCGGGCCGGTCATTGCGGTTTCGGCCAATTCGCCGCTGCTCTTTGGCAAACGCCTTTGGCATGAGACGAGGATCGCCCTTTTCCAACAATCGGTGGACACGCGCACCTCCCACCAGCATCTCCGCGAACGCAGTCCCCGCGTCAATTTTGGCAACGGCTGGCTGCAGAACTCCATCCTCGAAATTTACAAAGAAGACATTGCCCGTTTCCGCGTGCTCATGACCGCCGACGAAAAAGAAGATAGCTGGGAAAAAATAAAAGCAGGCACAACGCCAAAACTGAAAGCATTGCAGGTCCACAACTCGACCGTTTACCGCTGGAACCGCCCCTGCTATGGCATCAGCGCAAACGGCAAGCCGCACCTGCGCATCGAGAACCGGGTGATACCTGCCGGGCCGACCATTTTGGACTCCACGGCCAACGCCGCTTTTTGGCTCGGCGCAATGACGGGGCTGCACAAACACTGCAAAGACGTGACGAAAAAACTGAGCTGGGAGGACGTGCGCGACAATTTTTTCAAAGCATCGCAATACGGCATAGACTCGAAGTTCACTTGGTTCAAAAATAAAAAATACCCGGCCAAAGACCTCGTCCTGAAAGTATTGCTGCCCCTTGCCAGAGAAGGCCTGCAGGAACGGAAAATAGACCCCGCCGACATTGACCGCTACCTCGGTACTATCGAAGAACGCATAGACGCACACTGCACCGGGGCGAGGTGGCAACTGCGGGCATTTACCGACCTGAAAAAAACAATCACCAACGACGAGGCCACCGCCGTGGTCACTGCCTGCATTATCCAAAACCAAGAAAAAGAAATACCCGTGCATAAATGGGAACTCCCCAAACCGGAAGACCTCCGGGAGTACGTTCCCGCTCAATTGAAGGTGGCCGAGTTCATGACCACCGACCTGCTCACCGTGCAAAAGGAAGACCTCATAGACCTCGTGACCGAAATGATGAACTGGCGAAAAGTGCGCTACATGCCCGTCGAAGACAAGAAGGGCAACCTCGTCGGCCTCATCACTTCCCGCACACTGCTCCGCCATTATAGCCAAAAAGGCAGGGACGGCGAGGCCACTACCTCGGTCGAAGATGTGATGATAAATAGCCCCGTCTGCGTTTCGCCAAAGGCAACCATCGTTGAGGCCATGCACATGATGCGCGACCGTAAAATCGGCTGCCTCCCCGTGGTGGTCGGTGAAGAAAAAGAACTGGCCGGCATCATCACCGAAATGGATTTCCTCAGGATATCGGCAAGGCTGATCGAAAGGTTGGATGGGTAAATTGGTTTATCGGTGTAAAGGTTTATCGGTATAAAGGTTTATCGGTGTAACGGGGCGTAGGGTTTTAAACCAGAAGGCTTTGCCAAGATAAATGTCAAGCTGTATTTTAACAACGGGTTTTAAAGTGAAACGAATTAAATAAGTTAGGCCAGAATGCGCCGTAATTTTTCCTGCCTGCCGGCAGGCAGGTCTTCTAAAGAATTCAAAAAATCGTTGCATAGCCGTAGTTACTCCCGATAGTTATCGGGATATTTTTTGTGTTTTTTAGAAGGAAAAAGAACAAGCATAATGGTCTAAGTTATTTAGTTCGTTTCACTAAGACCAGCCACCCGTTACACCAATAAACCTTTACACCTATAAACCTATTTTCCGAAGACCACATTCAGGTTGGATTCATAGACAGGCGGGCCAGGCGTCGGGAAGGGAAAGCCATCATAATATCGGATGGAACGTCCGTCGTCGGGGTGGGTCACGGTGATCCAATATTCGGGGAGGGCGAGACCAGTGAAGCTGTGTTTTCCCG
>DROJ01000362.1 GCA_011321935.1 Bacteroidota bacterium | reverse complement strand
TTGAATATCTTCCATAATTCAACCCTTTCAGGGTTGTCGCCTGCTATTATCATTTCCCCGGATTGCATCCGGGGCTATTCACATTCAATCCCTTCGGGATTTCGAGAAATTGCAAAATCGGAATTTTATACGCCGCCTAGTATAAATGAAAAAGGGGGGTCGCATACCGGCTTCCCTTTTTTACGTGGACAATTAGTTGAAAAATGGACAATCTGAAAATCCTGCTCGTTGAAGATGACCCTTCTTTTGCCCTCGATGTGGAAATACTCCTCGCCGAGATGGGGCATGACCTTGTGGCCAAAATAGACAACGGCTGCGATGCCCTCAACTTTATCCTTTCCGAACAGCCGGACATCGTTATCATGGACATCGGCCTCAAAGGCAGCCTCTCCGGCATAGAAGTGGCCAAGAGGGTCGGGCACCTGCAGATCCCTATTGTTTTCACCACGGCTTTCAAAGAAAAATCAACATTCGAGGCGGCCATGGAAACCTATTCCTTTGGCTACCTCGTGAAGCCGTTCGACAAGCTGACCTTGCGCAGCACTTTGAAACAAGCCGCAAAAGCAGTGTGCAAACAAAGTGACCTTGAGGAGCAAACAGGTGCTTCGGAGGACGAAACAATATTGACCGACAGCCTGCTCGTGAAACGGAGCAACACTTTGCACAAAGTCCGTTTGGACGAAATAAACTACATCCGGAGCGAGGGCAACTACTGCACCCTTTATACCGAAAAACGCAAATTCGTATTAAAGACCTCCCTGAAAAAAATGCTGGAAGAACTGCCTTTGGAGCATTTCTCCCCCGTCCACAAAAGCTTTGTCGTACAGCTCGACAAAATAGGCTCCATTGACCTGAAAATGAACAAACTCATGGTCGGGGACAAGGTGCTGCCGCTGGGCCGCAATTTCAAAAACCGGCTGATCGAGCGCTTCAAGGTGCTGAAATGATGAATAGCCTGCCCCGAAACCTCGGGGATGAATGTAAAAATATCCGCTACGTATACTGCACCACTTTAGGTTTTGTGCATTTGCCCTCCTTAGCCCCCGCCAGCCCCCAGCCCCAGAAGGGGAGAACCTGCGCTCGATGCACAAAACCTAAAGTGGTGCAGTATAATAAATTTGGGTAGGGTTAATTTTGACTGGTATGTTTTCAACGCAAGGCCGCAAAGAGCGCAAGGCAGCGCAATGGTCAGTTGGTTTTTCATTGCGTTGCCTTGCGCTCTTTGCGGCCTTGCGCTGAAAACATACCAGTTGAAAAATGCGCTTTGTGTTTTTATATGAAAAGCCATTTTACCGGAAAAACAGCTTCTCCTTATATTGCGGTGTATTGTTATATTTGCGCAAGTCTTGACACTTTGAACACCGAACTTGCCCGATGAAGAAGCTCATTATAATCTCCTTTCTTTTTTTCTTGCCCTGTTTTGTTTTCTCCCAAGAAAATTTGCTCGAATTGAGGGAGCAACTTGCCAAAACGACGGACGACAGCCTGCGCGCTGAAATCAGCAACACCATTGCCAAGTATTATTACAACAACGGCCAGCCCGACAGCGCCAAGATTTTTTACCAGAAGTTCCTGTCCATTGCGGAGCAGAGAAATGACCTGTCCCAAAAAGTGAGGGCACATGTGAGTATCGGCAGTGCCTGCCTTTACATCCCCTTGCCGGATTCTGCCGAATGGCATTTCCAAAAAGTATTGGAGATGGGGGAGGCCCAGGACGGCACGCTGTTCAAAAAAATGATGTGCATCGCTTTGGTCAACCTGGGCATCAACTACGGCATCAACCGGGGGCGGGCAACCGAAGAACTGGACTATTACCTGAAGGGCCTGAAAAAAGCAAAAGAGTATTCTTTTAGTGAAATGGCAACCGATGTACTGTGGCGGATCAGCAATGTTTACCTCGACCAAGGGAATTACGGGATGGCGATGGAAAATGCGAGGGCAGGGCTGGCAGAAGCAGAAAAATACGGGGACAAAGGGGAAATAATAGAGATGAAACGGCTCATCGGGATCATCATCGGCGAAAAGGAATCTACACCCGAAGAACTGAAGGAAGGGATACGGAGCTTGCAGGAATGTTTGGACTATTACATTTCAGAAAACCTGCGGGTGAACCAGTCTTACCTCCATTTTGACCTTGCCGGGATTTATGGGAAGAGCCACCAGCCGGACAGCGCCCTGTACCATGCCGAAAAGGGCTACGAACTTTCCAAGAAGGTCCAGATCGGCCATGCGGAAGTGAATGCGGAAGTCGTTTATGCAAAAGCCTTGATAGGGGTCGGAAAATATAAGGAAGCCATCAGGGTACTGCATGATGCAGAAGAAACTTACAGGTCGTACCCGCTCATTTCTTCCAAAGCGACCATCCACGATTTGTTGGCCAAGGCTTATGCGGGCATGGGCGATTACAAAAACGCATATAGCCACGCGAGAGATTTGGAAGCTGCGATGGACTCTTCATATACGGCGCTGAACGATGAAAAAATACTGGCGCTGCAAACCCAGTTCGAGACAGAAAAAAAAGAACAGGAAAATATATTTTTGAAAAACAAAAACGAGATGGTCACCTTCCGTTCGAGGCTATATGGGGTCATCGGGCTGTTATTGATTGCATCCATTTTAGCGGTTGCTTTTTTTTATTATAAACTGAGGATCAAAAACCGCCAGCTCGAAAAACTGAACGCTTCCAAAAACCGGTTGTTTGCTACCCTTGCCCACGACCTGAAAGGGCCGGCGATGTCATTCAATAATTTGACAAAAAAAATAAATTATCTGATTAAAAAAGGAGACCCCGAACAGTTGCTCGAACTGGGGGAGTATTTCGAGCGGTCGGGCAACAGGGTCAACCGGGTCTTGAGCAATTTGCTGGACTGGGCGGTCAGCCAAAAAGACCAATTTGTCAATAATCCCGAAAATATTGACATAGCTGCTATCAGCGAAAATATTATCAACGACCTAAAGTATTTCAGCGAGCCGAAAAAAATCAAAATAAACAACGGCATAAAAAAGGAGCACATCGCCTATTGCGATGAAAACGCATTTTCGATAATAATCAGAAACCTGTTGCACAATGCCATAAAATATTCTTTTCCCGATAATCAAATCAATTTAAGGTCTTATAAAAAAGGAAACAATATAGCCATAGAAATCCAGGACTATGGCGTTGGCATGGACGGCCGCTTGATCAAAAAAATATTAAGGGGAGATGCCGTTAACAGTACCCGTGGCACAGGGGACGAAAAAGGCAACGCCCTCGGCCTGCAGACCTGCACCAAATTGATAGAATGCAACAACGGAAAATTGTGCATCGAAAGCAAAGAAGGGGAAGGGACAAAATTCACGGTCGCCTTTGAACAGAATTGATCATGGCAGGGCAAAAAAAAAGCGCACCGGAAATTTTCCGGCGCACCACTCCAATCGAATCGGTCAAAATCAAATTGTAACCTACATGTGCTTCATAATGCGGACAATCCGATCTAGGTGTTTATAAAGCTGGTTTCTTCGGACAAAATTTGGATATGTATATGAGGCACTTTTTGTTTTATGAAGCTGTTCGGGAAAGTTTTTTTTAATCGGTGGGCAAACATCTGAAAACATGTTGGTTTGTTCATATGAAAGGTGACCAATTGCAAAATCGGGGTGATGAACGGAACTTTCATTTGCCGAAGGCGGAGAAAAAAAGCCGCCTTTGGGAAGGCCGTGCCAAAAAGGTGCATGGACATGGGAAGAAGCCGCCAATGTGCGAGGGGAATATTTTGAAAAACTAAACAAATGCCCAAAAACAAATGCCTAAAAAGACCCTCCGGCCAATTTTATTTTCGCCCCAAAAGCAGAAGCGCAGCGGCGGTTTTCAGCGGAAAAATATTTTTAATGCCTGCCTATTATATCTCAATGAAAAGCACTACATTTGCGCTCGCTTTTCAAAAACGGGCGTTTTTATAAAAAAACGGGCCGTTTTGGGGTCTTTTTGAAAGGCCGTTTTGAATTGAAAAAACTTGCCTACCGGTTGGGCAGGCATCGAAAAAGAAGATACAACAAGCAATTATGCCTACTATCAATCAATTGATCCGCAAGGGTAGAAAAAGAATAATCTTGAAGAGCAAATCCCGTGCTTTGGACTCTTGCCCACAGCGCAGGGGGGTATGCACGAGGGTCTATACCACTACCCCGAAGAAGCCGAACTCGGCACTCCGCAAAGTAGCTAAAGTAAGGCTCACTAACGGAGCGGAAGTAATCTGTTACATACCCGGCGAAGGCCACAACCTTCAGGAGCACTCCATCGTATTGGTGCGCGGGGGGCGTGTAAAAGACCTGCCGGGCGTTCGTTACACCATCGTCCGTGGTGCATTGGATACCGCAGGTGTGCAGAACAGGCGGAAAAGCCGCAGCCAGTACGGCACCAAAGCACCTAAGAAATAAAAATAAAATGGAAATGAAAATGAAAAACCCCGGTGGAAGAGTCTATCAGTGATTGGGTTTTTCATTTTTATTTATAGTCCTATATATTAATGTGCAGGAAGGGGCTATTCCTCGATCCTGCTTAAAAAAATCAATCCTTATCAAATGAGGAAGCATAAACCAAAAGTAAGAATCATCAAGCCAGACCCTCGGTACAACGACCCGATGGTAACCCAATTTGTGAACAACATAATGCTCGAAGGAAAAAAATCGGTCGCATTCAAATTGTTCTACAATGCCATGGACATCATCAAAGAGCGTACCCAGCAGGACGAACATGCGGTTTGGAAAAAAGCATTGAACAATGCCATGCCACAAGTGCAGGTAAAAGCAAGGAGGATCGGCGGTGCTACTTTCCAGATACCCCAAGAGATCCGCGCCAAGCGCAAAATGATGTTCGGCATGAAATGGCTGATCCGCTTTGCCCGCGAGCGCAGCGGAAAGGGTTTTGCCGAAAAATTGGCCGCTGAACTGATCGCCGCTTCCAAAGGGGAAGGCGCTGCCGTGAAGCGGAAGGAAGATACCCACCGCATGGCAGAGGCCAACCGTGCATTTGCCCACTTCAGGGTTTAAGCACAGGCAGATATAAACCTGCCCCCGGTAACGTCCGCATGGACAGGCAGGACAACTTCGACGAGTTTGAAAAGCCTTCACCCGATGCGCTTTTCAAACTCGTTGGTTTTTTGGCCCTTTGTATTTTATGGGCTTCGCCCAAATCAAATAGCTGTTGGAAGAACAAATGGCGAAACATATTTTGGCAGCTACGTAATACCAATTCACCAATTTTACATTTTCATTTTTTAAACCCTTTCGGGAAACACAGATATGTCAAAAGATTTAAAATTCACCAGGAACATCGGCATTGCTGCCCACATTGATGCAGGTAAAACGACCACCACCGAGCGCATCCTTTTTTATACCGGACTGACCCATAAGATAGGGGAAGTACACGACGGAGCTGCCACCATGGATTGGATGGAGCAAGAACAAGAGCGCGGTATTACCATCACCTCTGCTGCCACCAAAACAGAGTGGAAGTGGAAAGGCCAAGAGTATGCCATCAACATCATAGATACCCCCGGCCACGTTGATTTTACCGTTGAGGTAGAGCGCTCGCTGCGGGTGCTTGACGGAACGGTCGCATTGTTTTGCGCCGTATCGGGTGTAGAGCCACAATCGGAAACCGTTTGGCGCCAGGCTGACCGTTACCGGGTACCGCGCATCGGGTTTGTAAATAAAATGGACAGGAGCGGCGCTGATTTTTTCAACGTCGTGAACGATGTCAAGGAAAAACTGGGAGCAAAGGCAGTTCCGCTCCAAATCCCTATCGGGGCAGAGGAGCGTTTCAAAGGGGTGGTTGACCTCATCACCATGGAAGCCATCGTTTGGAACGAGGCCGACCAGGGCATGACCTATGAGGTGATACCCATTCCCGAAGACCTCCAAGAGATAGTGGAAAAATCCCGTGCCGACCTGCTCGAAGCAGTCGCCGAATACGATGAATCATTGATGGAAAAATTCTTCGATGATCCAGACTCCATCACCGTGGATGAAGTAAGGGCGGCCATCCGCGAAGCAACCCGCGACATGACCATCTGCCCGATGATGTGCGGCTCGGCTTTTAAAAATAAAGGAGTCCAAGCATTGCTGAACGCCGTTTGTGAATTTTTGCCTTCTCCATTAGATGTAGAGGACATCGTTGGCATCAATCCAAAAACGGACGAAGAAGAAACCCGCAAGCCTTCTGTGGACGAGCCGTTTACTGCACTGGCATTTAAAATCGCTACCGACCCATATGTTGGCCGTTTGGCTTTCATGCGGGTTTATGCCGGTAAACTGGATGCTGGTACAGCGGTTTTGAATACCCGTTCGGGCAAAAAAGAGCGTATCTCCCGCCTCTACCAAATGCACTCCAACAAGCAGAATGCAATTGACTCGGTCGAGGCAGGCGACATTGCCGCTGCCGTTGGTTTTAAAGACCTGCGCACGGGCGATACTTTATGCGACCTGAAACATCCCATCGTGCTGGAAAGCATGACTTTCCCTGACCCGGTGATCGGTATTGCCGTTGAGCCTAAGTCACAAAAAGACATGGACAGGCTGGGCATGGCACTGGCCAAGCTGTCGGAGGAAGACCCGACGTTTAAAGTCAGGGTTGACCACGAAACCAACCAGACCATTATCAGCGGGATGGGCGAGCTGCACTTGGAAATCATCGTTGACCGCCTGCGCAGGGAGTTCAAGGTAGAGTGCAACCAGGGCGAGCCACAGGTGAGCTACAAAGAAGCACTGACACAAACGGTGACCCACCGCGAGCGCCTGAAAAAACAGTCGGGCGGTTCCGGTCTCTTTGCCGACATGGAATTTGAACTCGGCCCTGCCGATGCCGAATTCCTCGAATCAGATGATTTCAAAAGCGGCAAAACCAAGCTCCAGTTTGAGTGGGACATCGTCGGTGGTAAAATTGACAAGAACTACCAGAAGCCCATCAAGGACGGCTTTACGGCCATGATGGCCAACGGCGTCCTCGCAGGTTACGATATCGAAAGCATGAAAGTACGGGTATTCGACGGGGGCATGCACGCCGTGGATTCCAAGCCCATCGCCTTCGAGCTTTGTGCCAAAGAAGGTTTCCGTGCTGCTGCCCACAAGTGCAAGCCGGTGATGATGGAACCCATCATGAAACTCGAAGTAGTGACACCAGAAGAATATACCGGCCCAGTGATCGGCGACCTGAACCGCCGCCGCGGCCTGCCAAAAGGACAAGAACCACGTTCGGGCGGGGCCGT
Organism: Bacteroidota bacterium; assembly: GCA_011321935.1. Taxonomy (GTDB): domain Bacteria; phylum Bacteroidota; class Bacteroidia; order Chitinophagales; family Saprospiraceae; genus UBA6168. Next base: position 6,052 of record DROJ01000362.1, on the reverse strand, counting down.
TGCCATTCAGGCCGATGTGCCGCTTTCGCAAATGTTCGGTTATGTGACGGCGCTGCGTACCATCACTTCTGGCCGGGCAAGTTCTACCATGGAGTTCTCGCATTTTGCCGAGTGCCCGAAGAACATCGCGGAGAAGATCATCGAAGAAGCAAAGGGCTTGGTGAAAGCCTGATGCCCGGAATACATAGGTTTTGAAAGAAGCCCCGGCCAGTTTTTGGCCGGGGCTTTTTTGTAGCCGCCCAACCTGCCTGTCCATGCGGACGTACCGACAGGCAGGGAGGTTTATTGGGGAGGCTCGCTGAAAAATGTGGGGTATGGGTTAGAAAGACAGCGGCATTTTTCGGGCTTTTCGGAACAAATCGCTTCCCTCACCAGCTCTATTCAAATTTTTTCTTTCCATAAAATTTTAAAACAACAAACCTCAATAACAACAAGCCTAATACTCCACCCAACAACCATTGCCAAAGCGGGGCAGGAGGGGGCGACAATTGGACCGGTGACATGTCGCCGATGGCAAAAAAACCTGCCCAATAAAAAGGAGAATGAGAATTACCGACAAAGGGGTCGCTTATATATTCCATTTTAGCCGCCCGTAGTGCTTGGTCTTTGGGCATCCCATCTTTTATTTTTTGATAAAAATATTTCATCAAATGGCTGGTATGCCCATCGCTCACTTTCCATAGACTGGTGACAATGCTCTTCGCCCCGGCATAAGAAAAACCCCTCGCCAAGCTGATGATGCCCTCGCCCCGTTGCAGTTCGCCGATGCCCGTTTCGCAGGCGGAAAGGACGACCATGTCGGCATTTAATTGGAGGTTGTACAATTCCCGGTTGTAGAGCCAATCGGTTTCGGGATTATTATCGGGATCATAAAATGCGAGAAAAGAATAGTCGCCCGTGCGGTCGTTGAGGATGCCGTGGGTGGAGAGGTGGATGACCCGGTAAGCGGAAGCCTCCCGGAGGAAGTTCTTTTTGGTGGCCTGCTCACGGGTACATATTTTCCCGCCGACCAATGAGCGGATATATTCCACCTCCTCGATACTGTGGGGCAGTTCGTCCATACCGGAGCGGAGGTTGGTGGTGTCCATATATTGCTGGGCGAGGGCTGTATTTTTTATGGCAAACCCGGGGGCGAATGCCAATAGGTTTTTGGTGGGTTCTTTGAGGTGCTTCCGCTGCCGCATTTCTTTTAATAAAGTGGCGGAATAGGAAAGGCTGATGGTATAGTGTTTCAACAGGTAAGGGTAGTCGGAAGCATTGAAATTTGCCGGGTCGCCCGGCATTTTATCCAAAAGGGCATCGAAGGGGATATAACCCAACTCGCCGTCGGGCACGATGATGAGGTCGCTGCCTTCGGGCAGCAAATGGGCGACCGGCCGGAATATTTTGTTGTATAGTTTATGGGCGGCACCGGCGTATTTTTGGGCGGATTTTTTTTTGTTGGCATGGGCGGTATATGGCGCGTATATGCCTTCGCGCATTTGTTCGACCCATTCTTTTAATGGGAAATCCCGCTTTACTTGTGCGACGTGGAAAGTGTCTTTTGTGATGAGGAATAGGAATATGGTGGAGTCGCCGACGAAGTATTCGAGGAGGGATTGGTGGGGGGAGAGGAGGGTGTCTTGGAGGTGTTTTATGCTAACTATATCACGATTATTTTTGGCATTATAAAAATCGGGATAATTTTTTTCAATCACCTCCATTAATTTTCCATAATCATTTTTTAGATAAAATATTTTACTGTTGATTTCATTTATCAGGGAATCATCATGGACAGGAGCAGCATTAACTGTAAAAGCCTTTCTCTCTAAATCAGCAATAGAAGTCCTGATTTTTCTTTCTTTCAAAAACAAGGTGTCGGTCAATACATATTCTGCAAAAAAGTCATTTTCCCGTAAAGTCCTCGACAAGAAGACATCCTTTTGTTTTTCAGCCAGCACAAATGCATATTGACAAAAAGATTTGTCCGAAAATTCAGAACAGGCAACTTTATTTGCCTGAATGGCATCTTCGATAACGATATATGAATTTTGAAACAAATACCTTTGAGAGGCAAAGTCCAAAAGGTTTGTTTTTATAAAATCAATAGTCTCTATGGCCTTGTTAAAAGCCATTAATGATTTTTTTAAATAAAACAATACACGTCTTTTCTCAAACAATTTAAAATACAACCTCCCCTGTAAATGCAATGATTCCATCAATATTTTTGGAGAGATTGTATTCTCACAAAAGAAAGTATCTTCCGGCCTGTAATTCAGGGTTTTAAAGGCATTGTCCAAATAATATTGCGCTTTTTTCAGGTTGCCGAGATGGATTTCCAAATCTGCAATTTCATTGAAAAACATTGCGACATCCGGGTAGTTCGGTCCCATTACTCTTGTGTCAATGCCTATGGCTTTCAAAATATATTCCCTTGCTTTTTCATACTCTTTTTTGCGGTAGGCGGCCACACCTATATAATCGTAGCTGCCTGCAATAGCGGGGTGGTTCAGGGTCAGGTAGGGTTGCCAAATATCAACCGCTTTTTGAAAATGAGATATGGCTTTGCTATATTCCTTTTGCTCATATTTCAGTATTCCAATGGAATAATGCACACTGCCCAACAAAGGGTGTGCCTTGCCCAACGAATCGGTGACAATCTGTTTGGCCTGTTCCAAAAATTTAGTGGCTTCTTTAAAATGGCCGGTATTTGCTAAAACATTTCCGTAATTATTTAGGGTCAATGCTTTAGAATTAGGGGAAGGAGGGGTTTTATTATAAATCTGCACTAAGTGCCTAAAATAAATCAAGGCATTGGAATAGTCTTCCAGTTCGGCAAAAAGCACTGCCATATTATTGTAAATACGCGCGTTTGCAGGGTGGTATTTACCATATTTTTGCTCCATCATTTCCAAGGCCTTTCGGCTATGTTCCATCCCTTTTCGGTTCATCCCAAGGCGGCTCAATATGCCGGCAATATTGGAATGGCTCATGGCAATAGTGTATATATCCTCTACAGGTTCGTTTTTAAAAATATGCAATGCCTTTTTGAAATAGTACAAGGAGCTGTCCAGGTCGCCCTCAGAGAAGTGGTAGCTTCCAATCAATTGATAGGCTACCCCGGAATTATGAGACGACAGACTCCCTTCATTTTTTGCATAATATGCAAGCGCTTTCCGGGCAACGGCATAGGATTGCTGCACATTCTGACTTGTCGCTGCATTGAACGCTGCGACCAAAAGTTCTGCTGTAATGATGTGTTTACTCGCATCTTTTGGATATTTTTTGAATATTTCGAGCGCCTTATTATATAATATCAACGCAGTATCATATTGGGCCAATATAAATTTGTCTTGCCCCTCCTGCATCCAGCCGATAGCCACAAGTGTGTCTGCAATTGTTCCTGTTGGCTGAGGAGGGACAGTTGTTTCTTCTTGTTTGACAGTAAGCGTGGGCGCATCCTGTCCCCCATCTCCTGAAACATCTTTTTTACAAGCGGAAAATAGCACCAATATATTTACCAATAAAAAAAACCTGTTCATCGTGATTGTTTTAATATTCGTTAATTACCGAACCAACTGTACCCCATCTTCCAGCACCTGCCGCCTCCCGTCCACATATACCACCTCTGCCACCCAGACGAAGAGGCCGGGGTTTAAATGCTCCCCTTTAAAGGTGCCGTCCCAGCCCAGGTCCAATTGGTTTGGGGCGAAATAATTTTGCTCAAAAACGAGGTTGCCCCAACGGTTAAAAATCCGGAGATAATTGATTTGGGCAACAGCAGATTCTTTAGCGAAAAGGGTGAAAGTATCGTTTATGCCGTCATTGTTTGGTGAAAAAGCGGTAGGGGTATAGATTGCCACCTTCTTTTCTACCCGGTCATACATTCTTAACGGCTTTGGTATCTTACCAATACTATCAAAACGGAATAGAATTAATCAAGCCCCTCGCCTTCTCAATATTTATTGCGTTAAAATAAGGAGAAGCGGAATATTCGTCATATTTTTTCTTCCCTAACTCTAGCGCTTGAATGAAATGGGCTAAATATGCAGACAGTTCTTCCTCCTCCGTTTCTAAGTCATCCACAAGTACAGGAGAACCTAAATAGGTCGTTTCCAAGAAATATCTTTTTTCTCCTTTTGCATCAGCATAGAAGGCCAAAAAGCAATGCCCCGGGACAAAAACCATTTCAACGGATATTCCTATTTTCCTAAGAACAGATGCCAAGACGACTGTCCCGTCCACACAGTTCGCCTGGCTCGTTTTACACGCCGACTCAAAAGTCCTGACGGACTGACTGCTATAACTGGCTTGATTCAATACAGAAGGTGTTGTTATACTGCTATATTGAAATCCCCTATCATGCAACACTTTCCATATGGCAGCTACTTGCAATAGCACCTCGTCTTCTGAACCCTGATAACCCATTATAGCATCGGTCATTTTCGTTTCTAAAGCACTTTTCAAAATGTTGTCAATTTCGGGATAGCTTTCTTGGACATATGCTGCAAAAAGATAGTACATTTTTGTATCTCTATATCGCCATATACAGTCGTTAATGCTCCTCATATTGACCCGTATTACTTTCTCTATTTTTTTCCCTTTCGTGTCGAAAAGACGGTAAACCAATTGGACGGGCGTACTTGAAATCTGATGGGTGAGCGAGGTAAAATTCCATGGTATTTCAGGCATCACAAAAACTTCCCTGCCCGGTTGCTCATATACAAACTCGCCTGAAACCTTATCGAAAAATCGCTTGTCAATACATTCTATTTCCCATCTTAATGAGAAACCTTGCATATTTGATATGACTTTAAATCCCACCGGCCGGCTTATCACTTCCAGTTCGGGCGTAAAATCACCGCGGTAGGATGCAAGGCTTACTATTGTAGATGGGAAAAGTTCATTTTCAAAATATACAACAGGCTCCCACCCCACATCTTCTATCTTTCCATTTCTTATTTTTATGCTTTTTGTTTTACGTCTCCTTTTAGAGTTGGAATCCCCTTTGACCACCGTCACCAACTCGTTGAATTCTTTTGTCGAGCGTTCTAATTCGTTGGTGAATTTTTGAACTTCTTTTACAAACCTCCTCCCTTCACGAACAACTTCTCCTGCCTTCCTTATATTTTCTCGTGTAGGCATCTTTAGTTGTGCATTTCCTATATAAGGAGACAATAAAAAAATAGGTAGGAGTAGTAAGCTATAATGTTTGATTATCCGAAACATGGTTCAATATTTTTTGAGTTTTTGTTTTTATTAAAATTGAAAATCCTTTTTTCATTATCGTTTAATCACCCTCCGAACTACCAGCCCCGCATCCGTCTGAATCAATATGAAATAAATGCCGCTCTGCCAATCATCCGTTTTTATTTCATTAAAACCCGCTCCTTCATGAAAGAAAATTTGATTTCCGATGGCATTGAAAACCTGAAGGTTTTGGATGGGATGTTCGGATTGGATAGAGAATTGGTCATTGAATGGGTTGGGGGACAATTGGACTGTTTTGTCTATTTCCAAATCATTTGTACTGCTAATTAAATTGCAGCCAATCGTCAGCTCATATTGGTTTTGTGAATCAAAGTTATCGTTACAATCTGTAATTTTAAAATAATAAATCCCGTCATTAGGTGGGATGAAATTAAAGTTCAACGCCTGACCAATATTGCCACTAAAATTATCTATAAGCACTTGAGAGGAATTATAAATATTTACACAAATCCGAATATTGGGAGAAACCAAAGATATATTCACATTGACTTCTTCTGACCCGGCAAGCTCAATTTGATAAAAGTCTTCGTCCTCTATGAACGGATTAAAATCATTGAACCACGGAGATATGACGGCCAATACCGTATCGCAAATTCCTATTGGGCAGGCACTGCTGAATGAGTTATTGCACTCACATAAATCAACCGAGCTAAAAGGAGTAAAAGTGACGCTGAACCGGTACTGTTCCGAACTGTTGAAGTCGTTGCCCGTGCCGTCCCTGAAATAAAAATAGTGTTTTCCCAAATCACAGGTGCTTGTCTCCAGGACATAGCCCTGTCCATTGTTGCCCGCATCTTCCACA
>DROJ01000361.1 GCA_011321935.1 Bacteroidota bacterium | reverse complement strand
CATGAAGTGGAAAATTGACGGTGCGCAAAAGACACTGGTTATGAGGGCTTTATATCATACCGATGGCAGGTGGGAGCAATTTTGGACCTTCATTGACAATTTTGGATTTTCTCTAAATTGACTACATCACGCGGCGGTCACACCCTAATCACTAATCAACTAATTACGAATCACTGCACTATGTGGAAAGCCTGTCTATCATAGTCCCGCGGGGACGGCATATCTTAGCGAGTGTCGTGAGACCCTCGGAAAAAAAGAAAAAAAGCATAACATCTGATACACCGCCCAAAAACAATAGGTTTTGGTGCAGTATAAAACCTGCTTTTAATTTAATTTTGGGTTTTGCGTTTTATGGCCCTTGACTGACAGCATACAGGACAAGTCCGGATTTTACATTTTATGAAATAAAAAAGGCTGGCGTAAATGCCAGCCTTTTTCAATAAGGTTTATTTCATTGGCTTTGCCAATAATTATTTTATTTTAAACGCCCGCTTCACCTTCTTCACATAATCCAGTTTTTCCCAAGTAAATGTCTCCACCGATTTAGTGATCGTTTTGCCAGAACCATTGGTGAAAGATACTTTTTTCTTTTCCGGCCTGCGGCCCATATGGCCATAAGCTGCCGTGTCGGAATAAATGGGCGTGCGCAGTTTCAGGCGTTTTTCGATGGCATAAGGGCGCATGTCAAAAATTTCAGATACCACTTTTGCGATCTTTCCATCGTTCATGTCCACATTGGCAGAGCCATAAGTGTTCACATATATATTGGTAGGCTTGGCCACGCCGATAGCATAAGATACCTGCACCAATATTTCGTTGCACACACCTGCGGCCACTAGGTTTTTTGCGATGTGCCGGGTCGCATAAGCTGCCGAACGGTCAACCTTTGAGGGGTCTTTGCCAGAAAAAGCGCCGCCGCCGTGCGCGCCTTTGCCGCCGTATGTGTCCACGATGATTTTCCTTCCGGTAAGGCCGGTGTCGCCGTGGGGGCCACCGATCACGAATTTTCCGGTCGGGTTCACATGGTAGGTTATTTTATTGTTGAACAACTTCTGCACCTTTTTGGAGCATTGTTTTTTCACCAGAGGTATCACTGTTTTTATAACGTCTTCTTTGATGGTCGCCAACATTTTTTTGTCGGCCGCAAAATCATCGTGCTGGGTCGAAACGACAATGCTGTCAATACGGACAGGCACATTGTCGTCGCTATATTCGATGGTAACCTGCGACTTGGCATCGGGCCGGAGGTATTTCATTTTTTTGCCCGCCTTGCGGATGTCTGCCATCACTTTCAATATTTTGTGCGACAGGTCAAGTGCCAGGGGCATATAAGTATCGGTCTCGTTGGTCGCATAACCGAACATCATGCCCTGGTCGCCGGCGCCCTGGTCTTCTTTCTTTTTGCGCTCCACGCCCTGGTTGATGTCGGGCGATTGCTCATGGATAGAAGACATGACCCCACAAGAATGGGCTTCGAACATATACTCCGATTTGGTGTAACCAATGCGCTTGATCACATCTCGGGCTATCTGCTGCACGTCGAGATAGGTCTTTGTTTTGACTTCGCCGGCAAGCACCACTTGCCCCGTGGTGACGAGGGTTTCGCAGGCAACTTTTGAGCTGGGGTCAAAGGCAATGAAATGATCGACCAAAGCATCTGAAATCTGATCGGAAACCTTGTCCGGGTGTCCTTCCGATACACTTTCGCTAGTGAATAGATATGGCATTTTTCTGATGATTAATGATGAACAGGCAAAGGCGAAGCGGGTTATGTGTTGAATATATTCACCCGTCCGCGTTTGGCATTCAGCACTTTATAAGGATTATGAATGTGAGGTGAACGCAATAAAGAATGAGGAAAGGAGAAGTATAAAAACATTCGCCGCTCACCATTTACCACCCACCATTTATTAAGGGGGCGCAAAGATAGTATTTTGGGATAAATTGAAGTTTTTCTATAAAAAAAAGAAAAGACCCAACCCCTGCCCCACCGTTTCCGTCATTACAGTCAAAGAAGCAAAAATAGATGGTTCCTTGTAGCGTTTTTCCAACAATAGGAATCTAAGGAACGATGAAACAATAAATTAAGATTCTTGGCTGTTTCTTTTTCCCTCTAACTTTGTTGAAAATACTCGCCGTAGCCCTGCTATGTCTGCGTTTTTCGCCTTCCCGAAATTTCGGGACAAGCTGTTAGAGAAAAAAATAATTCACCCAAGAATCTTAATTTATTATTTCACCGTTCCTAATGGTTGCAGGCAAATTTATAAGGCAGATAATAAAGTAATTGACAGAAGCGTTAAAATTTTATTATCAGCATGGCAAACACCTTGACAAGAGCGTTTTTTAATTGCATCTTTGGAGCATCTTTTTATTTGACAGCTATATGACGAAATAGTCCCGGTTTAATTTAGGGGCACAGGTTTAATTAAGTGTCTGTATATACGAAATCATTTTTCCGAACGCGGTAACACAAAAATATTCTCTGATTTTTTAACATGGAAACATGCCATGTATGGGCTTCCTATGCACCTTGTTTTCCTAAATGCACTTCGCGCACACTGCTTATGATTTAAATCTACCATTCCACTTTGGCCTAATAAATTGGCAGTTCCGGACTCACCAATAAAAAAGGCCAGCCATTTATTCACTTTTATTGCAGAACTCTCTAATCCTGCATTTCTGCCCAGTTGGGCCGAACGGGCATTGCTATGCCGCTGCCCATCGGAGTAACTCGGCATCAGGATTATAAAAAACACATTTGTCATGAAAAACCTACTTCTCGGATTGGTAACCATTTTAATGTTTTCCATCAACCTTGCCGCACAGAAATCTTCAAAGCCTGCACGCCTTTTCCAAAAAGGGCAAACAGATGTCCAGATCGGATATGGCCTCCTTACAACCGCTGTCATTGTTGACCATGCCAATGCCAAAATGCCGCCGCTCACTGTCAAAGTGGATAGGATGTTCAGCGACAATTTCTCGCTCGGCCTTTCTTACACCCATTCCATCCACGAAGCAGAGCCGATCATCGTCCCTGATGGCATTTTCCAGCGGGTGACCAACAACACCCGGCAGATAGCGCTCCGCCCGACCTTTCATTTTACCCACTTGAAAAACCTCGATTTTTATGGTGGCGCCCTATTAGGTGTCAACATTCAAAAATTCAGCGTTGACCAGGGCGGCTTTGACTACATCCAACGCCACATGGGCATCAAGCCAAAGCGCAATACCTTCGCTTATTCCGCTTTCATCGGTGGCCGCTATGCCATCAACAAGAGGTGGACCGCCTTCGGCGAAATAGGCTTCAGCGCCGCACTGCTTTCTGTTGGGATAGGGTATAAGATCTGATTTCAATGATCCATCGTTTCATCGTTTCACTACAAGCAGTGAAACGATGAAACCGTGGTTCACTTCACCCGGCAGCTCAACAGTTGCTCCGTACTTCCATCGTTTTTATAAATGACACCTTCCAGTAGGTCGCCGATCTTTACCGGGCCGACACCAGCGGGCGTGCCCGTATAAATAAGGTCGCCCATTTGCAGCTTGAAATACCGGGAGATGTAAACGATGAGATAGTCGAAAGAAAAGATAAGGTCACGGGTATTGCCGTGCTGTACCCTTTCGCCGTTCTTTTTCAGTTCAAATTCAATGTTGCCGTCCTTTTGCACATCCCGCAGACCGACCCAAGTCCCCAGGACGGCGGAATGGTCGAAGCCCTTGGCAATCTCCCAGGGGTGACCTTTTTTCTTTAATTCTGCCTGCACATCGCGGGCTGTGAAGTCGATGCCAAGCGACACTTCCTGGTAATAGCCGCTGGCAAATTCTGGCTGCACGTGCCGCCCGTTTTTGCATATTTTCAGCACCACTTCCAGCTCGTAGTGCAGGTCTTTTGTAAAACCGGGATAGTAAAACGGCTTCCCGTTGATGAGCAATGCCGATGGCGGTTTCATGAAAACCAGTGGCTTGCCCGGCACCGGGTTGCTCAGTTCTTTTGCGTGGTCAATATAGTTGCGGCCGATACAGATTATTTTCATTGTTGGAATGACTGGATGGTTTGAATGGCTGAATGGTTAAATGGTTTTTTCCCGTAGGAGGAATACTTGCCTACGGGAAAAAACCATTTAACCGTTCAGCCATTCAAACCATTTCTATTTCAAACGGCAAATGTAGCACCTAAATCCTACCTTCCTGCCAACTCTGGAGATTTCACTGATTTTGGTGGCAGAGAAATACCTAATGCAGTGATTCGTGATTCGTAATTAGTTGATTAGTGATTAGTGATTAGTTCGCCAAATCCTTGATAATGTGGTGTTTACTAAAAAACAAATAGTCCGCTAATTACGAATCGAACCACTAATTCCCAGAGTATGGAAAAATATCTATCCTTTCTTTTACTTCTTTTGCCCTTCTTTGCCAGCGCCACCACTCCCCCTTTCAATCCACTTACGGTTGACGCCGGGCCAGATATTGTCATATGCGCGCCCGGCGAAACGGTCAGCCTCAACGGCTCGATGCTGGAGCCTTTCAGCGGGGTTTTTTGGGAGCCCGCCGCAGGCATGTCCGATCCCAACTCCCTCACCGATATTTATGTGCCCAATGCCTTCTCCCCGAACGGCGACGGCATCAACGACATTTTCCAGATTTACGCGGGCGGCAACGGCATTGCGAAGGTCAATTCTTTCCGGATTTTTTCCCGGTGGGGAGAGTCCGTTTTTGAGTATTTCGACTTTCAGCCGAACGACCCGCAGTTTGGTTGGGACGGCAAGCACAAGGGGCAAGAAATGAACCCTGCTGTTTTTGCGTGGTTTGCGGAAGTGGAGCTGATAGACGGGGATGTGAGGTTATTGAAAGGGGATGTGACGCTGCTGAGGTAGGAAAGGGTCTGCGTTTTGACGTTTACTAAACTTTGAAAGTTTAGTAAACGTAAGTTGCTGATTATCAGCCATCAATTTTGATTTTTACTCCCAAAAAAAACTGCACCCCATCAACTTCACTCAAACAGCGCCTTATAAAGCTCCTCCATTTTCCCCACTGTTTTCAGTTCGATATTATAGCGCTTGGGGTCGAGGCCCTTGGTGTTGTATTTTGAAAAATAAATCTGTTTGAAGCCGAGGCGGTCGGCCTCTTGGATGCGCTGTTCGATGCGGTTGACGGCGCGTATTTCGCCGCTCAGGCCGACCTCCCCCGCAAAACAGACATTGCTGGGAACGGCCACGTCCTGCAGGGAAGAAATGAGGGCGGCCACTATGCCGAGGTCAATAGCGGGGTCGTCCACGCGGATGCCGCCGGCAAGGTTGAGGAAGACATCGTTTTGGGCAAATGGGAAGCCGCCCCTTTTTTCCAGCACTGCCAACAGCATGCTGAGGCGGCGGAGGTCGAAACCGGTGGCGGTGCGCTGCGGCGTTCCATAGACTGCGGTGGTGACGAGCGCCTGCGTTTCGATGAGCATGGGCCTCATGCCTTCCATCGTGGCCGCTGCGGTGCTGCCGCTGAGTTCCTCGTCGGTTTGCGAAAGCAAGAGTTCGGAGGGGTTGGAGACTTGGCGGAGGCCGTTGGCCTGCATTTCATAAATGCCGAGTTCGTCGGTGCTGCCGAAGCGGTTTTTCAGCGTTCGCAAAATGCGGTAGGTATAGTTGCGGTCGCCCTCGAACTGCAGCACTGTATCCACGATGTGTTCGAGCAGTTTTGGCCCGGCGATGGCGCCGTCTTTGGTGATGTGGCCAATGAGGAAAATCGGGATGTTGGTCTCTTTTGCGAAGCGCTGCAAATCGCCCGCGCATTCCCTCACCTGCGAAACACTGCCCGGCGTGGACTCGATGTGCGGAGAGGAAAGGGTCTGTATCGAGTCAATGATGATGAGGTCGGGTTCGAGTATCTGGGCGTGGTTGAGTATTTTGGAGGAATTGGTTTCGGTGAGCAGGTAGCAGTCCGACTGCAGGTTGCCGAGGCGGTCTGCCCGCATCTTGATCTGTTCCTCGCTTTCCTCTCCGCTGACGTAAAGTATCTTGGCTTTCAGGTTGAGTGCCAATTGCAGGAGGAGGGTTGACTTGCCGATGCCGGGCTGCCCGCCGATCAAGACCAAGGAGCCGCTGACGATGCCCCCGCCAAGCACCCGGTTGAGTTCGCTGTCGGGGGTGACGAGGCGGTGGGTGGTGCCAGCCTTTACTTCGGGCAATGCGACGGGCTTGGGCTCTTTCAGTTTGCCGTCGGGGCCTTTCCAAATCCGGGTGCGCTGCTCGGGCTTGGTTTCTTTTACGATGACCTCTTCTTGGATGGTATTCCACTCACCGCAAGCGTTGCACTTGCCCATCCATTTGGGATAGGAAGAGCCGCAATTTGAACAAATGAAGACTTTTTTGATTTTTGCCAAAATATTTTTTTTTGATTTTTTTTTGTGGCTGTTTAGCTTATTGTCAGCCCGCCACGGATTCCACTGATTTGTACGGAACAAAATATGCGGCCCCAAAAAAAGCATTTCATAACCGCTTTTCTACTGCCATTCACCAAAACATGACCATATGAAAGTTTTTTCATGTAAAAAGCACTTTGTATAAAGAAATATTTTACCTTTGCCCAAGCTTTGAAGGCTTGCTCAACAACATAAATCACTTGTTCTTTTGACACCTATTTTACCTCTCACACTATAAATCTCGCTTCGAGATATTTTATTTTTTTTTTCAAAAAAGTGTGACCTTCTTTCCATCCCCCGTCAAAAGGACGTCTTTTGAAATAACAAGTAGGGCGGTCAAAAAAAATGCTGATCCCAATATTTTTTCAGCACATGACTTAAAAAGTTTTTGGCTTTGACTGCCTGAACCAAGATATATGTAGATTGTTTTCATTTGGTTTTTTGGGGTTATACAGGGTGCAACATTGTTGTTACCCTGTTTTTTTTTGCCCAAAACCCGGATCATTTTGCCTCAAACTGCTTGATGATCTCCTCCTCTGTTTTGCCCAGGTTTTTTAATAAAAACTGGGTATCGTCGGCAAAGTCATCGTCCGGGTATTTTTTCAAAAATTCTTCATAAACGGCCTTCGCCTCATCTATCCGGCCCAGTTTGTCATCGAGGGTATAGCCTTTCATGAACAGTGCGGTGGCCGCTTTGGGGCTATCGGGAAATTGCGAAATGACCTGGTCGTAATAGCCCAGCGATTTGCCGTTTTGCCCGACCAGAGCAGCCATCTCGCCTGCGCGGAGCAAGTATTTTACTTTGTCTTCTGCGCTCCCTTCTTTGAGCGCCACATATTCTTCGTACTTTGCCAGCAAGGCCGGGATTTTGGCCTGGGTGGCACCGGGGTCGGCACCGATTTCGGCTTCGAGGGCAGTGATTTCAGCCGCTAATTTTGCTGCTGGGTTTTCCGTTTTACAAGAAAAAACAAAAAAGGAAAGCAATAACAAACAGGGAAGTGTTTTCATCTTTTGATAAAATTTGTTTGAAAAAAAAATAGAAATAAACGGCACTGGTATTCGGAAAAATTCCCGGTCAGTCCGAATTTAGCGGCTAATATACTGAACCTTTTTAGGTTTTGTGCATTTGCCCTCGCCAGCCCCCAGTCCGCCTAAGGCGGAGAGAACCTACGCTCAATACACGACCTGTCCCGAACCCTCGGGAAATCCTAAAAAGGTTCAGTATATAAAGCATTCGCCGACAACCCAACAACTTAAACTATTGGTACAAATCGTAATTAGCTAACCATTTAGTTTTTGGTTAAATGCCACATTATCAGGGATTTGGCGGACTAATCACTAGTCAACTAATTACTAATCACTGCACTATGCTTCTGCAAATACACACCGAAAACCCCGAGCCAAGAAAAATAGAACAAACAATAAGGACGCTGGAAAAAGGGGGCGTCATCATTTACCCGACCGATACGGTATATGGCCTCGGCTGCGATATTTTCAATAAAAAAGCAGTGGAAAAAATATGCAGCATCAGGCACCTCGACCCACGGAAGGCCATGCTCAGTTTTGTCTGCAAAGACATCGGGCAAGTGGCCGAGTACGCTTGGCAAATGGACAACCAGCTTTTCCGTCTTTTAAAAAGGAACTTGCCCGGCCCTTTCACTTTCATCCTCAAATCGAGCAATGCCGTCCCAAAATTGTTGAAAAACAAAAAGAGGACAATCGGCGTGAGGGTACCGGACAACAAGATTGCGCAAGCAATCGTGGAAGAACTGGGAAGGCCGCTGCTCTCTATTTCCCTGATAAGTTTTGACGAACAGGGAGAGGATGAAACCTACCTCAACGAACCCTGGGAAATCAACGAAATGTTCGGAAACTTGGTGGATATAGTAATTGATGGCGGGACAGGAGGTTCACAACCTTCTTCCCTCGTGGACTGTACCGAAGAACCTTATACCATCATCAGGGAAGAGGCCAGCGTACTTCAATAGACCTTATTCGGATTTGTGTGCGTCAGCACACAAACCGTCCAAATTCAT
>DROJ01000360.1 GCA_011321935.1 Bacteroidota bacterium | reverse complement strand
TTTGGATTTTCTCTAAATTGACTACATCACGCGGCGGTCACACCCATTTAGTTTTTGGTTAAATGCCACATTATCAGGGATTTGGCGAACTAATCACTAGTCAACTAATTACTAATCACTGCACTACTAATCACTAATCACTACTCTACTAATCACTACTCCACTAACCCACTAAATTCCAGCCACCAGCCCAGCAAAGCGAACAGCCCAAAACCGAACACATTCGCCGAGCCGTGCAGCGCCCGCATCATTGCGATATCGAGGCCGGACACCGGAAAAACATGCCGCATCCCGTACAGCCCCGCCAGTGCCATACTGCCGGTCAAGGACACGGCGGCCACTGCCCAAAACATTGAAACCAGCGGATTCCCGTTTTTCCGCAAGGCGAGTTTTACCTGAAAAAATGCGAGCAGTACAGCCGATAGGGCAAGCCACCAAGCCGCAAAACTTTCTATCTCCCGGCTGCCGCCAAATTGCGAAGCCGTGATGCCCACTGCCACCCAGGCCACGCCCGAAAGAATGCCCGCAACGGCCATGTTTGCCCACCTGTTTTTTATTTTTAAAATGACCAGGCCAGCCACTATCGGCAGTACAAAACCCGCGTAATGAAAATGCGCCACGGTGAGGAAAACAATTTCGGGACTGAACATGAAAGGCCGTATTCCCATCCGGTCAACCACTGCCCAGATGCCCCCGACAGAGAGGTAAACCATGCCCATCGAAATGCTCAGCCCTGGCAGAGCCCTCCCCTCTTTTTTCATCAAATTATTAGACTTTATTCTAAATTTTTTGCATGAAGCCTTTTCAAAAGCAATGAATTTGGACGGTTTGTGTGCCGGCGCACACAAATCCGAATAGGGTCTATTAAACCCAAAAAAAGCAATGAGCAGTGTCTCCAGCAACCACGGAACAGCCAACAGACCAGCCGACATGCCCTGCGGAAGGGAATAGGCAAGGCACAAAAGGGCAGCGGAGGGGAGTTGCCAATTTTTAATCAAAGGAAGGAAATATGCCCGGCGCCCCTCCTCCGGCAAATGCAGGGCAGCAAGGTCCAAACCAACCGGAACGATGACTAGCGGGGCAAAAAGCAGCAACATCCTGGCCCATGCGGCTTCAAGGGGAAGGGGCATTTGAGAGGCAGTCCATGCCAGCCAGATCAATGTGCCTGCCACGAGGCGGAATTTTAGCTTCATTGTTTTTGAGTGTTTTTTGGTAGCACAGCCTTTAGGCTGTCCGGGCCAACGGCGTTCACGCCGTTCATGATAGGCCGGCGTGAACGCCGGCTACCGGGACAGCGTGAACGCTGTGCTACCAATACGCTGTGCTACCAGTATCATTCGCCCTCTTTCACCGCCCGCTGCATCGCCAATTTCGATTCCTCCACAAACTTCCGCTGGTACCTCCGGGCAATCGGATAGCCTACTTTGGCCATCCAAAAACGCGGCTTGGAGTATGCCCGCAAGTCGTACCACACCGAGCCGTCGGGCAGCATCTCCACACTGAACCGCTCCTCTCCCTTTTCGACGTGCTGCCCCAATGTGCCATAAGCAAAGCCAAAACGCCGAACGGGTTTGTCTTCCTCCAAAATATAGACGATGCGGCAACTGTTCAGCCAGTAAAGACCCATCACTTTGGCAATCATGGCCACCGTCTGCCCTACCTCGATAGGCGCATTTTCAGGTCGGATAGAGACCCAGCCGCCGGGGAACATTTTCCACTGCCGGATGGCCCCGCAGGCTGCTTTGAAAACGGCTTCCCCCTTTCCCAAATAGGCCCGGTTGAGGTCGTTGTCATAGCCTGCTACCCTATCGTTGCTTTTTGAAAAACCTACTTCTGGATAAGAGAAAACGCCCGTCTCATTTTTCTGCAAAAATGTTTTGATGGCCGCCCGTGACGGTGATTTTATGGAAAGCATATTCGACGTATTTTAGGAAAACAAAACGCCTGCGGCGGGTTTGTGTTTTTTAAAAATACACATTTTTCAAAAATAATTGAAATTTGTGAAATATTGGCTGGAAAGATACGGGGAGCAAGGTTTTGTACCACAAAAAATGCTGGCGGCGGGCACCTAAAAAAAACCGCCCCGCCCCGGCCGGGCAGCGGGGAAGGGGCAATGACAGCGGAAGAGAGTGTGCTTCCTTTGATAAGTACCAGGAATGTTGATCTTGAATTTAAAGGCACTTTCACTTATCATTAACGCAACAAACTTAGGTTCATTAGCTGCACCTGACAAGCCCCGCAAAGGACTTGGTCAGATGGATTGCGAAAAGGATGGGGCCGTTTCCAATAACAACGATTTTGTAAAAGTCCTTTCAACGGTCGCTTTTTGTGCCTATGAATTTGTCAATGAATACCCCGGGGCCATTATCCAGATCAAACCCGTTGATGAAAAGCGGCGGAAACTTTACAATGCCGTATTCAAGCGGCACCACCGCGCCATTAGTGAGAAGTTCAATATTTCAGGGACTATAAAAGGCAACAAAACAGATTATGACCCCGGACAGTATTTCGACTGGTTTGAACTTTACCATATAGTTTAGTATTTTTATCAAAACAATTAATTGCCATGGTTAAGCAAACAGATGTTTTACAAGGCCGCACCAAAAAATCAAAAGTCATCAATGAGGGCAGCAAGCACTTGTTTTCAAAAGAAATGCAGGATGTTTACGAGCATGTTTTCAAAAAAGCAAAGACCACCATCCTCTGCCCCGATAAATATTACGCCGCACAAAAAAGCATGCTCCTCGAATGGACGCGGGAGATTTTCCAATCCTCTCCGAAGCTATACTGAACCATAATAGGTTTTGTGCATTTGCCCCCACCAGCCCCCGGCCCCAGAAGGGGAGTACCTGCCCTCGATGCACAAAACCTATTATGGTTCAGTATACCTATCCGCCAAGTCCTCGTGCAGCAATTGCAGAAACTGCCCGACCTGCTGCCCGGCGACAACCTCGTGGAAGTGGCGCGCACCGTCACCGAAGAATGGGCGAGGCTAATGGCGGAAAAAGAAAGTTAGCCCCCGCATTTTGTGGGAAAGGGATGAAATTGTAACTTGGCGGAAAATTGCACAACTGAACAAAATGTAAACTATGAGAATGACTGTCCTTGTCTCTTTTGATATTTCACTTTTGGTTTTGGTGGAGGCGTTCATTTTTCTGTGTCTCACGCAAAGGCGCAAAGTCGCAAAGAGTTGATTTTCAATACTTAGCGCCTTTGCGTGAGACACACTTTATTGAACACTCCCTTTTGGTTGATTCATATGTTGGCCAGTAATTGCCTGGCAAACTGTTTTCTCCACTTTAAAAAATAACCTATTATGAGTAACTCTACACTTATTGCAGCCGACCACAAATCAATGGTCTTGATAGATTCCAAATCAAATGACAACCGCCTTTCTATCGGCAGGCGGGGCGTATTGCTTTCTGTTCTTGGCAATGATATATGTGCCTCGGAAGTACCCGCTAAATTGGATAATTATATCAGGAATGCGCTGAAAGGAAAAAAGCATTTTTATGAATTTGAAGTTAGGGACGCAGAGAAGAACCAGCTTTGTGTGACTTATAATGAGGGGAGTAATACGGTGTTTATTATTGGGATAACGGATGTGATTGCAGAGTTGTCTGTGCCAACGCAAATAGCTAGTGAAAAAATAAAAACTTTTGCTGTTAAATTGAAAAACAAACCAAATGAAGGACTTACTTCCAATGCCGTTATTTTATCGAGACTTGAATTCAAAAAATCTCTTGGAAGTAAAAAATTTATCCGTTTCTATTATATCAAAGAAGACAATTTATAGCTTACTTTTTGCCCAAATCATTAATTCATCTATTCCTAGCGGAATTTCTTTGTTAGGGTTTTTATTTGCCTCCTTGAGAAATGAATAAAAACCCTCTATTTCTTTTTTAAAACAGTTTATTGGAGCATTAAAAATATTTTTCAGATAATCATTTATGACAATATATTCAAATCTGGTTTTTGGCAATTTTGAGATTATGAAATACCTGTCAATTGCTCTTATTGCCCCTTCTGCCTTATCAATATCTCCTAGTTCATAGTGAGCAATAACCTTATATAGCCTCACCAACCTATGTATGTCATCCCTACCGCTCTTTTTCAAATTCTTTATTATATATTCAGACCAGTACAGACAGTTTTTATAATCTCTGGTCAAAAAATATACAATAACAATGTTTCCTATCAATACAATCGATTTTTTTAATCCAAATCTATTTAGTCCATCTATAATTTCAGGTAATATATTTTTTGCTTTTTCAAAATCATTTTTGTTCAATAAGTGCAATAGATTAGATATGGACAAAGTTCTGAATATTGCCTTTTGATTATGGTAACTAAGACTTGGTTTATCTGATTCCAACTTATTTATCCATTTTTCTGAGATATACGAATTTCCTTCAATTTTATGGGACGTGTTCACTAAATTGTAAACATTGTTAATATATGTGTGAAAGTTTTCATTTTTTATGACCGGGTACAAATCCCACCAATTTACCGCCATCTGATAATTTTTATAAATTTCATGTAGATCTCCTATCAAATTAAAATATACAGCTTTACATAAATAATATCTTCTTCTAGCGTGCGGAGAGTTTGGTTTCATTCCATCTTCCAATAAATATAAGGGTAATCTATTTTTTAATTCAGAAATGCTTTTTTCATCTTTCAAATTAAACTCTTTTAATATTTCTAATAACAGCCTATAATACAAATCCAAATATTTCAATTCTTCATTGATCGCTACCAAAGTCTGCTCTCTCTCTTCATTCAACTGCTCAATATGCTCCAACGTAACCTTCGCCTTCCGATCAAATAACGACACCTGCTCCTCCTTATTAATTTCCAACAAAGTAAAATGGTCTTCCAATTCTTTGGCCATTGCCTTGGCCTCGGCGATGCGGGCGGTGGACTGCCCATACAGCCCCCGTTCATACAAAAACCTTGCGTCCATCAGCCGTTCTTTCACCTGCGCCGCTTTCGAGGATTTGCTCCTATAATCGCGCATACTACGGAGAATAGCTTCATATAAATAGGCCTTATCGGAAGAGAGGTTTTTGGGGAATTTCTTTTTGAGTTTGCTGTCGTCGTACTCCTCCATTTTGCTGAGGGCATTAAATAAGGTGAGGTAGCGGCTGCCCGTGCGCCCGCTTTTTTTGGCATCCAAAACAAAGTAGCGTTTCTCCGATTTGGACATCGCCTTGATGAGTGTGAACAAGTCTTCCCTGTTTTTCATGCAGTAGTTATAAGCTGTTATAGTCTGCCAAATCATGGCAAATTTGGTGATCTGTTTTTCAGTGTTCCGTCAGTGGTGGGTAGAAAATAGTGGGATAAAAGTAGTTTTTTTAAAAAAAATAAAAAAATTTCAGGTGCTTAGAAACTTCAACTTAGAGGAGTTTCTTTCGCCGTTTATTTCACAAAGTATTATTTATTTCATATTTTAATAATTTTATAAATCATTGATTAATAGCTAATTTAATAATTAATTATTCGCAAATCGTAAAAACATATTCGATCCAATTTCCCATTTCTCATCTTTAGAAACCTCAATTGAAAAGAAAAATGGATTGCAGCCCCCGGCACCTCCCCATATCTTTGTGCCGTATTCAGTAATCAATCAACGGATTGACAAACACTAAAGCAAAGTTTGACAAAAGCTAAAGCGAAGTACGGATAAAATTCCATTGATAAGCAAGCATACTAACGGAATGTCAATGGCGGTTTGCCCCACTTATAGTGGATGCCCCCCGAACGCAGACCGCCGTTGCACATCCCAAACGGATCTTACAAAATGGCTTTTGGCCATTTGCATTTAGCTTTTGGCTTCACCAAAGCCAATGGCCAACAGCATAAAGCCAATAGCCCAGAAAACACTTCGCATTATTTGACAGCACTTATAACCGAACCCGTTCCAAAAGGGACAAAACTCCTTTTCCACTGTGAACAAACCCTCCGTTATACGAAGGAATTTAGAGCGGTTATAAGTAGTTATTTTCTGTTATCGGGTTTGCCGCTTTTTGGCGAACCCATTTTTGGCAAAACGAAAAACAAGATATAAAAAAAGGAGAGTTTGCCTGCCTGCCGGTAGGCAGGAGAATTTGAGTCCCGATATTTCATCGGGAGAGAGCAGAATATCCGTTCGTTGGTATGATATAGAAGATTGACGGGTGAGAATTTCCAACGGAAGGAGTAAAAATATAATCGTTTTTTTCATGAGATTTAGGAACGTTCGGCTGCACGGCAGTCGAACAATCTCTGAAACGAACGGTCGAGGCTTGCTGAAAGCGGCAGCCGAAAACCCCGGGCAACCGGGATAAATTTGAAAAAATAAAAACACGGATAAATTAAAAGATAAATGAACCTAAAAATAAAAACCAGCAAGGTTGGATTTTTAATTTTCATTTTCATTTTGATTTTAATTTCTCAGGGAAGTCCCCTTGGCAAGAGCGCAAGGCAGCACAGCAATGGATAAAGGCTTGTTTGACAAACGCTAACTTATGGAGGCCCGCCGGAACGCATCTGCCCATTAACCAGTAGTTCCAATTCCGGTAGCCAGCGTACATCTTCTTCTGTGCGGCTGCTCTTGCCCTTCCCGTGTTTCTGAAAATATATTGGGTGTTCTCATAGTGTGTGGGCTGCTCCTATACCTAACGAGGTACTAAGGAGTAGTTTAAAATTCCAGGGTTTGTTGGGCTTCGGCTCGGCAAACCCTTTTTTATTGGTTTAAGGTTTATTGGTTTATTGGTTTATTGGTTTATTGGTTTATTGGTTTAACGGTTTATTGGTTTACAGGGAGCAATGCTCCAAAATATGGAGCATTGCTCCCTGTAAACCAATAAACCGTTAAACCAATAAACCTTAAACCGTTAAACCAATAAACCTTAAACCAATTTCATTTCAGTTCCACCGAAAACTCCTCCACATCGCGGATGTTCACTTTTATATTTTCGAGCAATGTGGTGGCGAGGGAAAGGCCGCAATAATCTACTTTTATGGGGAAGGATTTGTGGGTGCGGTCTATCAGCACGGCGACTTCCACTTTTTTGGGCAGGGTATCGAGCAATGGTTTTATGGCATAAAAAACAGTTCGGCCGGTATTGGCCACGTCGTCCACGATGATGATGGCCTTGTTTTTCACTTTACCGACCGGCATGTCCAATACCACCTCGGAGGAGAGGGGCTCGGCAGGGTTTAGGAGGAGGCGGGTGAGGGTTATTTTTTGTTTTCCGATGGCTTTCAGTTCTTCTTCCAACAGCCTGGCGAAGGTCATCCCGTTATTGTTGATGCCAGCGAGGACGATCTCTTTTTCCTTAAAATTATGCTCCACAATTTCAATGGCCAAACGCCTTATTTTCTGTTTTATCTGCCTGTCGTTGAGTATTTGCATTGGAAATTGAGAAATTGAGAAATTAGAAATTAGAAATTAGAAATTGAGAAATTGGAAATTGGGAAATTGGGAAATTGCCTGACCTGCCAACGAGGCCGCAACACCAGCAAATGTAAATATTCGCCTGCCCTTGACTACTATCCAAAGAATAATTTTTACCTTGAAGCTCAAAGCGGACTGTTCCGGTCAACTGATTCCCAAACTTGCCTGACGGCAGGTAATTTCTCAATTTCTCAATTTCCAATTTCTCAATTTCTCAATTTCCAATTATGAGAAACATACTTGCCTTTTCCGTTGGCTGCCTGTTTGCTTTTTTGCTGCTGGAAACCTTCCTCCATTTTTACCAGCCTTTTCCTGTGCAGGTGAAACAGGGCGGCATCGTACTGCCTGCCAACCGCGCTTTTACTTTTGAAAATACGCACATCGGAAAACTGGATCCCTTTATCGTTTGCACCAAAAACAAACTGGGTTTCAGGGGCGAAGAACGGCCCGCCGGTTTTGATGAATTTATCAGCCTGGTGGCCGTGGGCGGAAGCACCACCGAATGCCGTTTGCTCAACGACGGGCATGATTGGCCGGGCCTGCTTGCGGAGGCTTTGCACCGCGGTTTCCCGGGCAAAAAAACATGGGTCAACAATGCCGGGCTTGACGGGCATTCCACTTTTGGCCACCTTATTTTATTGGAAAATTATTTGTGCCAGATGCACCCCGATTACATCCTCTACCTCACCGGCATCAACGAAATGGACCGGGACGACCTCTTTTCCGATGACCAGGCCATCGTCCGCAGCCATAGTTTTTCGCTGACCGATTGGTTGAAAAAAAACTGCGAAACCATCGTCCTCGCCAACATGCTTTACCGCAACATAAAAGCCCGGCAGCTCGACCTCGGCCACGGGAACCTGGATTTAGCGAAGCTGAAAATACCCGCCGTCAGGCCGGGGCAAATTGACAGCCTGTTCGATGCCCACCGCCCGTACATTGCAGCTTATAGCCAACGCCTGAAATCGCTCGTCGGCAAAACCAAAGCATGTGGCAGCAGCCCTATTTTGATGACCCAGCCCCTGCTTTTTGGAGAGGGAAAAGACCCGCTGACGGGCGTTGACCTCGAAAAATCTGCCGCCAAATTTTTTAACGGGGCAACCTATTGGTGCCTGCTGGAGCAATACAACGACGCAACGAGGGAGGCCGCCCTGCAGACAGGTGTCCCGCTCATAGACCTCGCCCGGTGGATGCCAAAAAACAGCGCCTATTTTTACGACGCCATGCACTTCACCAATGAAGGCGCAGCCGTGGTCAGCAAAATCGTGCAGGAAGAACTGGTCAAAATTTGGGAACTAAAGAGGTGATGCCTTTGCAAGTAGAGGCGATGCCTTTGCGAGCGGAAGGAGGGATGAAAGGCGTTGCCTCTGACCTACCTCCTCACTTAAAGGCGATGCCTTTGCACTTAGAGGCGATGCCTTTGCGAGCGGACAGAGGGATGAAAGGCGTTGCCTCTGACCTACCTCCTCACTTAAAGGCGATGCCTTTGCACTTAGAGGCGATGCCTTTGAGAGCGGACGGAGGGATGAAAGGCGTTGCCTCTGACCTACCTCCTCACTTAAAGGCGATGCCTTTGCAAGTAGAGGCGATACCTTTGAGAGCGGACGGAGGGATGAAAGGCGTTGCCTCTGACCTACCTCCTCACTTAAAGGCGATGCCTTTGCACTTAGAGGCGATGCCTTTGCGAGCGGACGGAGGGATGAAAGGCGTTGCCTCTGACCTACCTCCTCACTTAAAGGCGATGCCTTTGCAAGTAGAGGCGATGCCTTTGCGAGCAGACAGAGGGAGAAAGACGTTGCCTCTGACCATCTCTTCACTTAGAGGCAACGCCTTTCATCCCTCCGTCCCCTCGCAAAGGCATCGCCTCTAAGTGCCTGGCACTTTGGTAGTTGCAAACAAGCGCTTGATACTGAACCTACCGCTCCCGTTCACCCAGATCATCAAAAGACCGGCCATGATGGCGAGGTTTTTTGTGAACATGGTGGCCTGCAGCCTGCGGTAATCCATCTGCCCCTGCAGCCCGATTTCCGAGCAGTCGAAGTTCATCATGCAGTCGAAGGGCAGTGTCCAATAGTCGTGGACGATGAAGGTGACGGGTATCCAATAGATCAGCAGCATGGCCGCCCCGAGGCTGGAACGGTAGCCGAACAATACCATCAACCCGCCGACGGTCAACAAAAAAATAGCGCCGTAAAGCAGGAAGTCAGGGTGCCAGTTGAGGCCGTGGTCTATCATTGACTGCTTGGTGGCCTTGAAGAAAAAAATGGAATCGTAGGCTTCGTACAAAAAAATAAAAGCCATCAACATCCGTCCGATTAAGTCAATTATATTTTTCACAAATTTAATTTTTCTGCTGGGTAGAGAGAATGAGAGTTTGAGAGTTTGAGAGGATGAGAGTTTGAGAGCAGTATAGTGGAGGGACTCTTTGGCCTCTCAAACGAGTACCTAAGAGTCCCTTCTCGATACTGCTCTCAAACTCTCGTTCTCTCATTCTCTCAAACTCTCGTTCTCTCATTCTCTCAAACTCTCAAACTCTCAAACTCTCGTTTTATCATGAAACCTTTCACCTTCCGCCCTGTCCTTTTTATTTGCCCTTATTGTCGCTGCGCAAATAATAAAAGCCGCCAAAAATATAGTTTTTTGCACAAACCTTCCCCATTATTCTTTTTCAAAACAAAGCCCCATGCGCCCAACAATGTTTTTTCCTAATTTTAGCAATTCAAATTGTTTTTCAAGTTCATAAAATCACCCACCTCAATCACATGCAGATACGAGTATTGTTTTTAATAGTTTGCATTGGCCTGTCCAGTTGCCAGACCTCCGGCCAAGAAAACGGGGACGGAAGCAGCCAGCCCGCCCGGAAAATGCCGGCCTACGTCATGGAAGAGCTTCCTTCCACTGCCGTAAATGCCTTGCAAAGCACTCATTTCCAGTTTTTTAGATATGGAAAAATAGACGAGGACAAAATCAAAGGCATCGCCGCTGCCAATGAGGCAACCGTTTCTAAAATACAGGGTTTCACCAAAATATTTTTGCCTGCGGCAAAGTACAGTTGGTACCTGTACCCCTCTGTGGAGGTCAAGGGCTTGATGCTCAAAAACTCGTCGCCCTGCCAAGTTGATTTTGAAAAAAAGGAAATCCACGCCGTTGTCAATGACATTTTTTTGGACTATTATCTGGGAAAAGCGAACGAACTGCTTTTGGACGAACTGCTGGGCACGCCGCAAAAACGGGTGCTGAAATCGGGCTTGGCTGTCTATTTCACCGACAGGTGGCAAAAAATGGGTTATCGGTACTGGGCAGGCAAATTGGCCGCCGCCGACCAACTGCCGACGCTGGCCGACCTGCTCAACAACGGCAATTGGGAGCATAGCTCCGACCTGATATTTGGCGCAGCCGCAGCCGCTTTTTGCGACTTTGCGGTCAAGCGTTTTGGGAAAAAGGTTTTTCTTGAAAAATACAAAAGCTGGGAGTCCTCCCCCGGCGAAATAAACAGCCTCGAACCTGCGTGGCAGGCATTCTGCAAGCAGTTGGGAGTACCCGGACAAACTTCGCCCCCCCCTCCCCTGCCCTATCTGAAAGGTTTCAATTTTGCCCACGAAGGCTACCGCATCTACAATGGTTACGGCTCCCGGAAAGCCGATCTGACGCTCGGATATTTGAAGCAAATGAACGTCAACAGCGTGGCCATTGTCCCTTATACTTTCATGAAAAGCCCCAATGTGCCAAGCCCCATCCCCGTCGCAAAATGGACGGGCGCAGAGAACGACGAATCGGTCATCCACACCTCCGAAAGCGCCCAGGCACTGGGCATGAAGGTGGTGCTAAAACCCCAAGTCTGGATGGGCAGGGGCTTTTGGACGGGCGACATAGACATGCAAACGGAAGAGGACTGGCAGGCCTTTTTCAAGCATTACGGGCACTGGATCGCCCACTATGCCATGCTCTGCGAAATATACGGCTGGGAAATGCTCTGCACCGGAAACGAGATGGTGAAAACGACTTTGAAACGCGGGCAGGACTGGCGGAAACTGATCCGCAGCATCCGCAAAATCTACAGCGGCAACTTGACCTATGCGGCCAATTGGGGAGAGGAATTTGAAAACATAAAAATATGGGACGAACTCGATTATATCGGCCTCAATTCCTATTACCCCCTGAGCAAAAAGGATGACCCCAGCAACGAAGAACTGGACAGTGGCTTTGAGCAAGTTGTCCAAAAAATCGAGACTGTCCATGCTAAATACCAGAAACAGGTCATCTTTACAGAAATCGGTTTCCCCTGCGCCAAAGCCCCCTGGAAAGAGCCGCACCAAGATTGGGGAGACCTCACACCTGACCCCGAACAGCAAAAAAGGTGCTACGTGACCGTTTTCAAAAACATCCAAAAAAAGCCCTGGTGCAGTGGCATTTTATGGTGGAAATACCCTTCCGACATGGAACACCGGCAGCGGCAGGACACGGGCTTCTCCCCCCACGGAAAGGCTGCCGAGGATGTGGTGGCAAAGTGGTTTGCAGAAATGGAATAAAAGTTACTTTTGCGCCTCAAATCAAAACAGCAGCATGATCCTATCCGATAAAAAAATCCTCGAATCCATTGACAAGGGCGAAATCGTAATCGAGCCATATGACCGGGACTGCCTCGGCACCAATTCCTACGACGTGCACCTCAGCAAGTGGCTGGCCAATTATGAAAACAAAATCCTCGATGCCCGCCAGCACAACAAAATCAATTATTTTGAAATACCCGAAGAGGGGTTTGTCCTGCAGCCCGGGGTCCTTTATTTGGGCGTTACGGAGGAATATACGGAGACGCATAATTCCGTTCCCTTCCTCGAAGGCAAGAGCAGTGTGGGCCGTCTGGGCATTGACATACATGCCACTGCGGGCAAAGGAGATGTCGGTTTTTGCAACACTTGGACACTCGAAATTTCCTGCACACAGCCCGTCCGGGTCTATGCGGGAATGCCGATCGGCCAGCTTATCTATTTCCAAGTAGAAGGTGAAATCGAGCGTTTTTATAATAAAAAGAAAGACGCCAAATATAATGTCCGTACCAACAAACCTGTCGAGAGCATGATGTGGAAAAACAGGTTTTGACGGGGGACGGTGGACGGGGGACGGCCTGCCCCGACAAATCAGGGATGGACGGTCATTATGGAAAAAGCGAGTGCAGTATTGCACTTGCTTTTTGCATTTGATTTTGATGTTGCATTTGCATTTGAGATTATATCCAAAAAAAAGTGCCCTCCTCCAAAACTTGGAGGAAGGCTATCCCAAAAACCGATTACGTCTTTTGTTTTTATGGGGCAAAAAATACTCGAAAAGGTTAAAAGTGCCCTCCCCCAATATTGGAGGAAGGCTATCCCAAAAACCGATTACGTCTTTTGTTTTTACGGGGCAAAAAAAAACTTGCAAAGGTTAAAAGTGCCCCCCTCCAATATTGGAGAGAGGCTATCCCAAAAACCGATTACGTCTTTTGTTTTTACGGGGTAAAAAAGCGCTTATTGACAAACTGCACATGAGCAGTTTATTTTCAATAAACAACAACTTAAATTAAATACCGACAGGATAAACCTATCCATCCAAATGAGTGAATACCACTGTTAAAAAAAGATTGCGAACTAAGTGAGGGGAAGAAAAAATGATGAGAAGCCGTTTAATTAACAATGGTTTGCGAGATGTCTTAACTAGAAATCGGTTGTCAGAAAATTGGAATTGGCAGTAACGTAGTAGATGTCCGTTTGGCTTCCCATCACACTTTTGTGTTGAGTAACGTTCCTTTCATGTTCACAAGATTTTAATTAATATAATATGTCAAAAAATCGTGCCCAAAAATAGTCTGTTAAAAGAATATCACAAAGTATTTATCAAAAAAAGATTAATAAAAAATGATTATCAAATAAGGGGAAAAACAACTCGGCATTATTGGCTATTCCGACAGCACTTATTTTCAAAACAAATCCTTTTTCATATCGCTGTCCGGCCTCCAGTTTACATTCATTCAAGGTTTAAAAAGGCAAATACAAAAGACCCAAGAAATAACACTTGGGTCTTTTGCATTTGAACAGGCAAGCCTGTTTGCACATGCCCCTAAAAACGCAGAACCCCTCCCCGAACGAATCGAGGAGAGGTCTTGCGTGTTCTCAAGGGACTACAAATTGCGTCTTAAAATCAGTCGATCAAAATCATCATTTTGGTCGCTGAATCTGTATCAGTATCTATCTGGTAGTAAAGGATTCCGGTAGCATTGAATTCTTTGCGCTCCAACTTGAATTCGTTGTAGCCTTTAGAGAATTCACCTTCCTTCACCGTTACTACTTTTCCAGAAACATCAGTTATCGTAAGCGTAGCACTTGAAGCTTCGGGCAATGTGAAACCAATCACAGTTCCTTTGCTGAACGGGTTCGGTGTGTTTTGGTACAACTCAAACCCGGTAACAACTTCCGCTCCGCTGAATGCAAGTTCAACATCAAGCAGGTCGCTGTTTACATCGTAAGCTTCTGCTACTGTGTAGCGGCTGTTCACGACAAACGCATCGCTCAATTTCACTCCGTCAAGAGCCTTGAACTCAAGGCTAAAGATCACCTGCTCACCAGCCAGCTTGACGTCATCGCCATTCCAGCTTGCAGTGAGTACACCTTTGTCCAGCAGTTTGTAGCCAAAGTTTTCAGGGCCTGCAACGGCACCTTTTACGTCAACAAACTCAACTGCATTTTGGTCAAAGTTCAGAGTGAACTGATAACCCTGTACGTCAAAGTCATTTGCTTTAAAATCAACTGTGTAAGTCTGACCAGCTTCCATGCGCTCGTCTTCTACATTGAACACCAGTGATCCAACAGTACCCCTGTCTTCGCCTGCATCGGCAAAGTTGACTTGAGCACTTCCGTTCACGTCACCGATTTTAACGGCAACGAAGTCGGCATTAAGCACTGCTTGGTCAACATTGTTGTAGTTGGACACTTCAGGGAAGATTTCCTCCCATGGGTTAATTGTATTCGGGAACACATATCCTTTGTCAACGAACCTCCAAGAGGTGTTGCTCTGGAATGTCTGGTCTATGTAGAGGATCAACTTACGGATCTGTACGATGTCGAAGGTAGTCACTGTTTGTGAATTGTTCGCATCTGCTGCGATCAGCTTGTATGGAGAATCCAACAGTTGTACGCCCAAGACATGCTTGGAGATGAGTACAAGGTCATAGGTAGTGACACCGTTCAATGGGTTATCATCCTTAGAAGGAGTGATCGTATAATCACCGCCCAAGTCCACGTTGAAGTTGAAAGCACCGTCAATGTCGGTCATTACCGTCATCTGGGCAGCTCCGCTCAACTGTACACTCACATCCTGTACGCCTTCGTTGGCCTCTGTAGCGATAGCACCGCCCATGGCTACTACTTGTGGATCATCTGGATCGCACTGTACCATGTTTGCTTGGATGGTTACCACTGTTTCACAGAAGTCTTGGTTTCCAGCAGCATCTGTCACCCATATCTCAACTGCATTTTGACCAACTTCATCACAAGTAAATGTGGTGAACGTATTGGTTACATCAGAAGAGAATGAGAAGATCAAGTCACCCGGACAGTTATCGAAACTGTTGGCATCAAGATCAGAAGCCCATACATCAACCATTGGCACATCACCTACATTGACAGGAACCATCAGTTCTACTACGATACCGTTTTTACAGTAAGGAGTAGGTTTCTTGCAATCAACAACTGTAACTACAGTTTCACAAGCTGTCTGGTTGTTGCAATTGTCCATTGCAACATAGCGTACATCGTACTCGCCTGGAGCCACGTTGAAGAACGGACCGAAGCCAGTTCCAAGGTCACCAGAAACTTGGAAAGTAACAAATGAGCTACATTCGTCAATGTCAGGTGTAGGCAATGTAACAGTAGCAGCACAAGTATTGTCACCAATACATACTGGATCCATATCACAACCATTGCTGAATACAGGGTCAACCGTATCGTTCACCTTGATTACCTGCTGGTAAGTGATGAAACCATCCCAAGGATCACTATCAGGATCCGTATCAGGATCAGTGATATTGGTGTTGTGGTTCTGATTGCCAGTTGGGTTCAGCACAGCCGTTGGCTTATGAATCCTGCCAGGAGTATTGTTCCAACTGTCACGGAAGGTACGGTAACTCTTGTTAGAATTGATTTCCTGTGGGCTGAAGAAGCCATCCATGTTGATGTCACGATCATTAAGGTTGGTAACACCTTGGTTCCAAAGTTCAGCTTCTGAAAGCTCAACCACTTCCTGATCGATGTCTTCTCCAACAACACACCAGTTGATCACACTCCAAGTACGGAGGATCTTGTAACAAGCACCCGGTACATCATCGAACAGTTCATCTTCGTAAGAAACAGCAACTAATTCGCAAGTTTCTTTAAAGATGATAGGCTCGCCGAAGTCAGGAGTATCCGTTCCACACTCAACAAAAATGTCAGCAGGGAACTCAACAGACCAGTCAGAAACATGATCCACCCAAATTGTCTGGCGACAGTTCTGAGCAGAGTTAGTGTTTCCAGAATCGTCGATTGCTGTCCATGTACGGATCAAACGTCCTTCGAGGCACTGGTCAAGATCAATATTGACAGAGCAGTCCACTTCTGGATCGCAGTTGTCATAGTACTCGGCGTTGCCGAAGAACTGAGTCAGCAAGTCACACTGGTCTTGTCCAGCATCGGCATTCGCCAACTGTGTTTCCAAGTTGTCAGCGTACCAGTCACAATCTACCCGCTGATTAGCAGGACAACTGATGAGTACAGGCGCCGATTTGTCCTGGACATTTACTTCGACCATACAGTCGTTGTAATTGCCATTACAGTCTGTTGCACGGAATACAACCATGACTGGGTCATCACCAAGATCGTTACAGCAGAAAGTAACATTCGGCTTGAATGATGTGTTGTCACATCCATTGCCCTGCATCCTACGAACGAGCAGTTGGTCGAGGCAGCAGCCATCGTAAGAACCATCATCGAATACAGAAGCATCGACAACAGCCAGTCCATCAGAACCGAGGTTGATAGAAGTGATCTCATCACAAACTGCAATTGGAGCAGTAAGATCGCGAACCACAACTGGCACCACAAGCTCAGATATGTTTCCACACTGGTCTTGCGCACGGTAAGTGATGTTGTAAGAAGTGCCAGGAAGGTTGATAGCCAAACCTGGAGCAGGCATTGCACCACCATTGCCAGTATCACCGGCAGGTGTTTCAACAGTTACGCTTACCAGTTCATCACATCCAGCATCTATGTTCGCATATGGTACATAGATAGCATAACATGTGTTGTGTGGCAAGTTGCCAGGCTCGGTTGCATTCAAGATGCAGTTTCCGGCAGCATCATAATCGTCGCAAATGACAGAAATGATTGGAGCAACATTAACAACTTTGATGTTTTGGACAATCTCTGTTGTTGTCTGGTTTCCTGTTTCAGGGCACCAATCATACAATGTCCATGTACGGACGATCTTGTATTCGCTTGCGCAAAGGTTCACCCGCTGGTCTTCATAGGTAAGTCCAAGACCACAGATTCCGTTGTCATAGATTGACAACCTGCTGTCGTTTGGTCCCCAGATATATGGCCAGCCTGTGTAATCAGGACTGTAATCACTTGCAACTACAGCGGCAAGTAGTGGGCTGTTACAGTTGATGTGGTAATCAGTAGGCCAAACGACTTGGTTTGCCTCACCACGTTTCCAATTAATATCCTGAGTACAAGTAGCTTGATTGCCCCATTCGTCGGTGATAACGAAAGTACGGACAATGTGTGCAATCAACGCTGGGTCTTGTGCGCATTCAAACGTTGTATAATCATCTGTGTATTCCCAAGTCCAGCTAGAGCAATCGTTCGCTGTTGGCTCACCCAAGTATAGGAGAGAGCTTTGGAACGGTACAAGGTTGCCCCAGTAATCTGATGTAGGATAATCAGGATCAGAAGGTGGTACCCAGTAAACAATGCTGTCAGGATCAACCACACAAAGTATATCTACACTCTGTGGGCAGAAAGGCTCGGGAGCGTTCTTATCTTCAACAGTAACTGTACCCCAACAAGTGTTGCCACTTATAGGATGAACAAGAACATAGTTCAAAGTCCATCCAATGTGGGCAGATGTAACCACATTTGAAGGGTTCAACGGAGTCCCGTTCGGCAGGTACAATTCCACCGAATAATCATCGAAACAAGCATAGCTACCTTCAAGCACCTGATCTGGTGTGATCTCACTTTCACAATCTGGTTCGATTGTCAGGTTGATCTGATCGTTACAGGTTACTTGCGTTGGAGTCGCAACTACTTGGAAGTACATGCTGATTGACTGCTCACAGCCCGGATCAAGGCGTGGGTCGCCAGTGTCTATTGCAACACCGTTCACAAACCTTGAATTACCAGCGGTGCCAGCATTTACTGTTGCAGTAACGATGTGCTGTCCTATACCAAGAGCCACAGGGTCAATCAATGTAATAGCCGTTCCGTCCACAAAGTAGTCAACATTTGTGTAGGCATTGTCACCTGCATAAAGGTCAGTGACCTCTGGTGCAAAAGGAACTGTTCCCAAACAAAGCTCATCCGCTACATTTGTGAAATCCGGAGTTGGATAGTGGCAAGTGTTGCCGAAGGTAAATACATCGCTACCATTAGTCAAGGTAACTGTAAAACCGATGGCATCAACATGCCTTCCTTCCAACCTGTAGAAAGTACCATTGCCAAATGCAGTCAAAGCAGTTCCATCAGCCATAGGCGTTGGAGATGCTGGAGGAGCAGGGCTGGTAGTTGTATATAGCCCAGTTGAACTAACAACCGTCCAAGTCTGTCCGGCCAGTGAATGAATCACGATGACCTCTCCAAACTGTCCATTTTCCAATGTGGTGGCATTGTCCAAGCAAACGCATGGATCAGAACCGTTCACATCATACTCTGGAGTACATGGAGCATCACCTTCTACTACATTTACAGTTATAACACAAGTAGCAGTGTTGCCACATGGGTCAGAAATGGTCAAGGTCACTTGCTGAGTTCCTACATCACTGCAATCAAAATCAGTTTTGCTGGCAGTAGCTGTTAAGGCACTGAAAGGTGCGCAGTTGTCAGTAGTACCTGCAATCACTGTTGTTGGGTCAATGCTGGCATTACCGAACAAGTCCAGCGTTATAGTCTGATCAGTACAAGAAGGCGTTGGAGCCGTTGTATCTTGAACAGTGATGGTCTGGATGTGAGTGGTCACGTTTCCAGCCTCGTCTTCTATTGTCCAAGTACGTGTGATAGTATAGTTGTAGTGATCGCAACTGTTGGCATCGGCACTTTGTGTTGACGTCTCGGTAAAACCGAGTATCAAGTTAGCAGAAGCGGTACAGTTGTCGTGGACATCATCATTTGTCAAAACAAATGCTGCTGGCACGGCATCACATTCAACGGTTATGTCACCCGGCATTACGATATCTGCATCAAACTCTGGGTCTTGTGTATCTATCACCTGTACGTCAAACATACAGGTAGAAGCATTACCATTTACATCTGTTGCGGTATAAGTAACAGTCATTGCGGTACCTACAGGAACTGCAGTTCCGCTCGCAGGGCCGCCTGTCTGGGCAACCAATTGAATTCCACAATTATCAGTAGCGACTGGAACTGACCAGTTCAACTTACCGCTACACTCATCAACATCATTACCTACCATTACCATGGTAGTTGGACAATTGACAAATGTTGGTGCTTCATTATCAGTAACGTTAACAGTGATCGTACAATCAACCGCATTTCCGGCTGCATCGGTTACTGTGAAACCAACTGATGTCATTCCCAATGGGAACTGGGCACCTTCCAATGAATTGCTCTGAGGAGCCATTGGGTAGTTGTGTGTAACAGTGTAAACGCCACAGTTGTCGGAAGCCGTTGGATCAAGGCTCGTATCCGTCACTTTGTAAGAGCACTGACCTGGGTCAGTATTGAAATCTGTTGGAACTGCGCTACAAACAATAGTAGGATCAACAGTGTCAAGTACTGTAACTACTTGATCAACAGTGGTAGAGTTACCTGCTGCATCAGTAGCAACCCATGTACGGGTCAAAACAATACCACTTCCGAAAGTGATCTCATTGGTTGTTTCACTGAAATCAACAGTCACTTCGTCGCAATTATCAGTAAAGGTCACTGCTGGAACTGCTGGGATTTCATCACCACAATTTACGGTCACATCCGCTGGATCCATGCTAGCTACTGGTGCTTCGGTATCATTGATGGTGATCACCTGATCAACGGTCGTTGAATTGCCGGCCGCATCGGTGGCAACCCAGGTACGGGTCAGTGTCGCCTCGTCAGTAGAACCATTATTAGACAATGTTTCGCTGAAGTCAACGGTGAACTCGTCGCAGTTGTCGGTGAAGGTCACGTTCGGTACCGCTGGTATGTCGGTGCCACACGATACAGTCACGTCCGCAGGGTCCATGTTCGCAACTGGTGCGATGTTGTCGAGGATCGTGATTATCTGGTCAACCGTGGTCGAGTTGCCGGCCGCATCGGTGGCTACCCAGGTACGGGTCAGCGTCGCCTCGTCCGGCGAGCCCAAGCTCACAAGCACCTCGCTGAAGTCAACGGTGAACTCGTCGCAGTTGTCGGTGAAGGTCACGTTCGGTACCGCCGGTATGTCGGTGCCGCAAACGACTGTCACGTCCGCAGGGTCCATGTTCGCAACTGGTGCGATGTTGTCGAGGATCGTGATTATCTGGTCAACCGTGGTCGAGTTGCCGGCCGCATCGGTGGCTACCCAGGTACGGGTCAGCGTCGCC
>DROJ01000359.1 GCA_011321935.1 Bacteroidota bacterium | reverse complement strand
TCATCCTTTGGTGGAAGTAGCATAATTTATCTTTTTGGTGAAAGACATATCTATGCTTTCTTCCCCTTTTTTCAATGAAATCTCTTTACTTTTTTTCTAACAAGGTGTTGATGTATAGTAGTATGTGGTTAGCTAATTACGATTTGTACCATTCGTGAAACTAAAAACTCTGAGGGGGTAGTAAGCAGTTACCAAAATTTATTTTTCAGCGTTCCCAAGAGGGTATTTCAAAATGCCGATGTTGAAATTGCCCGGCAATGGGAAATTGCCGGGCATGGCCTGTTCACCTGGCAATTTCCCATTGCCGGGTGAATTTTTATACCACCACCATTGTACTTTATATCTCGTGCAAATGAAAGTTTTATTTTTTTATTTTTTATTGAGTTTTTTCACTACTGGAATTATCTGCTCCCAAACCCGCTATATCCGGACATGGACAGATGTAAGAAATGGCCCGTCTTCCTCCCCTCTATTAGTTTGTGCATTGCCCGATGGAGGGTGGACTACTGTTAGCTTTCCCAGATCAGAAGAGGCTGTTTGGATAACGCGCTACCGCCCGTGCGGGGACATACTTTGGGAAAAGTCATTCAGGGATGCCGACATTAAATTTCCGGTATCGCTTTCATTGGACAACTCAAACAATTTTTTAATAGCTTTTCAAACAGAAAACAGCAGTTTGCAAAAAGGGGTATATCTCCTCTTGGTCGATATGCAGGGTACTCCGATATCAGCGTCCTATTATTATGGCGGTCAAGACTTAGACCTGAGCAGTGCAGGTGCAATGGAGGACGGTAATTATTTTTTTGGCGGGGGAGGAGGAGATGACTGGTCTTTTGAATTCCTTACAACCATTGACGGCAAAGGGGAAGTCCTCTGGTCAAAAAAACGAGAATATTCTATATTTAGACAATCGGCCGTCCCTGTTTCTGATGGTGGTATTTTAAGTTGTACGGACGACAGGATAACTAAATGGACAAAAGATGGCAATATCGAATGGACTTCCGTTGTATCCGCCAGCAATGGTCCATTTGGGCTGCTGGGAAAGACTATACCTTTGGAAATAAACGATGGTATCCTGCTTGTCGCTCCGTATGACAATCAATATTCTAATTTATTAAAAATAGACAAAAGCGGTGAGCTTGAGTGGAATAGCCCAAGCTTCCCGATCATAAATTCGGGCGGCTTAGCTTTAGTGTTTAAATTTGGGATATCACATATACTGACCGATGCAGAGGGCAATATTATTCTCGCCGGATCAACGGGAATAAATGCCTCCAATATATCTACCACCATATATAAATTCGACCCAACGGGCACACCTATATTCAGCAATACTTTTATATTGCCTGAAACTTATTTTTGCTATGATTTTGATTTTATCGAAGACGGGGGATTAATTATCCTGAGCATGAACCAAGACCGGGAACCAACACTATTCAAGACCGATGACCAATACATGATCGGCTGTTATGGCAACCCTGATTTTAATCCAATGGCAGGCCCTGAACGGACACTCCAAACTACTGTCGATTTTTCGTCTGAAGCCTCCGATATGTTTGTGCAAAGAGAAGAAAAGTTACCAACTATTATAGATAAAGAACCCCATGAAGAAACAGACCTCTGTTTTTTTTATGACAACCCTCCCGGAGATATAACAATTGATACATTTATATGCCTCGGCGCCGAAATAGAAATAGAAGCGGTACACCCGTATGCCGGTGTGCTATGGGAGGATGGCTCAGTTTCAAACCCTTTTACAGTAACAGAACCCGGTACTTATTATGCGGATTTTTCTTTTTGTGGAATACAGCAGCGGGTCAATTTTAATGTGCCCGATGGCAACTGCCCCTGTATCGTCGAGGTGCCCAATGTTTTTACGCCGAACAATGATGGGGTAAATGATTTTTTTGCTCCGGTATATGATTGTGTCTTTACGGACTTTCAATTTTCCGTTTATAACAGGTGGGGGAAAAAGGTGTTTTTTTCCCAGAGCCAGTTTGATGGGTGGGACGGGAAAATAAGAGGAGAAAGCGCTCCCTCCGATGTGTATATTTGGGAACTGGTATATGCTGGTTTTCACGAAGGGCAGGTATTTACGCGCAAATCTGCGGGCGATGTTACCCTGCTGCGGTAATATGTTGGGGTGAGACCGTTCTTTTAAGAATCCAGGACTAAACTTAAAAACATATATTTTTTCACCGTTCCATAGAAAAACATTCCCTCCATCACTCGCTCCGCAACGACTCCACCGGGTTCGCCACCGCCGCTTTCACGCTCTGGAAGCTCACCGTCGCCAGCGTCACCAACAGCGCCAAAACCCCCGACGCCATAAAAACGCCCCACCCAAGCTCGATCCGGTAATCGTAATCCGACAGCCAGCTTTCCAAGAAAAACCAGGCCAGCGGAATGGCCACCAGACAGGACACAATGACCAGCCCCACAAAGCCTTTCGACTGCATCGCCCAGAGCTTGGCCACCGATGCGCCCAGCACTTTCCGGATGCCGATTTCTTTGGCGCGCTGCTCGGCCACATAGGCCGACAGGCCGAACAGGCCGAGGCAGGAAATAAAAATGGCCAAAATCGCAAACACCCTCGCCAGCTTGCCGACCCGCTCCTCGGAACGGAACTTCGCCTCGTATTCGCCGTCGGCAAATTTGTACTCAAAAGGGCTGCTGGGGCTGTGTTTTTTATAAATGGCCTCTACCTTCGACAGGGCATCGTGAACGGGCACGCCCGGCTGCAGCCTCACGCTGATGTAACTTGCCCAATCCGGGTTGACGTGGAACACCGCGGGCCTTACCGGCTCCCACGGAGACTGCATTATCATGTCCTTTGCCACGCCGACAACATGGAACGGTTCGTCGTTCCAGCGGATGGTCTGGCCCACGATGTCGTCCAGTCCGGTCATTTTGGCGGCAGCCTCGTTGAAGATGATGGCGGAGGTGTCGGTTGCAAATTTGCGGTTAAAATCGCGCCCCTCCACCATCTCCCAGCCCATCGTTTTGCCGTACTCATAGGAGCAGGCCATGACCGCAAATACCGGTTGGGCATTGGGTTCTTTCCCTTCCCACTCAAAACCGATCTGGTTGGCCTGGATTTCAGTGACCGGGCTATTGGAATAACACAGCTCCTCTACTGCGCCCGTACCGAGCAGTTCGGTGCGCAACATTTCAAATTTATCTTCCAGTTCGGTCGTGATGCTAAAAGTCAAAATGCCGTTCCGCTCATAGCCCACCGGCCGGTTTTTGGCATGTTCGATCTGCTGGAAAACGACCACCGTGCCGATGATGAGCATCACCGAAACGGTAAACTGCACCGTCACCAAAACCTTCCTCGGCAGGGCTGCCGAGCGTCCCTGTTTGAAGGTCCCTTTGAGTACTTGCAGGGGTCGGAAAGAGGACAGGTAAAAGGCCGGGTAACTGCCTGCCAACAGGCCGGTTATAATGGCAAAACCCAGCAGCACCGCCCAAAAAACAGGCATGTCCCAGGGGATGCCCACCTCCTTGTCGGCCAAGTTGTTGAAAGCGGAAGTGGAGGCCTGCACCAGCGCAACGGAAAAGGCCAGCGCCAAAAAAACGACCAGCAAGGACTCGCTCAAAAACTGCCCGATGAGCTGCCCCCGCCCCGAACCGATGGTCTTGCGCACGCCCACTTCTTTTGCCCTTTTTTCAGAACGGGCAGTGCTCAGGTTCATAAAATTGATGCAGGCCAGCAACAGCACAAAGGCCCCGATAATGCCAAAAAGCCACACAAATTGGATGCGCCCGCCGACGTTGACGCCGTTCTCAAAACTGCGGTACAAATGCCAGCGGGACATTGGGAAAAGTTCCAGCGTCGGGTTGGCTTCCTCAAAATGCGGCCTTTCCAGGTCTTTTATTTTTTCGTTGAGACTTGCAAAATCCGCCTCTTTTGATATTTCTGCAAAAAGCTGGAAGGAGTGGTTGCTCCAGTTGTCCTGCGAGCTCCCTACCCATTCGGCGTGGGCGAGGTAATCAGCCCAGGGGAGGAAGTAATCGGCGCTTTTCAAAGTAGAATTATAGGGCAGGTCATTGAACACCCCCGTCACCCGCAGGTCTTGTTCGGAATCAAAACGGATCGTATTGCCGATGGCAGGTATGTCTTCAAAAAGAGCGGTGGCCAATGACTGGCAAATTAAGATTGAATTTGGGCTGCTCAGGGCGGAGTTATAATCGCCGGCCACCATGTCGAGCGAGAACATTTTGGGAAATGCCGGCTCCACGTACATCCCTTCCCGCAGGAGTTTTTTGTCGCCGTTTACGAGGAGGTGTTCAAAATTCCAAGAGGCCAACGAAATGTCTGCAAAATCGGCACCGAAGCCGTTGCGCAGCGCAGGGGCAGATGGCAGCGAAATGGCCGGGCTGCTCATGATGTCGCCGTTGAAGTCCAAGTGGGCATAAAGGATGGCCAAGCGGTCGTAGTTTTTGTGGAACTTGTCGAACGAAAGTTCGTCGTGCATCCACAGGCCGATCATCATGGCCACGGCCATGCCGATGGCCAAACCAGCGATGTTGATGAACCCGGTGACTTTGTTTTTCAGGAGGTTGCGGAAGGCTATTTTTAAGTTGTTTTGAAACATGGTCGGTGATTTTTTTGTGGACTACTACTTTGGAGGCCATTGTTTCAAGGGATGTGCCACAGCCATAAAACGCTGATTATCTATTTTTTATAAAATATTATATTTTGAAACAATAGTTGAGGTTGTCCGAAGATGGACGGTGGGTGTGCGGGCATGGACGGGAAATAGATTGTTGCCCATGCGGCCGGCAGAAGCACGGGCGGTCATTTAGGTTTTGCCAAGTTCCGCATTTCTGCTATATTTGTCCCCCGCATCATAGTCCACTTCACCATTTGTTATATTGTGGAATTTCGAGAAATAATACTTCTGTAAATTAATTAAAACCAACTCTCAACAATGCTCAAAAATATTATACTCAAACCCGCTGTCTTTATTTCCTTCCTTTTATCTTTCCAATTACTTTCTGCTCAAACAAGGATTGCCGTTTACAGCACTGACTTGTCCGAATTGCAGACGGGCTTCTCAACCGATATCAATGAAATGAACAGGCAGAACCTGAGCAATGTGGCAGACCGGATTGTCAGTTTTTATACCAACGACGACCGTTTCTTGGTCATTGACCGGGCCAATTATAATTTGATCGAGGACGAACAGGAACGCCAAAAATCGGAAGAATTTATTGACGGCTATGTGGTGGAACAAGGAAAACAGGAAGGCGCGGATTATATATTTTACACAAAATATTTGAGGAAAGAAAAATCCCTTTATTTGCGGGTATATGATGTCCGGGAAGGGAAAGTGTTTTGCGAAAGCGAACAAAAGTTCGATGTTTTTTTGGGGGTAATAAAAGATGCCGGGAAAAAGGTAGCCCAATTGCTGAACAAGGTCAACAACGAATGCTTTTCGGTTTCTTTCCCGGTCGTGCGGAGCCTTGACAAGAAGGCAGGTTCAAAAACAAAAATATTGTTGGTCGCCATCGGGCGCAACCAAAAAGTAAAAGAAAATTATGAATTGGAAGTGTTCCATACCGTCACCGAAAAAGTGGGGGACAAAGAAATAAAGAGGGAAGAAGTGATCGGGAAAGGGAAAATAGACAAAGTAGAAGACGCCAATTTTTCCCAGCTAAAAATCACCAAAGGCGGCGAAGCAATTGCCCTCGCCCTGAAAAACGGAGAGGCGCTTTTTTGCAAGCTGATAAGTGGATGAAATAAATGGCCGGCTCTTTGACAATTTTTGCAAAATAGGTCGGAGGATATAAATCCTCCTCTGTCGAACAAATTGCAAATGCCTCCAAACCAGCGGTTTAGGATTCCGACAGCAGAGGATATATATCCTCTGAGTTTCCAAATTGCAAAAATTGTCAAAGAACCTATAAAAAAACCGCTGTTTTTTAATTTATGAGCATGAAAAAATTATTTACTTTTTTTATTCTTTTTATTGCCATCCAACTTGCTGCGCAAGAAAAAACGGGCATTGCCGTATTGGTTGACAAATCGCAAATAACCGACTTTTACCAGAAAAAAATATTCGGCCAATTTGTTGAAAACCTAAAAACATCCAAGCGCAACAATTATCTGATTTATGATTGGAAGGAGAAAACGCATTCCGTGGTTTACGACCGCGTACTGAACGAAAACAATACGGACCAACCTGTCGAACAATTGGTATTTGTGCTGCCGACAATCAAGTACGAACGCATCCCTGCATTGCAGCTCACCGCAGATTCGACCGGGAAAACGGTGTCTGCTTTTTATAACATGGTTTTTGAAAGCGACCTGTATTATAAGGTCATTGATTTTAGGACATCTGAAATAATCAGCACCGGGGAGGTCAAGGCCGCGTATGCCGATATGCACTTCCCCAAAAATAAATTGGAAGTAACTGATTTTGCAAAATATTTCAAGGGCGACCCGTATAGATTAAAATCAACCAATTATAAAATATACCGGGAAGGGGAGAAACGAACTTACCTGGCATATAAAGAGAAAATAAATAAAATATACGACAAGGCAGCCGAACATTGCGCCAAGTCAACGGCCACCATCCCCGCCATTATCAATGGCCTGCAGGACAAACGGGTTTATAAAATAATCAACCTCGACGCCAGCAAGGTCGGGAAAAAATTGGTGGAATTGGAAATGGACGGGGGCGATGCCGATTTTATTTCAAAAGGCGATTATGTTTATTTGTACGAAAACGTTTCTTTCGGCGAAAAGAAAACAACCAAACTGCTTGCTGCCGCCACGGTAAAAGGAACAAGTGAAAATAAATCGGCATTAAAAATCATCCCTTTTCAAAGAAAAAAAGCAGCCAAGGCCATTACCGAAAAAAGAGATGTATTTCTTGTCAGGAACAAAAACGTCATCAATGAAATAAACAATAAAAACGGGGAAAGCTATAAAATATCTTTGGACAAAAACTGCTTGTTCTGTGCCCACCAATTGGAGATGAGTTTAAAAAAACTGGAGCATATCGAAATATTGGAAAGGGCACATATGGCAGAGCTGAAATTTTTTACAGAAAAATTTAAAAACGAAAAATTCATTGATTTCGACATGGACGATATGCAGGGAAAGCAACAGGGCGTGCAGGTTGTTTTGCAGCTCCAAAAAAAAGGGATCAAAGCCACTGATGTTAAAACCGGACGGGTATTGGAAGCGGGTACGGTAACCTATGATTCCAAATTGGCCACTTTGTTTTTGGATATGTTCGACAAAGAAATAGAACTGCTGGAAGTGTCTGGCCAAAAGAAAAACAAAATAAACGAAGTAATTGCCTATCACCCCTTTGGCTTTGTTGCGGGGCAGAAAATATATGCCTTCGAAGTGGCCGAAGAAAAAGTGGGCGGCAAAGTATTGGAACGGAATATTGAACTGGGGGAAGGGCGTGTTCAGCGCTTGATTTCCGACAAAGTGGCCCCTGTGAAAATAACCAAAGGAAAAAAGGATATATACGCTGCCAAAAATGCAAATAAAAAAATCCGGCTCATGCCCGAACATAAAACAGGCCTGCTGGAAAAACTGCAAAGTGGTGAGCGGTAATTTTAATTTTCAAACATTTTATTCAAACAAAGTATACTGAACCATAATAGGTTTTGTGCATTTGCCCCCGCCAGCCCCCAGCCCCAGAAGGGGAGAACCTGCGCTCAATGCACAAAACCTATTATGGTTCAGTATAACTATTCAGCTTGCCGCGAATTGAGCTGATTTTCACGGATCATTCATAACCATTTGTGGATTCATTCGTCAAAATTAGCGCAATTCGCGGCTATGAACGACCTGTGCTGAATAGTTGCAAAACAAAATAACATGAAATCAATATCCAAATTTTACTCCTCTTTATTGATGCTCTGTTTTATGCTTGCATGTAGCGCCCCAAGTGCTTTTGTTTATCAAAGGAGCGGCAAAGTTGTTTGCCAAAAATATGAGCAGGACGTGATACACCTCCGGGCAGAAGCAAGCGCCGAAACAACCGCAAAAGCAATATCTTTTGCGGAACGAAATGCCATCGAAAATTTATTGTTCAAAGGCATTCCAGCAAGCAACCAAGAAAAGCCCTTGGTCGCCAACGAAACGGAAGCCATGCGGCAGAACCCCGAATATTTCAATAACCTTATCAATAAAGAGGATTATCAACGTTTTGTCATGAAATCGGAAATAATAGAAAATGTGGCGGAACAAAAAGCGCATTTTGTAAAACAATTGATAAGCATAGACCTCAATGCTTTCCGCACCGATCTGGAACAAAATAAAATTGTCCGGAAATTTGGATTGTAAACAAGTTCATCTTTTTTTTCGGGAACTTATAAAAGTAAATAGGCAGACAAATTTTAATTGAAAGTTTCAACCCCTTGCGCCTTTTAAACAAGGGGTTGAAACCCCTTGGAAAATGTAAAATAATTCTGTCCACTTATTTAATGCGCTCTAATTAAATTTAAAAATAAACCATCATTAATATGAAAAATATATTCTTCCTTTTTTTCCTGAGCGCCTTTTGTGCGGCGCCTGCTTTTAGCCAGTCTGAAACAAGCCCCGCGGGGGCGGCAGCGACTATTCAGCCGACCATTATGGCCATCCCCTTTGTTGCGCAGGGGCAGAGCATAAGGGCCGGTTTTGAAAAAAACGAACTGGTGCGGATTGCCATCACAAAAGTAAAAGAAGGCTTCGACAACAGGGGCGTCAATACCATTGATTTCCGGGCAAAACTAAAACAGGTCAATAATAACGAAGTGCTTACCGACGAGCAAAAATCTTCGCTGAAAGACGAGGTCATCAACCTTTCCGGGGCCGATATATACGTGGAAGTAGAGGCCAATAAAAAAACAAGCAAAACGGGCAACAGCGTCTCCGTTATCATGTCGGCCTTCGATGCGGTCTCGGGCGAGTCGCTGGCCAATAAAGTGGCCACTTCCCCCAAGTTCCATACGGACAATTTTGAAAAATTAGTGGAAAAAGCGGTGGAGTCGGAAATCGAAAATTTATTGAACACCATTCAGGCCAAATTCGACGATATACGCAAAAACGGACGGACAATGACTTTGCAGGTCGGTGTTTCTGCCGACGCCGATTTCGATATGGACATGGAAACACCCGACGGCAACCTATTGGCTGATGCCGTTGAAAACTGGGTGGCCGACCATGCATATAAAGGCTACTACCATGTGCAGGGAAGCACCGAAAACAAAATCGTTTTCGATATTGTGAAAATACCTTTGAAAGATGACCGGGGGCGCAATTTCCGGGTGTCAAAATTTGCGGCCTTATTTCGTAATTATATCAAAGACTCCGGGCTGCAGGCCTCCAGAACGATACAGGGCAACAACGTCGTCATCACTTTAATTGAACCAAATAAATAAGCAACTATTCAGCATAAGCACCCATGCGAGTTTTCCCGCAAGGTCGCGCAAAGCAAGGCGAACCTACGTCTAACTTTGCGAAACCT
Source organism: Bacteroidota bacterium (assembly GCA_011321935.1). Lineage (GTDB taxonomy): Bacteria > Bacteroidota > Bacteroidia > Chitinophagales > Saprospiraceae > UBA6168. Next base: position 413 of record DROJ01000359.1, on the reverse strand, counting down.
TTGCGTGACTTTGCGGGAAAACTCGCATGGTGCTGGATAGTTACATAAATAAATTCAAATCAATATGTCACTCAAATATTTTGCACTCTTTATTTGTTTTTTGCTTTGCAATGTTTCCTCTTCCCAAACATTTGATCCGTCAAAAAGCAACCTTAAAATAAATGTACCGGCCTCTGATAATAGGTCGGCTGCGAGGGACCTGCACCAAGTATTGAATACTGGCCTGAAAAAAGATTTTAATGTGCATGCGCAATCTTTGTTTTCGGTCAGCCCTTATGTCACTATCGGTGATTCTAAGCTTATAGAGGGCATGGAGACCTATACTTATACGGAGGTGGAAATTGAATTTATTATCGGCAATAAAATAAACAAAGAAACAAAAAAATGGAATTACAAAGGAAGGGGAAAAGGCC
>DROJ01000358.1 GCA_011321935.1 Bacteroidota bacterium | reverse complement strand
ATATTATAGCAATCCGATTTGAAAATAGAAAACTCATATTTTTATAAAATCAACAATTATTGGTTTTATGGAAATATGCGTTTTCTAAAACCATTTAGGGTTGCTATATATAAATTTTATTTTTTGTCGGGTCGGGTAATTAAATATAAAAAGCGCAAAACGGATATCCATCTGCTTTGCGCTTTTACATTTATACCCCGCATTTATTTTTTGCGTTAAACGGAATATGGGTTTTTATTTAATCAAATATATAGCGTGTTTTTTTTTTAAAAAAAGAAGGCTGAAAAGAGGTGGCCTCCTGCTCCTGACTGTTCTGTTTACAACCATTTCCCAAGCCCAAAACAACCGCTACCTCCACCTCCGCCCCCTCGACAAAGACACTGCCTTCCTGCAAAAAAACACCAGCTACCAAACTGTTTTTGCCGACTCTCTTTCCCTTGTCCGGCAACTGGAAAATATTATCCAGCAGCTTCACAACCAATCCTATTTCGAAGCCTCTTTCGACAGCCTCATTTACCGGGACAGCACGGTAAATGCCCAACTGCACATCGGTCAAATATATGAATGGACATCGCTGCGCAACGGCAATGTGGAAGACAGTTTCCTGAGCGGCAGCGGCTTCCGGGAGCGGCTGTACCAGGGCAAGCCTTTCCGTTTTGTTGACATTGAAAAATTGAAAAAAAAGGTAGTCGGGCAGGCCGAAAACAACGGCTATCCATTTGCCTCGGCGCATATTGACAGCATCCGTTTTGATGGGCCGAAAGTGGAAGCAAAGCTGTTTTTGGAAAAAGGCAAACTGGTGTTTTTCGATAGTTTGAACAAAACGGGCAACGTAAAAATTTCGGAAAATTATTTGCGCAGCTACCTCGGCATCAAGGCGGGCGAACCGTACAGCCGCAAAAAGGTTTTGCAGGTCAGGAGCCGCCTGAAAGAGCTGCCGTTTTTAAAAGAAAAAAACAGCACCACCGTCAATTTCGTGGACGGCAAAGCCAACGTCAACCTCTCTTTGGAAAAGAAAAAAGCCAGCCGTTTCGACTTTCTGCTCGGCCTCTTGCCCAGCAATGGGCGGCCCGATAAAAAGCTGCTCGTCACGGGCACTTTCAATGTCGAAATGCAGAACCAGTTTGGCCTCGGCGAGCGGGCATTTGTTTCTTTTGAAAGCCTGCGGCCAGAAACACAGCAACTCGAAATAGCCCTTTCCTACCCCTTTGTCTTGGAACTCCCCTTTGGCATTGATGCCAAGTTCAACCTCTATAAAAGGGACAGCACCTATATTGATATCATCGGCGATTTTGGCGTACAGTACCTTTTTGAGGGCGGCAATTATTTGAAGGCATTTTGGAAAGGCATCTCCTCCAACCTGATTTCCGTGGACACAAATGCCATCCGGCAAGGCCGCTTCCCCACACTCTTGGACGTGAAAAACAGGGCCTTTGGACTGGAGGCCAATTGGCAAAAACTAGATTACCGCTCCAACCCCCGGCAGGGCTGGAACATCTTGCTCCGGGGCAGTGCAGGCACCCGGCAGGTACAACGCAACCAAGCGATCCTCAAAGTGGCCGAAAGCTTTTACGACACCCTGCCGGGAAAAACTTTCCGCTTTAAACTAGGGGCTACAATAGACCGTTATTTTCCGGTGATGGAGAGGAGTGCGGTGAGGGCGAGCGGACGTGCGGGGGCCATTATTTCCGAGGAGGGGGTTTTTCAAAACGAGCAATACCGGATAGGCGGCAACCGCCTTTTGCGCGGCTTTGACGAGGAGAGCATCTTTGCTACTTTTTTTACGGTTTTCACTTTGGAATACCGGCTGCTCATCGGCCAAAATTCTTATTTCTATGCCTTCGGCGACTATGCCTATACGGAAGACCGACGTGCCGGAAAAGCATTGCAGGCCGACCATCCCTTTGGGCTTGGAGGGGGCATTACTTTTGAAACGGGGGCGGGCGTGTTTGGTATCAGCGTGGCCGTGGGAAAGACCGATGCAGCCCCTTTTGACCTTAGGAACCCGAAGATCCATTTTGGGTATGTGAGCCTTTTTTGACTTCCAAAATATTTAAATTCAAAAAGATAAAACCCGCTGTTCCGGCCACTCCCTCAATTCCTCTAATTTTACGCTTCACCATTCAATTCCAACGACGGCACGGACTGCCGACTGCGGACTAACAGACTGAAGACTGAGCCATGCACCAAGCATTAGAAACTGATCAGAAAGCCCTCGAAATAAACCTCGACAACAAGGTTTACGGCGCATTTGCCGAGATAGGCGCAGGGCAGGAAGTGGCCCGTTATTTTTTTCAGGTGGGGGCTGCCGCCGGCACCATCGCCAAAACAATGAGCGCATACGACAAAGTTGTTTCCGACGCCATTTACGGAGTGGAAACAAGCGGCCGCTATGTCTGCGAAAACAGGCTCTATAAAATGCTCGACCACGAGTGGGACTTGATGGTTGACCGCCTCGGAACGTGCCGCCCCGACACCCGGTTTTTTGCCTTTGCCGATACCATTGCAGCGCTCAATTATTCGCGCACCATCAAGGGCGACGGGTGGCTCGGCATCCGTTTCCAATTGCAGCCGGAGGGGAAACCCAACGACTTGGTACTGCACGTGAAAATGCTGGACAACGACACCCAATTGCAGCAGCAGGCCGTTGGCATTTTGGGCGTCAATTTGATCTATGCCTGCTTCCATTACAATAACAACCCAGAGACCATGATCCACTCTTTGGTGGACAGTTTGAACGGAAGGGTTTCGATAGACATGGTGTGGTTGACGGGGCCGGATTTTGAAAGCCTGGACAACCGCCTTTTAAGCCTTTGGCTGGTTAAACACGCGATGACGGACGTGGCCATGTTCGGCCCCGACAAACAAAATTTGCATGGCTCTGAGTTTTTATATAAAAAACATGTGCTCGTGGCGCGGAGCGGTTTTTATCCGCCGACCTTGCTGCATGTGGATATGCTAAAACAATGCTTTGAGCAGTTCCGCAAAAACCCCGGCGTGGAGGCCGACCGGGCTTTTCTGTTGACCGAACTGACCATGGACACCCTCGGTGGCGGGAGCGAAATAGACGAAAAGGATTTCCTCGACCGCACCGAACTCTTGTGCGCCCTCGGCCAAACGGTGGTCGTTTCCAATTGCGGGCAGTACCACCAATTGATTGCTTATTTGTCGGATTTTAAAGTGCGGAATCTGGGCATTGCCATACAAGCCCGGCGGATGCTGGAATTTATCACCGAAAAATATGACCGGAATATGGATGCCAGTTTGTTGTCGGCATTCGGCGAGGTGTTTTCAAAAACAACCTGCTTTTATATATACCCCTCTTATCAGGAAGGGAGCGGGGACGTGATGAACACAAAAAACCTGCCCGTGCCCGAAGGTTTTAAATTCCTTTACCGGCACCTTATTGACAACAAGCAAATTATTGATGTCGAAAAATACGATAAGAATGTGCTGCGCATTATTTCAAAAGAAGTCATGCAATTATTGAAAAACGGAGAACCGGGCTGGGAAAACAAAGTGACCAAAAAAGTGGAAAAACTGGTAAAAGAAAAATATTTGTTCGGTTACCCGATGGAACAAATGGAATTTGAATATTGAGGCCATTTAATTTTCGGTCTTATGATTTATGTCCACTATATTCCTTTAAATATAAATCGTGAAATATAAATTGGTTTAATGGAATATATACTCGACCATAATAGGTTTTGTGCGTTTCCTGAAAAAATTGCGGGGCAACAGGAAGTTGCCCCGCAATGCAGCCACTTTGCGGGGCAATTTTCTATTGCCCCGCAATTCCCCCCCCCCAAATGCACAAAACCTATTATGGTCGAGTATAAATTGGTTTATTATTTTCTTTTAATTAAATGGTTCAGTATAATTTGTTTCACTAAGGGTTTTTGTTTTTTTAGAAAATAAGACAGAGGCTAAAATGGTTGATTATTTTTCCTTTTCCATTTCCGATATATAATCCCACATTTTTTCGTTTTCCAGCACTCCTATTGGAACCCCGTTTTCATGGACGGCCAATTCATATCGGTCATGCTGTTGCATTATTTCATTGGCCTTTTTTAAATTGTCATTTGCGTCAATGGACAAATCGGGCAGGCTGTTTATGTTTTCAAAAATAATAATGCCGCTGGCAATCAGGTCGCTTACCTTGATGCTTTTTAAAAGGCTTTCCGTTTTTACCCAACGGTATTCTCTATTTGCTGTAAAATATATAAAAGCCCCGATAAAAGTATATGAAAGTTGATTTCTCCAAATACCGAAAATGACCATTGCAGCGGCAATAAAATGGCCGATAAAGACGGCTGCTTTGGTTGCCCGCAACCTCCCCCATTTTATAGAAAGCAAGGCCCGGAGCATGCGCCCGCCGTCCATTGGGAAGGCTGGGAGCATATTGAAAACAGCGAGCAGCAAATTGAGGAAAAGGAGGAGCGGCAGGAAAAAAAAGAAATCATTGTCAATGTTTTCAGGGGCAGGTATTTCGTGCTGTGCGAGGGCGGGTTTGACTATCCACCAAAAATGGGGAACAAGCAAAATGGCAATGCCCACGTTGACCAAAGGGCCGGCGACGGCGACCAATAGTTCGTGTTTTGGTTTGTCCGGCAAACGGTTGAGCCTAGCCATGCCGCCGATGGGCAGAAGGGTAATGTCTTTTGTTTTTACCCCATAACGCTTGGCCATCAGCGCATGGCCAAATTCGTGCAACAATATGCTCAGAAAAAGCGCCCCGCCGAAAGCGGCCCACCACAAAAATTCGTGCAGGGAATAATTTTCGGAACAGCCGTAATAAAGTAAAAAAACAAACAACAATATAAAGGACCAGTGCAACAGCACGGGAATTCCAAATATGTTTGCAATTTTTAATGACCCTTTCAATATGTTTTTTATTTATTCGAACTGGGGACGAAATTAGTTATTTTATATTGGACCTTATCCGGATTTGTGCGCGGCAGCACACGAACCGTCCAGATTCATTGCTTTTGAAAAGGCTCCGCACAAATTTTTTTAGAATAAAGCCTATTTAGCAAAAAATAAAAAAGAGCGACAACCGAAAGGTCGTCGCCCCAAAACTATTTGTGCTATAATTCTTTGATCTGATTTGCAGGATGCAGGATGAAAAAGCACGTTCTAAATAACAATGATTTATTAAATATAACTATTCAGCATAAGGCATTCATAAACGCGAATTGCTCGAATTTCCGCAAATTATTCAGAAACGTTTGTGAATTTATTCGTGAAAATTAGTGCAATTCGCGGCAAGCTGAATAATTACTTTTAAATTATTTGGGCAGGGCGGCATTCTGCATTTTTCATTCTGCATTTTTCATTTATTCATCAATGCGCCAGCACTCCGTCTGCCCACATCGGCACGTACAATTGCCCTTTCAAAACGTTCCTTGAAATGACGATGCGCTGCACCTCCGAAGTGCCCTCGTATATCTGGGTGATCTTGGCGTCGCGCATCAGGCGTTCCACGTGGTATTCTTTGACGTACCCATAGCCGCCATGGATTTGCACGGCCTCGACGGTATGTTTCATCGCCGCTTCTGAAGCAAACAGTTTTGCCATTGCGCTAGCACCCGAATAATCCATGTGCTGGTCTTTCATCCATGCGGCGCGGTAAACGAGCATTTTGGCGGCCTCGATATCTTTGGCCATATCCGCCAATTTAAAAGCGATGGCCTGGTGCTGTGCAATTGGTTGGCCGAATGCTTCCCGCTCTTTTGCGTAAGTGACCGACAGCTCGAAAGCACCGCCTGCGATGCCCAATGCTTGCGCTGCGATGCCGATGCGCCCGCCGTTCAGGGTGGCCATGGCAAATTTGAACCCGAAGCCCTCGTCGCCGATGCGGTTGGTTTTTGGCACCTTCACATCGCTGTACATAATGGTGTGGGTATCAGAGCCACGGATGCCGAGCTTGTCCTCTTTTGCGCCGATGGTCACGCCTTCTTGGTCGGCTTCCACGATGAGGCAGTTGATGCCCCGGTGCCTTTTTTCTTTGTCGGTCTGGGCCATCACGAGGTGCAGTTTGGAAGTGCCTCCGTTGGTGATCCAGTTTTTGGTGCCGTTGAGGAGGTAGTGGTCGCCCATGTCCACTGCGGTGGTGCGCTGGTGGGTGGCGTCGCTGCCGGCCTCCGGTTCGGAGAGGCAGAAAGAGCCGATCCATTCGCCCGTGGCGAGTTTGGGCAGGTACTTTTGTTTTTGCTCTTCGGTGCCGAATGTTTCCAGCCCCCAGCAGACGAGCGAGTTGTTGACCGATACGATGACGGAGCAAGAGGCATCCACTTTTGAAAGCTCTTCCATGGCCAGCACATAGGAAACGGTGTCCATGCCGCCGCCGCCATATTCAGGGGAGACCATCATTCCGAGGAAGCCCATTTCGCCCATTTGGCGCACCTCGTCGGCCGGGTATTTTTGGTCGCGGTCGCGGCCGATCACTCCCGGCTTCAATATGTTTTGGGCAAAATCACGGGCTGCTTGTTGTACCGCTTGCTGTTCTTCGTTTAAGGCAAAATTCATTGTTGAAATATTTTTGGTTAGGTATTGCGTTTCTTTAAAATGCACGTTTTGCTTGCGCAATATTTTAGCGAAAATTCGCCGCAAAGGTAAGGGCAGGAAAATGAAAAACGTAAAACGCAAAGTGCTTAATTCCCCCGTCCCCCGTCTCCCGTCAACCGTCCCCCGTCAACCGTCAACCGTCAACCGTCCCCCGTCATACAACTTCCATCACCGTCCTGAAGGCAACATATTTTCCTTTGTACCGCTCCATGTGGTCGGCCTGCAGGGCAGGGGCATGTTGTTTTGAATAATGCTGGAGCGTTTCCATGTCTTTGCAAAAATATTGGACGGCATAGGTAGTGCCCTGTTCGTCGGCAGGGGGTTCGAGGAGGCGCATTATTTTGTTTTTTGTGAAACAGCCCGTCGCCATGACTGCTGGGATGTGCTTCTCTTCCATCCATTTCAGCCATTCGTTCTGGATGCTGTTTTCGACCTTTACGGTCACGTTGTATATTATCATGCAAATTTGCGTTGTGAAAAAGAGCGTAATTTTAATGCGAAAAATAAGGAAAAACGAATTTATGTTTATGAAAAAAATCATCTTTTCCATTTGCCTGTTTGCACTTCCCTTTCTGCTCCCTGCCCAGTACCTGACCGGCATTGCCGCCTATTATGACGACAGCTTTGCAGAGTGGCGTTTTTTTACCGGGGCGGAAGACGAGGAGGGGGAACTAAACCTGCGATGGGACGACGACTGGACAGACTGGGACTACCGCATCGGCGAAATATTCGGCAATATAAAAATGAAGTGGAAAGATAGGCCGGGCGAGTGGGAACTGCGCGGCAACAACCAAATTGTAACTGCCCGCGCCCTTTGGCGCAACGACTTCAGCGAGTGGCGCATCACCGACAACAATACTACTTTCACGCTGAAAGCAAAATGGAAAAACCAGACCGACAACTGGTCGGCCGGCAACTCCAAACACGGTACTTTTGAAATGGAAACCAATCGGGAACGAGACCCCCGTGACTGGAACATTTATGACGACTTGGACGGAGAGGTGAGCTTTGAACTGAAAATGATGATGGTGTTCATTGTGGTTTACCACAGCACGCCGAAGCAATGAACGGCCATGCTGAACCAATGCAAATTTTTGCAAAAAAAACAATGCTTCGCAAAAATTTGGGCAAATGCCACAAAAAAAAGTGGCTGCAGGTGCAGCCACTTAGTATGACATGGGATTTTTTTGTTGGGTCGGTAAAACCCTTTTATCTAACCTTGATACTCGAACGGAAGCGGGACAAACCGCTTTTGGACCAAGTGATCGCTTGCACTATTTTAGGTTCAAAAAAATGCTAAATATATGATTGGCACTGTTGAGTACAAGGTTGTAGTATCAGTAAGTTAATAAGCCGGTTTCGTCAGTAGGGGCAATCCCTTGTGGTTGCCCTGAACAAAACATGAACATATGAAATCAGCACCAAAATTATACAAGTAGCGTTTGTCCCAGGGTAAGTGTTTCACAGAAAGGAAGGGCAAATATAATTTTTAGATTTAATATCTAAAAGAACAATATCAAAATTTAATCAATTCTATAAAATTTCATACAAAAATATTTTGATTATAAAAAATAAAAATTTGATCGTTTTTTCAACCGCCCCTTCATTTTGACAACAGTATTTCTTTGTCCATTTTAGCATAAACCCAAAGCAGCATATCCTTTGCTTTTTTATTTCCAGGTTCCCGGTCGAGCACTTGGTAGAGGTCTTCGATGGCCATTTCGTAATCGGCAACCATCGCCACGGCTTCGCTCCTCGAAAGGTAACAATCAACAAAGGTGTGGTCGAGGTCAAGGGCAATATCAAAGCTTTGCTTTGCTTTCCGGTACGCTCCTTTTGCCATTTCAATTTCACCCAAAACAAAATATACTTCGGCATTTTCAGGGGAGCTGCGGATCGCTGATTTTATATCGGCACTGGCAGCAGGGAAATTTTTTGCCTTCAGGTTGCACTTTGCCTCTGCTATGAAGACAGCGGCAGTGGGTTTCAAAGAAAGGGCCAGCTCGAAATCTGCCGCTGACTTTTCCTGTTCGCCCAGGTAAAAATAAGAGACTGCCCGGTTGGTCAATGCTTCGGTATGCCCGGGGTCAAAGTCGAGCATGCGGTTGAAAAAACGGATCGCATATTTATGCTGGCCGAGTTCCATAAGGGCTGCCCCTTTGCCGAGGCAGGCTTTGAAGTTGCCGGGGTCATCATAAAGTATTTCATCAAAATCGGGGAGCGCATATTTGGGGCTGCCTGCGGCAATATAGGAGTAGGCCCTTGCCAGCCGGAGTTCTTTTTTTGGCTCGTTCTCGATGGCATAATTAAATGCCTTGATTGCCCTCGCAAAAGCGCCCCGGTGGTACAAAGTAAGTCCATAAAGCCCCTGCGCCCCTGCGTGCAAGGGGTTGAGGGAGAACAGTTTTTCCAGCGTGAGCTCGGTTTCCAGGTAGTCGTTCATTTTGAAATACACGAGGGCGAGGTCGTACCAAGCGGCCTCGTTTTGTGGGTCTTCCGCTACTGCCTGCCGCAGCCAACGGGCTGCTTCCGGCCAGTCTTCTTGATCGTAGTATTGAATTCCTTTTTGATAGGCAGGAGCAGTGGAAAGGAGTGCTTCTGCTTCTTGGGCATGGGCTTCGCAAAGCATGAAAAGGCAGGCCAAAGAGATATGTACAATGTGTAGCTTTCTCAAAATTTCCCGGTTTTGTGCAGTATGTCCAACTGAGTTTTAACGGAACAAACACATGCAATTGTTTTGCCATATTTTTTCAAGTGATCTGTAAATCAATTTATTACACTTTTTAAAATAATTGATTTATTCTGGGGCTGCTAAGCCGGGGCGTTCCACGGTATGCCCGTTTATAAATTACGATAATTTTTATATAAAATTGAAAAAAAACGGAATTTGGTATTCTTCTTGTGTTCACATATTTAAAATAATATTTATACGACATATAGAGGCTAAGGAATTACAATTCTTCGAGTTTACCGACCTAAAACTTCACAGCTAAATTTTTTAACGTTTTTAAAAATCCCTGAACATGAGACTACTACACATCCTCATCGGATTGCTGGCACTGCCGTGGTGCGCAACATCGAACACCATTACAGAAGCCGACCGGCAGTTTTTTATTGACAACTATGTGGGCATTGCCATCGAAGAAATGAAAAGCATGGGTGTGCCGGCCAGTATCACACTTGCACAGGCCATCCTCGAATCGAACTGGGGCAACAGCGACATCGCCCAAATGGCCAACAACTATTTTTGCATCAAAAGCAATAACGGTTGGGAGGGCGCTTCCTTTAAAGCAAAGGATGATGAGCCGGGGCTATCCTCATTCCGGAAATACCCCAACAGCACCGAATCATTTAGGGACCATTCTAAGTTCTTGCGGGAAAACAGCCGCTACCAAAAGTTGTTTGACTTGGATAAAATGGATTACGAAAGCTGGGCAAAAGGCCTCCAGGAGTATGGATATGCCACCGACAAGGCATACGCTGAAAGGCTTATCGTTTTGATCGAAGACTATGGCCTGTGGCTGTATGACTATGCTGTGCCCGCAGACCAATTTGAAGTTTTGGCGACAGCCGAAATGGATGAAATGAGCCTTATGAAAGAGGAAGCGGATGTGGCCGAAGAACCGTTTCAATACGCTCCGGCCACTTGGGACAATGCCCCGGCCCATGTTCCGCAATCAGCTGCCGCAGCGCCAAATTATGCCCCAACCGCTGACCCGCAGCCATCGCTTGCAGTGCCGATATTTCATTTTGAAAAAAACGAAATAGGGGAGACCACGGGCGAGACCGATGGCAGGTTTGAACCGAACAAGCCCCGGAAAGTGAAAATCAGGCCGATACTCCCACACCCCGTTTTGTATTTTGAGCGGGAATAGCGCCAAAGCCATATTTCCAAAAGACCGCTTTAAAAAACGAACCCCGTGAACCCCCGAACATTTGTTCAACTAAAAACATAAACCGGAGTAGATGAACAGTTGATATTCAACAATTGCTTATTTAAGGACTTGTCAAAAAAACCTACCCCCCATTTGGGCAAAAATGACTAATTTGCGCCCTGAATTTAAGCCTTGCTGCCCGCAGCGGGCTTAAGTTGTTTGGATCATCCCATGAACAGCGTCCTATGAAGCCGATTATCAAAACCTTTCAAGCTATTCTTCTGCTTCCGTCAAGTTACCGGGAAAAGCAATATCCTGTTTTTTTGCCACACTACCGACATCCTAAAATCCCGCCTGCCAATGGCAGTCTGTAACTTGAAAATGCACTCCAGCCAAATCAAAAAACACTTCTAAGGACAAACCTTCATGACACGAAAGGAAAGCTGTATATGAAATGGGCAACGGCCCGGGTTCGCAGGTTTTCCGACAAATTATTAATCCATTAAATTTTACAAAAGGTATGAAGAACCGATTACTCTTACCCTTGCAACTGCGGTTGTTTGTGAGCGCCTGTTTGTTTTTATGGACGTTCAGCCTCGCTGCGCAATGTGATTGCTTCACCGTAAATAGCTCGACCTGTGAAGATGTCCCGAACCAATGGTCGCTCACTTATGAGGGCGATGGCCGGGTTTATGTCGGCAATGCTTGCACCGCCGTTTTGGAAACGGGCGCAGGCACCCAAGCGGGCAACATCTCCATAAATGCACCTTCTGGCTCAAACCCTGATTTCATTATCATGGGCGGCCACAGCATCGGCGACATGGTGCCGGCCGGTGACACTGTTATTTTTAAATACTACCTCGATGGGGTGGCCACGACCGATACTTTCTGTTTCAGCCTCGTCTTTTTGGACACTATCCCTCCAACCATAAACTGGACAACGCAGGCCGATGACTTCGACTGCGGTATCGCCGATTTCACGAAGTGGCAGGAAGACAATATTGACTCGCTCATTGCCAACAGTACCGACAACTGCGGCATTGATACTGTTTACCATTTTTTGCCTGATACCCTGGTGGACAATTGCGGGACATTCCTCGATACCTTCTTTGTCAAAGATAATTTTGGCAATAATTCCATCCTTTTGGACACCTTTAATATTATGGATGACGAGGCGCCTGTCTTCACCAGCTTCCCGACTGACCTTTCTCTTCAATGCAGTGATGCCATCCCGCCGGTAGCGTCAGTGACGGCCACTGATAATTGCGCAGCTAGCATAACGCCTATTTTTATAGGAGCAGATACGATAGATTTTGGTACCGGCGCTTGTGCCGATCACCGGTTTAAAATAAGAAGGAATTGGCGCGTGACGGACGGTTGCGGCAATATCACCGATTCCACGCAAGTCATCTCCGTAGATGATACAATGCTGCCCGATTTCGACGTGCCGGCCGATACCGTGATCGCCTGCGGCACGCCGACCGATGTATCAGCAACGGGCGACATCAGCAATATCACCGACAATTGCTCGGCCACTTTTACCACTTCCATGAGCGAAGTCACCGTAGGGGGGAGCTGCCCGCAGGAAATGACCATTACCCGCACATGGCAGGTGGCCGACGAATGCGGCAACAGCCTCTCCAAATCGCAGGTCATTTCAGTGGTGGATACCGTCGCACCGACGGCCATTTTCCCCCCCGACATTACCGTTGATTGTTTTGATGATACCGATGACAGTGCAACCGGAACGCCAACAATGGTCAATGACAATTGCCAGCCCAACCCGACTACTTCGCGGGTGGACGTAATATTGGCGGGGTCTTGCGACCACACCTTTATGGTGCAAAGAACTTGGAAGGTCGCCGACGCTTGCAACAATGCAACCCTCTCCGTGCAAATGATCACGGTGCAAGATACCATCAGCCCCGTCGTCATCAATGAGGCAACGGACCGCACCATTACTTGCGATGTGGACATTGCCACTGCGTTCAGCAATTGGATTGACCAACATGGCGCAGCAACGGCAAGCGACAACTGCACCGTACCCGCGACCGAGCTTATTTGGACGGCTTATGTGGCAGGCACAAACGACCCCGCAGCTTTGCCGATGCCAAATTGCAGCAGCCCCGAAACGGGCATTTTCCAGAAAGTAAATGTTGATTTTGTGGTGAGCGATAAATGCGGGAACAGGGACACAACGACTGCCCTGTTCACCGTGGCCGACAACGACCCGCCCGTCATTATCAACTGCCCAGCCGACATGACCGTTGATACGGATGCGGGGCAATGTGAATCCGTTCAGACTTTGCTCTTGCCAGTGGTGATGGAAAATTGCGGGAACACCACGCAAGCCATCAACCTTTCGCTTTCGCAAACACCGGGCGTTCCTGCTGGTTCCGATTTGGTGGAGACACCTATTGACGACCTCGTTTTTGATTTTAATGTAAATGGCCCACCTTACTCTGCCCTCGGTTCTGCAACCTTGACCATCCGCTTGGACCAGATGGACGCAGAGGCGCCAACGGAATTTTTGAACGTATATGGAGAAGACGGATCATTGCTCGGAACAGTGGCCAATACACCCGTGCAGTGCGGAGATACGGTGAGCAGTTTTACCATCGCCCCCAACTTGATAGACGCCTGGGCTTTCGATGGCATTTTGACTATTTCTGTAAAACCGAATATTCCGGCGAGCCTGCCCGGCCGTTTTTCGGTCAACCCTATTTGCCCTAATAACCTGGTAACGGCGAGCCTTGCTTATGATGCCAATTTCCCCGCAGGCCTTGGTTTTGAATACAGCATTAATAGCGGCGCAAGAAATGCCGTTTTGCCACTTGCGCCATTTGATGAAACCTTTGCGCAGGGCACCAATACAGTGAATTATTTTTTCTCCGATTGCGCTGGCAACGAGGCCAGTTGTTCTTTTGAAATAACCGTCGAAGACAATGAGGCCCCCGTCATAACCTGCCCCCCCGATGAGGTGATAGACCTCGACGCAGGCGAGTGTGATAAAGAAGTAATCGTTCCGCTGTTCACCGATCTGACCGATAATTGCGGAGTGACCACCCCCTCCACTGCTACTGAACCGGGCGACTCCCTGAGCAGCCTCATCACCTTTTCTTTCAACCCGAATTTGGGGGATTTTGTGGCCAATGACAAAACCTTTACTTTCAGCGGGCTGCAAGGCGATGCAACCCCCGGCGGCGTGAAATTGATTATCGAAATACAGGGCGACGTGGATTCTTCGGGCGCTTATTTTGAAATAAGTGCAAACGGGATGGCACTCGGCACAACGGCCAGGGGCCAGGCGCATGTGACTGCCGGAGATTGCAGCACGCCGAGCCGGGCAGTGTTCACCATTCCTGCGGCTACCTTTAATGATTGGACTTCGGCGGGCGACATTACGGTGAATGCAGTCTCTTTTATGAGCTACCCCATTCCCCCTGCCGGCCCTGGATGGGGCATCAACCCCTGCGACACTTCCCAAGTCCATAATGACGGCGATACCGACGGAAGTTTTATCAAAGCCACTTTTAGCTACGAAAGTGTGGCCCCCACATTTTCAGCTTCGGGAGCTACCACGATAGACCTCGAAACCTTGACGCCGCCCTTAGAGGCCGACACTATTTTGTTGGCCCAGGGAACGACCACTTTTACTTATGGGGTGACCGATTTGGCGGGCAACAACGGTGATTGCTCTTTTGAAATAAACCTGCGCGACGTGGAGCCGCCCCTTGCACTTTGCGGCCCTGCATTTGTTGACATCAACCCGTCGGGCTTTGATGTGGACACTGTTTTTGCAGCAGAAATAGATCTCGGAAGTACGGACAATTGCACCATTGATACGATGTTCGTGACGCCAAGTATTTTCAGTTGCGAAAACCAGGGCACCGAAAATATAGTGCTGACCGTAACCGACCTTTCGGGCAATGTTTCGACCTGCAGCACTTTCGTAAATGTCACCACACAAGCACCCGCACCGACTGCCGCGAGCGATTGCGGGAGTACTGATTTGCAACTATTTGCCAATCCGCCCCCTTCTGCTGCGGGCAATAATGCCATTTACAATTATACTTGGTTCAACCCCGCGGGCGTAATGTTCTCGACGCTGCAAAACCCCATCATCCAAGATGCCGACGAAGACAACCTCGGTTTTTATACCGTCCAAATAGAAGGCGTTACCTTTTGTACTTCACTGGCTTCTGTACAGGTGACCTGCGACCTGCTGCCATTGCAAAAACCACTGCTCCAAGTGGCCGACAACAACATTTGCGCAAGCGAAAATATTGAACTGGGCACAGCGGCCGTTTGTGGCACTTCCGTAAATTACAAGTGGTTCACCGGCCCTTTCCCCGGCGTGCTGATGGCTACCACGCAGCAGCCTGCCTATACCATGACACCCCCTTCTTCGGGCGCATTCAGTTTTTATGTGGTTGTCGAGCGAAACGGTTGCGATTCGGAAAGGTCGGAAGAAGTGCCGGTGACCGTCAACGCCGCTCCCGTTGCAACCGCAGGACAGGCAAGTATCCTTATCTGCGAAGGTGAGCAGTTCAGTTTGACCGCCATCAACGTGCCGCAAGGAGCGAGCTGCCATTGGACGGGGGCATGTGGCTACGAATCTTTCATTTGCAACCCCGCACCTATTACTGATGTAGAAATGTGCAATTCGGGCGACTACCAATTGGTCGTCACCAACAATGGCTGCCCCTCTGTGCCGGACACTGTTTTTGTAAACGTGGTGGCATTGCCGACCACTCCCTCCGTTTCCAATACGACCTCTCCCAACAACCCGGCCTGTGATGGGGAATCTGTAATCTTGACGGCAACGCCAGTCACGGGCGCAGTTTCTTATGAATGGACGACACCTGTCTTCACAACGATTACCACCTCCGACAATGTCCTCTTTCTGGGGGCATCCGACATTGCAAAAGATGCCGGTTTGTGGACGGTAAAAGTGATCGGCAACCCGTGCGAGTCTTTGGTTTCGGCAGCAACGACCGTTTACATCGAGCCTTTGCCGGAAGCGGTTTCTTCTGCCGTAACACCGACTTCTGCCTGCGAGGGGCAGGACGTGCAGTTAACGGCTTCTTCCGCTTCGCAAAATGTCAACTTCGAATGGACTTACCCAAGCGGGCAGACCATAGCATTGCCAAACCCGGTTTTGGAAAATGTGGGCAACAGCGACAACGGCGAATATACCCTGACCGTTACCACTCAATTTGGCTGCTCGGTAGAGGCTTCCGTTGAATTGGAAATTTTAGACCGGGTTGACATTACTGGCATCAGCAGTGATGCCCCCGACTGCGTTTCTGGCCCTATCAATGTTGACATGGTAGCGACCCTGTTCCCGATTGACGACGGCAACTACACCTATTTGTGGACTGGCCCAAATGGCTATTCTTCCACCAACCAGACTGCAACTATTTCGAGCGGCAGTGCCGACGACAGTGGCCCCTATACTTTGGTGGTCACCAATGCCGATGGCTGCAGTTCCCTGCCATCAACGGTAGATGTTGAAATCCCCGAAATTTTGCCGACACCAATATTGAATGGCGTTGATGCCGCTTGCGAAGGAGACCAGGTCACTTTGAACGCAACACCATTTAGTAATGCAAATGCCATTTATGTTTGGACAACCCCGACGGGCACAGAGACCACGGGCATCCCTTCCCTCACTTTGGAAAACCTGACCGCTAATGAGGCAGGCACCTACCATGTCAATTACTTGGTGGGCAACTGCCCATCTGCCCTTTCCGGTGCAGTAGAAGTAGAGGTAAACCCGATCCCGAGCATTCAGCCGAGCGGCAACTCCCCCGTTTGCGAAGGCGATGTGCTGGAACTGAACGTGAACTGCTCGGCAGGCGCTTTGTACGAGTGGAACGGGCCCGGTGCTTTTGGGGCAGGGGTCTGCAATCCCATCATCACCAATGCCGACCCTGATTTGCACAGCGGCACTTACACGGTGCGCAAGCAGGTGGACGGCTGCTGGTCGGAGGTCGCTTCGCTAAATGTAGAAGTGAAGCCAAAACCCGAAGTCCCGACGGCTATCAATGCCGGCCCCTACTGCGCTGATACTGAGGCGGTTGTGCTTTCTGTCACCAACAACTCGGCTACGCCAGGTTCTGAATACGTTTGGTACGACGAAAACGGGCAACAGCTCGGCGGGGCTAGCCCAAGCCTCAATTTTGTAGTGCCAAATGCGGTTGGCCTGGGCGATGGGAATTTTGAATTTTATGTCGAAGCGGTTTTGGACGGCTGCCCCTCAACGGCCTCCGTTCCCACCATTGTTGAGGTCAATACGGTACCTTCCAATTTGGCGGAAGCCGGCCCAGCAATTGATGCCTGCGAGGGCGATATTTTGACCTTGCAAGCAACGCCGCCAACGGTCGGGACAGGCGAGTGGACAATGTTTGCCGGCAACCCGGCAGGTGTCTCCATTGCCAACCCCGACGAGGCCACGACGACCCTATCCGGACTAACTCCCGGTGTCAATTATATTTTTGAATGGACGCTGACCAACGGCGCCTGCGTGGACTACTCTTCCGACCAAACGGATGTCTTCCTCAATATGATCGAGGAGGCAGATGCGGGAGATGAGATTACCGTTTGCCATACTTCGTTGGCCACTCTTTCGGCCAATACGCCGATCTCAAATGTGGGCCAATGGTCACAACCTTCGGTGCAGGAAATGCTCGGCGTGTCCATTGTCGACCCAAACGACCCAAATACCGATGTGGTCGGCCTGGTACCGGGCAACTCCTATATTTTTACCTGGAGCATTGACGGTGGCTGCGGCTCTTCTTCCGATGCCATTTTGGTCACCGTGACCAACGAAAATGCTTTTGCGGGGGCAGATCACGAAGATTGCGGAGACGGCACAACAGAACTTGATGCCATCGCCCCGCTGAGCGAAAACGGCATGTGGACCAGCCCCGACCCGGATATAATTTTTGCCACGCCGACCGATCCTTTCACGACTGCTGAAAATTTGAAAGCGGGCGAAAACATCCTCGTCTGGACGATTGACAATGGCGAATGCGGGCAGTTCTCCGTTGACTCGGTGATTATAGATTACCAGTTTGCGCCTGTCGGCGCAAATGACGAAGTGGATGTAAAATTTGCAGGCCTGGCCAATTTAGATGTGACAAACAACGATGACATTCCCGGTTTTTTCACCGTAAATATTGTGCAAGAACCATTGCACGGAAAAGCCGAACTGACCATAGACGGCGAACTGTCTTACTTGGCAGATGTCAACTTCATCGGCCTCGACAGCCTGCAATACGAAATATGCAGCGATGGCTGCGAGTGCGCCCGGGCAACGGTCAGGTTTAATGTCGGTGCCGATGCCGAATGTTTTGCACCTTCCATCATTACGCCGAACGGCGACGGCATGAACGACGCATTTGTCATTCCTTGCCTCGCCAATGCCGATAATGCCTTCCCGTCGGTGGTCAGTATTTTCAACCAATGGGGCGACGAGGTTTTCCATGCCGAGCCTTATCAAAATGACTGGCAAGGGACTTTCGACGGCGAGCAGCTTCCGGCAGGCACTTATTTTTATATCGTTGACCTCGGAACGGGCGATGCGCCGCTTTCGGGTTACCTCATTCTTCAGCGGTAGATGAGCAGTGATTAGTAGATTAGTGACCTGATCTTGGATACTGGTTACTAATCACGGCTCTACTAATCACTATTCACTAATCACTGCTTTACTAATCACTAATCACTACTCTACTAATCACTAAATAATGAAAAATATAATCTCTACCATTCTCTTTGCGATCTGCTTCGCCCCGTTCATTTGCGAAGCGCAACAGCAGCCGCACAACACGCAGTTCATGTATTATAAACTGGGTTACAACCCCGGTTTTGCAGGCAGCCAAGATGCGCCCTGCGTGTCTGCGATCATCCGCGAACAATGGCTGGGGCTGGAAGGTGCGCCCTCCGTGCAGGCCATTACTTTCAACATGCCGATCATGAACCAACGGGTGGGCATCGGCGCCAATTTGATGCGCCACTCTATCGGCATCACCACTGTTTATGATGTTGACTTGGCTTATGCCTATCGGCTGCGCTTGGGGCAGGGCATGTTGGGAATTGGGGTGCAAGGCTCGGTGCGTTCGTTTACCAATGATTTTATGGAGACGGTAGCGACCCAATCTAAAACAGATGACACTACCATTCCCGGCAGCAACGAAAACAAGTTTATGTTCAATTTCGGGACGGGGGTTTACTATAGTTCGGAGCGTTTTTATATCGGCCTGAGTGCGCCCCGTTTATTGGCGAACAGCATTGATTTTAATGCGTCGGACAATATTGTTTCCCGCGAGGTACAGCATGTTTATTTGATGACGGGCTACACCGCCACGTTGAGCGATGAGCTGAAATTGCGCCCGCAGATAATGTTCAAATATGCCAATAATGCACCGGTTGACGCCGACATCAATTTGAATTTTTTGATACAGGACAAGTTCGTCGCTGGCCTGACCTACCGCCTCGGCGGCAACAAAGAAAGCGGGGCGGGCGAGTCGCTCGATGCCATTTTTGGGGTACAGCTAAATCAAAACCTCCTGTTTGCCTTCTCTTATGATTATACGCTGTCCGACATCGGCAACTTTTCCGACGGGAGCATAGAGGCCTCCTTCCATTATTGCATCGGAAAACTGGCAGCAGGCAGCGAGTTTGAAAACCCACGGTTTTTTTGAGGGAGCTAAATGGTTGAACGGCTAATGGTCATGGTGCAATGCTTTTCAAATAGCGGCGTTTGTTCTTTTGCCATTCGGCCATTTGGCAATTTATTTTTTACTTTTATGTTTCCTGAAACTACTAATGCAGTGATTAGTAATTAGTTGATTAGTGATTAGTCCGCCAAATCCCTGATAATGTGGCATTTAACCAAAAACTAAATGGTTAGCTAATTACGATTTGTACCACTAATACCAACTTACCATGAAAAATACCCTTTTCCTGATCGGTCTGTTTGTGTTGCCATTTGCGCTCCTTGCGCAGCAGCAGAGGTCAAAGTCCAAAAGCTCTGATAAACTTTATGAAAAAGGGGGCATCAAAACGCAGGTGTCTATGGAGAGTGCATTGGGCATCAATTCCAGCAACGACGAATTCTCTCCGACTTTTTATCAGAACGGGATCGTCTATGTTTCGTACCACAAAAACGGGCCGATAGACCCCAAGACGGGCAAGCCTTTTTTCAACCTCTTTTTTGCTGAAACGGACGCCATGGGGATGCCACAAAAAGCCCGCGATTTTTCCTTGCAGATCAATTCGCAGGTGCATGAGGGGCCGGTTTCTTTCAGCAAGGACGGCAACCTGCTTTATTTTACCCGCAACAATTTGGAAGGAGGCCTGCCCAAAACCAACTCTCATAAAAAAGTCCCGCTAAAAATTTATGAAGCCCGGAGGGGCAAATATGATTGGGAAGGGATCAAGTCGCTGCCTTTCAACAGCGACGAGTACAGTTGCGTCCATCCAAGCCTTGCCCCCGATGGCTACCGCCTGTTTTTTGCTTCCAACATGCCGGGCGGCTATGGTGGCTACGACCTTTATTTTGCGGAGAAAAAGACCGACAACTGGTCGAAGCCTGTCAACCTCGGCTCGGGCATCAACACAAAAGGCAACGAACTGTTCCCTTTTATCCATGAAAGTGGATTGCTGTTTTACTCTTCAAATGGCCTGGGCGGAAAAGGCGGCCTTGACCTGTTCATGGCCGATGTGTCGGGAGAGGACTGGGGGAACCCAGAAAACTTGGGCGTACCTTATAACTCGGATGGCGATGACCTGGGGTTCATCCTAAATGCCGATGCCACGAAAGGCTATTTGGCTTCTTCGCGGAGGGGCGGCTATGGCGGCGACGATATATATGTGTTCGAGGCGGGAGGAGAGCCGATCATTGAAATGGAAAAAGTGATGTTGAGCGCGATGGTGGTAGCCTATGATGAACGGACAAGCGAACGGATTACCAATGCCGGCATCCGCATCCTGCAGCGCACCGAAGATGGGTTTGCCGAAGGCGAAAAAATATACGACGTGGAAATGATGCCCTCCGAAAGCGGCGAACTGCTGATGAAACTGGTGCGAAAAGATGCCGACGAGATGGAGGAACCGACCATCTTTACCAACCTGAACGGCGAAGCTGTTTTTAACATGGTCAAAGACAGGAGCTACATAGTGCTGGTGAGCAAAGAAGGTTACGAAAGCGGCGAGATCATGCACTCCACCGATGGGCAATTTGGTGCGCAAACGATCCGCGTCCCCCTACGTCCAAAAGATTGCACCTCGCTCAACGGATTGGTAAGTGCAAGCGGCTACCGCAATGGCGTGCCGAATGCGGACATCCGAATATTGAACTTGGCGACCGGCCATCAAACGGAACTCCGCTCCAATGCCGACGGGCAGTTTGATTATTGCCTGCCAATCGGTTACGATTACAGCATCACGGCAGTGAAAGATGGCTATAAAGAGGGCAAGACGACCCTTTCGACGGCTATCGGCAACCCGCACAATGTGGATGCAACGGTCCGGCTCGTGCCACTTGAAAAAGAGGTGGTGAGAGAGCCGATCAGGGAAGGGTCTGTTATTGTGCTGGAAAACATTTATTATGATTTTGATAAATATTTTATCCGGAAAGGGGCCGCTGAAGAATTGGACGCACTGGCGCAATTGATGAAAAAATACCCGAGCATGGAAGTGCAGTTGATCGCCCATACTGACTCGCAGGGCGATGATGATTATAATTTGGAGCTTTCTGTAAAAAGAGCAGATTCTGCCCGTCGTTACCTTATTCAAAAAGGCATTGCCGGCTACCGGATAGAAGCATACGGTCATGGCGAACAGGACATCCGCAACCGCTGTGTAAACGGTGTGGACTGCTCGGACGAAGAGCATCAATACAACCGCCGGATGGAAGTGAAAGTAATGCGGATAGACGAGCCGGTGGAAGTGGAATATGATGAAGGAAAACCGTTCGGGAATTAAAATGAAAGTGAAAATGAAAATGAAAATGAAAAATACCATCCGTTGTATGACTTGAGGTTGGATTGTTTTTCTGAAAAAGGACTGCTCCCGAACCATGAGACGGCCGGTGTTTTTTATTTTTATTTTTAATTAAAAGGTGCGCTTGGGTTTATCCTAAGCGCGCCTTTTTTTATTTTAAAACGTATTCGTATCATTTTAATAAGGCAGGGTAAGTACACAAAAATTCCTGCCTCCGCAATCGGCATTCGACTCCGCTGTTTTTTGTTCCCGATTTTCGGGACAAGCTATCCGCTTTAGCGGATAGCTTGTCCCGAAAATCGGGAACAAAAAACAGCGGAGTCAAGTAAGCATTTTGTGCATTTACCTCGGCTGATTAAAAAGATACACGTATTCCTCTTTTTACAAAAAAATAATATTTTGATTATCTTCTGTTTTATTATTTTGCAATAAAAAATTACCTTCACCATTTTAAAACAATACAATATGCAAGATGCTAAACACCAAGCCAAAGGGTTATGGGGATGGAAAATAGTACAAGCCGTTATTTTATTATCGGCACTGTATTTTGGGCAGTTGTTTTTGTTCAACGAATTTAATGAAGAGACCACCCGGCGGGCCATTGCTATGTCGGCGAGGGTTGCGGTTGTTTTTTTCAGCGCTGCATTTATGGCGTCTTCGTTGCACTATTTCAGTAAAAATGTTTTTACTTGGTGGCTGCGCATGAACCGTAAATACATCGGGGTTTCGTTTGCTGTTTTGCATTTGGCGCATTTATGTTTTCTTATTGTTTTGCAGTATAATTTCCATCCCGTATTTAATAAGGCAAAAACCATTTCATTGCTCGGCGGGGGCTTGGCTTATGTTTTTGTAGTATTGATGCTATTGACCTCTTTCCCGTATTTTTCAAAATATTTATCCAAAAAACAATGGACAACCTTGCATACGGTGGGAGGGTATTGGATATGGTATATATTTATCAGGACTTATGTAAAGAAGCTGTTTGGAAGGTTTGAATACGACCCGGTGGTGGTCTGGTCAATAATAATATTGTTGGCACTTGTGATAGTGCTGAGAATCGCCCGTAAAATTATGTCCCCTTAGGTACGCCATTTTTTTAGAACTTGGCATGTCTTTTTTCCAGCTTCATCAACTCGACCATAATAGGTTTTGTGCATTGAGGGCAGAGGCTCCCCTTCTGGGGCTGGGGGCTGGCGAGGGCAAATGCACAAAACCTATTATGGTTCAGTATAAACAGCAGTTCAAAATGAAAAACTTTTTTTTTATTCTCGTTTCCGCATTGTTTATTAATTGCAACATCAATAAAAAAAACAACGACCCAAGCAAAGAAGAATGGGTTCAATTGTTTAATGGAAAAGACTTGAGTGGATGGGACATTAAAATAGCTGGTTATGAACTGAATGATAATTTTGGCGAAACATTTTATGTGGAAGATGGGAAAATGAAAGTGAAATACGATGGCTACGATATTTTCAACAACCGCTTCGGGCATATTTTCTATAAAAACAAATATTCCTATTATCGGCTAAAAACAGGATACCGATTTGTGGGGGAGCAAGCAAACGGGGGCGAGGGCTGGGCATTTAAAAACAGTGGCATTATGCTGCATTCCCAATCCGCTGAAAGCATGTTGAAAGACCAGGATTTTCCGATCAGTATAGAGGTGCAACTATTGGGCGGCAGGGAAGAAGGCGAGCGCCCGACTGCCAACCTGTGCACACCGGGCACGCAGGTATATATGGCCGACACCTTGTTTACAACACACTGCATCAACTCGACTTCAAAAACATATCGCGGCGAGGAATGGGTGGAGGTGGAAGTACTGGTACTGGGCGATTCTTTGGTGCAACATATCGTGGAAAACAAAGTGGTGATGGAATATACAAAGCCCCAATATGGCGGGGGCGTCGTGCATAATTATAACGAAAAAATAAAAAAAGACGGACAGCCTTTGACCGAAGGCTATATCTCTTTGCAAAGCGAGAGCCACCCCGTCGAGTTCAGGAAAATCGAGCTATTGGACTTGTGCGGGTGTATGGACAAAAAAGCAAAAAACTATAAGTCGTATTTTGTAAAAATGGACAATTCAAAATGCAGATATTGAAATTGTATAATTTTTAAAAATACCTGCCCAATATAGCTTTTCTTAATTTTCCAAAAACGCCCTCGCATCCTCCGCCGTTTCCGTTCCTATTTCTTCCATCGGTACATGCCCTGCATTTTCATAAATTACCACTTTTGAATTTGGGATTTTTTTATCAAAAAAAGCAGCGTCTCCCACAGGTATCCATTCGTCGTGCCTGCCCCACATAATAAGCGTCGGACAAATAATTTTCGATAATATAGCGGTGCGGTCAGGAAAGTCCATATTTGCCCGGTCAATGAACGCCTGGCGGTTGCCGGGGCGCAAAGCCATGCTGTGATAGCGGTCTATTATTTCGCTGGTTATTTTTGCATCATCAAAATATACCTCTTTCATGTTTTTTTCAATAAAAGATTTTGGCAAAACATAACGGAACAAAACAGCGGAAACAGGGTTTCGCGCCAGCTTAAAAACGAGCGGCAGTCCCTTGTCATTCGGCGCACCTGCGGCATCAATTAAAATCAGTTTTTTTATTTGTTGCGGATAGGCGGCGGCATAGTTCCAAGCGATCCTTCCGCCGAGCGAATTGCCAGCGAGGTAAAAGCTGTCCACATTTATTTTTTGTAAAAATCGGTTTAAAAAACGGGTATAAAATTCCATGCTATAATCGCCATCTTTATTTGGGCCGGTAAGGCCAAAAGCAGGCAGGTCCATTCTTATTATTTCAAAAGAATCTTTTAATTGCTCCGTCCATTTATCCCAAGTATGGAGTGATGCGCCCGTGCCGTGGATGAGTACCAACGGGCGGCCTTGCCCTTCTATCCTATAATGCACGTCCATGCCATCTATTTTAATAAATTCAGATTCGGCGTTGGCGTATTTTTCTTCTAATTCATTTATTGGAATATCGGATTGGTAGCCTAAAATAAATAGGAGGATTAATAGGGATATAATAACGGCGAAGATTTTTAGTATTGTTTTTTTCATGATTGGCTTAAATAAATAAAAAGACCCTGATGATTAATTTTTCTTTTTGAGGTGTTTTATATCGTTCAAATCTTTTGACCGACCAATTATTGATTTTGAATAAATTAAATCGTTAACGTGAACAACGCGCACCCTTAACCCATCGAGGTCATGTAATTCAGATTTTTTATACGCTTCCTCAAAATCAAGAGCCTTTGCATCTGTCATCAAATCAATACTTACAGGTGGCACGCCAAAGGTAAAGACATCCGTAAATGGATTATTAAGAAATTTATCTTCCGTCATATCAAATATGGGCATTCCAAACTCGCGAAAAGCCGCCACGATTTTCAAATAATTTTCCCTGCTCTTTCTGACCCATACATCCATATCACCTGTTGTCCGGTTATATCCATGAATAATCACAGCATAGCCACCCAATAAGATGTAATCAACATCATTATTATTGAATGCTTTGATGAAGTCTTGAAAATCAGGATTGAATATATTCGTCATAATCAGCCATGTTTTCTCATCGAAAATTTTGTCCTGTCCAAACGGGGCGGGTTATTGATATCAAAACCCCAAGCAACACTTATCAGATAATATGCGGCCTGCAATCTTTCCACAGGAGTCTTCGTCAACCAATACTGATGTTGG
The DNA here is from genome assembly GCA_011321935.1 of Bacteroidota bacterium. Classification (GTDB taxonomy): domain Bacteria; phylum Bacteroidota; class Bacteroidia; order Chitinophagales; family Saprospiraceae; genus UBA6168. The sequence goes on along the minus strand of DROJ01000358.1, from coordinate 8,941 downwards.
TCATCTGCTTCTTGAAAACTTTGTATTTTAAATCTTGTCCTGTCCAAACGGGGGTATTCCATATTTTGAATTTAATAAAAAAAAAACAATTCCCAAATATCCGAATTATATTTAAAACGATTGGCAACTATCCATCTCATGAACAGAATTAGGACGAGAAAATAAAAATAAAAATGAAAATGAAAATTAAAATGAAAATTAAAACCCCATCCGTTCCTTTGCTCAAAGAACGGATGGAATTTTTAATTTTCATTTTAATTTTCATTTTCATTTCAAACCTCCTTCCGCAGCACCTCCAAGGGCGGCTTGTTCACCACCTCCCGCGAATTGAGCAAACCGATCAGCATCGTCAGGCCGGTAATGCCCAAAAACACAAAAAGCGGTGGCCACAAATCCGGCTCGAACGGAATCTCCAAGGACCACCTCGCCAATGCCCAACTGCCGATGACCGATAGCCCGATGCCCGTCAAAGTGGCCAACGAACCGAGGAAAAAATACTCCACCATATTGATGCGCAATATCTGCCGCCGCTTGGCGCCGAGGGTACGCAGCAGCACCGATTCCTGAATGCGCTGGAACTTGCTCAGCACCACCGAACTGATCAAAACCACCAGCCCCGTGAGGATGCTGAACAGCGCCATAAAACGGATCACAAAAGATATTTTATCCAAAACAGATTCGACCGATTTTAAAATCTGCGTGAGGTCAATGACCGAAACATTTGGATATTGCTCGACGAGCGCCTGCTGGAATTTGGCCGACTGCTCCTCCGATTCCACTTTTGAAACGACAACATAAATCTGCGGCGCCTGCTCCAAAACGCCTTTTGGGAAGATCACAAAAAAATTGGTCTGTACCCGGCGGAAATCCACGTCGCGGATACTTCCCACCACCGTTTCTATCAATGCGCCTTGCACGTTGAAAGTAATTTTTGTGCCCACTTTTGCCTTCATGGCATGGGCGATCCTTTCGGCGAGGGAAACGTAAACAATGCCGTCGTCGCCCACCTCGCCATGCCACTCGCCCTCGGTTATTTTTTCCGTTTCGATGAGGGTATCGCGGTAGCTGGAGCGGTACTCCCGCTCATAGACCCAATCGCTGCGGAAGCGGCGTTCGCCCTTTTCGCCTTTTGGTTTTTCTGGCCTTTGGGCTTTTCTGTCCTCCTCCTTTGCAGCCTCCGTTTCTGCTCGCCAAGCGACAAGGGCGCTGTCGCGGAGGTGCATTTCATAGGTCACGCCGTCAATGTTGTCCACCCGCATGGTGACGATGGGCACGAGCTGGCGGACGGGCAGGCCGTTGTCTTTGACCAGTTGTGCGACGCCTTCTTTTTGGGGCGGCTGAATGTCGAAAACGATCATGTTCGGCACATCGCCCGAACCCGTATATTCCACTTGTTTTAATAAAAGCCCCTGCACCAGAAAGAGAGTGGAGATGAGCGCAGCGCCCAGCCCGATGGTCACGATGAGGATGAGCGTTTGGTTGTTGGGGCGGTACATATTGGCGATGCCCTGCCGCCAAACGAAGCTCCAATCTTTTGGAAAATACTTCCGCACTGCCCAGGTCATCAACCTCGCCACACCCGCCAACGCAAGGAATGCAAAGCCGATGGCAAAGGGAAAATAAATGCTGTCCCAACGCCTCGTCTGCAAAAGGGTAAAGCCCGTGATGAACAAAAAAATGAGCGCATAAACAGCCCATTTCAGCGGGTCGCTGCCACTCGTGTCTTCCTCGTAAGAAGCGCGCAAAGTGCGCAGCGGCGATACTTTCCGGATGGCCAACAGGGGCAGCAGAGCAAACAAAACAGTGATGCTCAAACCTGTCAAAACGCCCATCCCCATTGCCTGCCAAGAGACATCTGCGCTGACATCGGCGATGGGCAAAAAGTCGCCCAGCACCGCCGGAAGGCTGATTTGCAAAAAGCTGCCGAGTGCCGCACCAAGCACACCTCCCGCCAATCCGAGTGCCACCACCTGAATCAAATAAATCTGAAATGCCTGCCAACCTTTTACCCCCAAACAGCGCAGCACGGCGATGCTCGACATTTTATCACGTATATAAATATGCACCGAACTCGCCACGCCGATACAGCCCAAAAGCAGGGCGATGAAACCCACCAAATTCAAAAAAACATTCATGCTGGTAAATGCCTCGCTCACGTTTTGCTGCCGTTCGGCAACGGTATCCGTTTCAAAAGAAGTGCCCTCGACGGAAGGTTTCAACAGCGTCAGCACATCGTCTTCTATATTGGTATTTTCAGGAAATTCAAAATGGTATTGGTAAAAAACCAAACTGCCCGGCTGGACAAGTTTGGTCTGCTCCATGTATGCCTTCGGGATGTAAACCACCGGCGCCACTGCCCCTGCGATGCCCGAACGCCCCGGCGCAGCGTTCAGCCGACCCTCGATCAAAAACGGGACATTGCCCACCTTTACTGTATCGCCTACTTCCAGCCCAAATTGCAGCATCAGCGTTTTCTCCACCAAAGCTATCGGCGGCGGCATTTTGCCTTCCGGCAAAGAGGCGGCCTGCCGGAAGGACTCCTCCGCGGCCTTTGGCTCGGTGGCGAGTTTTCCAAAAAAAGGATAAGCCCCTGCTTGCGCCCGCACTTGCGAGAGCCTCGTGCCGCCATTTTTTGGAAAATAAACCATCGAGACGAGGCTCACTGTTTCCGATTGGCGGAGCGGCCCGAGCAGGTCGAACACTTCGCGCAGGCTGTCGGGTGCAGGTTGGTTGCCCTGCACCACGAGGTCGGCGCCGAGCAGGCTCTTGGCCTCCTTGCCGATGTCTTTTTGCAGGTTTTCGCTGAACGAATTGATGGCCACCAAAGCGGCAATGCCGACAACAATGGAAGCAATAAAAAGCAGCAAGCGGCCGCGGTTGCGGCGGCTGTCGCGCCAGGCCATTTTTAATAGCCAAGATGTGCTAGGTTTGGACAAGTTGAGAAATTAGGAATTAGAAATTAGGGAATTGGGGAATTGGGGAATTGGGGAATAAACAGGAAAGACAAATTTAGACTGCGTATTGTTTTCATGAAACCGATATTTAGACCAATGACTTCTTTGGCCGGAAAAAGGTTAAAAAAAAGTTAGCCATAATTGAAATCATTGCGCAGAATATCGGAGGTACTTATTTTAGCTTTTTTTAACCGCTCATTAAAATACAAAATTCATGAAATCAAAATTACTGTTCTCTTTATTGCTGCTCTCCATATTATTTGTAAAATGCAAACCGGATGACGACAGCCCATCTATGTTCGACCCTGAAACAGAGGTCTATACCTTGGTAGTCGAAAAAGTAGATGTTGACCCGCGCAACCTTCATTTGGCGACCGTCAATTTGACGAACGGACATATCGAAGAATTTTCTGACCAAAATATATACATGACCGGGCTTAGCGGGGACAAAGGCTTCCAGGCAAGCGACCTCGAAGGCGGCAGGTATTTCTTGGCAAGAGGCTACGACCTGCTAACCATTGACCTCGAAACGGGCGTCACTTTATTTGATAAAAACGTGGGGCATTTTAGGGGCGTCCAATACAACGATAAAACAAAAAAACTGTACGGCATATTCCTGAACCTTTCCTCCCCCAATTCCGACGAGACCAATATTATTTCAGAAATAAACCCCGAAACAGGGGACACTACTTTAGTGGGATATTGGCCTTACGCAAATATACTCGGAACTTATCAAGATATTGATACCGACAACAATAGGCTGTTGGCTTATGAGCCTTCCCAAGAAATATTATATTCTATTGACCTTTCTTCGGGAGAAATATCTTCGGCCTCGGTGCCTTCCCTAAAAGGCTTGCAGTTCAACCCCAATAATGGGCAAATATATGGGATAGAGCAATTGGCAAATGAAAGTGGTTTTATGCTCGTGGCAATTGACATCCAAACGGGGCAAAAAAACCAATTGTTTTCATTGCCTTTTAAGAGCATCCAGTCCGAAGGTGTGCAGGCCATCCACCCCCAAAGCAACTCCTATATTATATGGGCATGGGACAATGACGATGTCCTCCGGTTATTTTCAATCGACCTGACGACAGGTGAAACAAATTACCAACCAAAAGTAAACAGGAACTTATGGGGCATCCAGAATTAAGGAACGAGGATATAAGTAGTCGAGCTTAAATAATTTCCACTTTTCTCGGCTTCTTTTTCTGAATTGCGGCGTTAAAAAAAGTTTACGTAGCCCCACTATGCTTACTTTTTTTGCCTTGCACTTCAAAAAAATAAGCTCGACAAAAGCTGGAATTTATTTAAGCTCGACCACTTAATGCCTAATTTTGTTTCATAAAACTATTTATCCATGAAACTCATAGTACACTGTAATTTAAATTTATTTAGGATTGGAGGTGACATCTTTTTAGCGGGATGGGGTGAAGCGAGGAGGGCAAAAAGGTGTTCTCTCAAATCCGAGCCCAACAGTAAGATGACACCTTTTCGCTTCTCCAAGCACTGCCCCCCCGCCAAAAAGATGTCACCTTGCTGCTTCGATAAAACAGAAAGAAACTTAAATTACAGTGTGATATACTGCACCACTTTAGGTCTTGTGCATTTGCCCCCGCCAGCCCCCAGCCCCAAAAGGGGAGAACCTGCCCTCGATGCACAAAACCTAAAGTGGTGCAGTATAACTATCCTTTTAATTTTCTTTTTACCATTTGCCCTTTCTGCCCAAGACGCCCACAAGTTCCTCCTCCGCGGGGACAAGTCATACGATGACCAAAATTTCGAGCAGGCCGAACTCAATTACCGAAAAGCCCTCGAAAAGAAAAACTCGGCAAAAGGAACTTACAACCTCGGCAACACCACTTACCGGCAAGAACGGTACGACGAGGCCATCAACCATTATACCGCCGCCGCCGAGGCGGCAAATGACAGATCGGAAAAAGCACGGGCCTACTATAACCTCGGCAACGCCCATTACCAAGCAGGCCAATACAAAGAATCAATAGAGGCATATAAAAATGCCCTGCGGCAAGACCCTACCGATATTGACACAAAAAAAAACCTGCTCCGTGCCATCCGCAAACTGCCCCCCCCACAGCAGCAACAGCAACAACAAAACGGCGAGGGCGACAAAAACCAAGACCAACAGGATCAGCAACAAAACCAGCAACAACAACAACAACAACAGCAGGACAAACAAGACCAACAAGACCAGTCGAAAGGCGAAAAAGAAAAGCAGCAACAGCAAAACCAGAACGAATCTTCCAAACAGCAACAGGAACAAGCGAAAGACCTGAGCAAAGAAGAGGCAGAAAAATTATTGGAAATCATGGACCAGGAAGAACAAAAAGTCCAGCAAAAAATGCGGAAAGGAGGAGCCAAGAAAAAACAGGCGAAGGATTGGTAGGGTTCAGTCGTCAGTATAAAAGTCCGCAGTCTTCAGTCTGATTGTAGGGAAGGGATATATTGGATAAATAATGCGTCACTTTATTCAGCTAAAATAAATGACGAACCTGTTAGCCCGTCTCCGCGCCCTTCCAAAAGAGGGGGGATTTCCCAAAGGGATGCCCGTGGCAAATCCCCCCTCTTTTGGAAGGGCACGGAGACGAATACCTGATAAATTAAAATTCAGCAAAGTAAAATCCCGCATAAAATCGGGAAGAGAAAATAAATAATATAAAAAGTCAATGGAGAAACCACACTATAAATCAATAAATAACAACCAGCAATCAGCAATTCTATACTTTTTACCTTTTACTTTTCTCTTCCCGGTTTTATGCGGGATTTCGCTTTGCTCAATTTTTCTTTCCTCCAGTTGCACCCCCGACCCTGCACCGACCTTAAATTACAAAGACCGCGAAGTAGTGGACAGCCTTTTCAAAATACAGGTGGACAGCCTCCGGCCAATGCTCGATAGCCTGCACGAAATAAGGTTCGACAGTGCCGTCCAATATAAAGTTGATTCGATGCTAAAAGAGCGGCAATCGGAAATTGATAAATATTTGGAGCGGCTGCGGAAAGAACAAAAAATCGGTGGCGAATAATTTTAATAAATATGAAAAAGTATTTTTGGAAATATATAAAAGAATATAGCTGGCTTGCTCCCAGCCATATTAATTGGCGGGGCTATATGTTTTTGCTCAATAATTATATTTTAAATCAATTAAACAAACACAATATTTATTTAAAAAAAAATCCCTGTATTTTTGGCATGCGTTTACTAAACTTCAAAAGTTTAGTAAACGTGGGGAAAAAACAATTAAACAAACGCAATATTTATTTAAAAAAAAATCCCTGTATTTTGGGCATACGTTTACTAAACTTTAAAAGTTTAGTAAACGTGGGGAAAAAACAATTGAACAAACGCAATATTTATTTAAAAAAAAATCCCTGTATTTTGGGCATACGTTTACTAAACTTTAAAAGTTTAGTAAACGTGGGGAAAAAACAATTGAACAAACACAATATTTATTTAAAAAAAAATCCCTGTATTTTGGGCATACGTTTACTAAACTTTAAAAGTTTAGTAAACGTGGGGAAAAAACAATTGAACAAATACAATATTTATTTAAAAAAACACTCCTGTATTTTTGGCATACGTTTACTAAACTTTAAAAGTTTAGTAAACGTGGGGAAAAAACAATTAAACAAATACAATATTTATTCTAAAAAAAATCCCTGTGTTTTTGGCATGCGTTTACTAAACTTTAAAAGTTTAGTAAACGTGGAAAAAAAACAATCCTATATTTTAATTAAAAACAATTTAATGAAATATAGCCCGCCAGCATTTCTATTTTTATTTATTTTTTCAATCAATTTTTCTGCCTGCAAAAAGCCTCATTCCATTACCAAAGCGGAGGTAATACAACAAAGGCTCGACAACCGCCTTCAGCGTTGGCTGAAAGGAGTGAACGACAACCACCGGAAAAAAATAATGGATGCGGCCACGCACATTGTTGACTCTACTTTGCTTGCCAATGCGCGCCTGAACAGGGACACCTCCGCCATCCCGGCTATTCCTGAACGGCCAGAACGGCCGGCCTTTGAAGCTCCCAAAGACAGCACGCCGATAGAACCAATATTGGAAATAAAAACAGATACCGCTGCCAACCGATAGCACAGCCTGCTCCAAAGGAGTCCCGTTGGGAAAGGCTGTGCTACCAAAACCGATCAATTGAAATCTTTATAAAAACCTTTCACCTTCTTGTTGAATTTTTCTAATAATTCAACATATAGCTCCCCCTCTTCTACCTTGTTGAACAATCTTTTAAAAACCTTTTTAATGGTAGCCATGCCCACAAAATGGGGAAAGGGGGCGGGCAGTTCTTTTAGGTTGTTGTCCAAAACGACGATGCCTTCGGCACCTGTTTTTTGGGAAGAAAAAGAGCTGCCATAATAAGCCACTAAATAAGGCCTGCCATCCAAAGAGATGCTGGGATCTACTTCCATTTCGGCATTTAAAAAATAACCGCTCTGCACTCCGTTTTTTAATTGCTGGGTAGAGGTGTCGGGCATATAAAGCACGTCGGAAAAAGAATATTTTTTACGGAAGGCTTCCATCAGCCACTGGTTTTTCAGGCGCTTTTCAACTTGCCATTTTGCGGCCTTTTTCTCAAAGCGTTCGCGTTCATCGGCAGAAACATTTTTGCCGTTGGCCAATTTTTGCAAGGCCGCTACTTGCTTGCTGCCTGTTTTTAGGCGCACTATCAGCACCCCGTCCTTCAGGGCACGAATGGCCAATTGTGATATTTCCTTTCGCTTCTCGGCGTCGATGGTATCGTAATTTGTGTTTGCATCGTAGCCCTGTGCGGTCACTGCGGCTTGTCCTAAAATGAACAAGGAAAAAATGATGGATAAAATTTTCATGACATTGTTTGATCAGTGCTTGAACCAAATCGAGGCTGTCTCATAAGTCGAGATTTACTAAATTTTAAAAATTCAGTAAATCTGTTTTTCACTCAAAATGAGCATTTTTAAAAACAAAATAAATTTATTTTGTAACTGTTCACCAGCCCCGCTGGGGCTGGTGAACAGTTACTTTATTTTTTTAAATTGACTTATGAGACAGCCTCTGATTTTAAGCCCTATATCAAGGGAGTTTGTCTTTAAAAAAATCCCATACCGGGTCGGCGGGCAGTTCGGCGGTCAATTCCACTTTTTCATTTGAAACGGGATGTTTAAAAACCAGTTTCCATGCGTGCAAATGAATAGACCGGTCTTTATTGCTCCGCCGGAAACCATATTTCACATCACCTTTTATCGGGTTTTCTATTGCTGCCAATTGCGCCCGTATTTGGTGGTGACGCCCGGTGAGGGGCTCTATTTTCAATAAATGGTAATTGTCGCTGCTGCCCAACAATTTATATTTCAGTTCGGCGATTTTACAGCCTGCCATGTTTTCTGCAACTGCATGGGAACGGTTCGTTTTTCCATTTTTTATTAAATGGTGCTGGATGGTATCTTCTTCTTTTTCAGGTTTGTTCTTAACGACGGCGAGGTAGGTTTTGTCCACCGAACGTTCCCTGAACTGGTTGCTCAATATACCGACCGCCGTTTTGGTTTTTGCAAAGATAACGACCCCGCTTGCGGGCCGGTCAATGCGGTGGACGAGGTAGAGTTTTGATTTGGTATAAATTTCTGCGAGCTGGAGGAGGGATTTGTCGCCCGTTTTGTCTGCTTGCACGGGGATGCCCGGCGGCTTGTTGAAAGCGATGAGCTGGTTGTTTTTATAAATGACCCAATCCCCGATGGATGGGTTTTCGGATGTTTTCTTATCTGTGGTGTTGTCCATTTATTCTATTTCTTCGTAATCAATATAATCTTCATCGTCGGCCTTTTTTTGCTGTTTTTCACTTTTGGGATGCTGGCGGAGTGTCGTTTGTTTCCCTCCCCTTTTCAGTCCCATCTTTTCTTGGATCCAAGAATAAACGATGTAGCCGATGGCCGCCCAAAGTAATATTTTAAACATGGCGCTGTTTTTTTTTTTTTTT
>DROJ01000357.1 GCA_011321935.1 Bacteroidota bacterium | reverse complement strand
TTCATCCAATAAAACTGTTTCGGGTAAATCACTTAGGCTCTGGCTTTTTTTTTGAAAAGGAGGCATTTACTTAATGGCAGGTTCAGGAACTTCTATCGGTGTCTGGTTCAAAAAAGCGGCCAATGCGTCTGCAAATTTTCCACCGTAAGCCGAAACAGGTTTTTTGTTTTTATAAACGTTAAAAACCAACTCCACGGGTTCTTCTTTTCCAGCCTCAAAGAACAACTCGAAATAAGCGTTTTTGCCAGGATAAAGAACGGTGAGGAAAACAGAACAGTCGGCGGTAATGTCAACCGACAGCTTCTGCGGGCCGGTAAGGAGTACCCAAGAAGCCAAAAAAGAAAAGGCCCTTTGAACAGCTTTCACTTCTATCCCTGCCAACATATCACCCCGGTTTTCCAGTTTTTGTTCCAACTGCCCCAACAGCTGCCCCAACCTTTTTTCCATTACCTGAAAATAATCTCCCAGCAAAAAATCAATTTGCTGCCGATAGTATTTTTTGTAAAAAGAAACGTCCGAACCGATTACTTCCCCCGGCGGTAGGTGGCCAATGCTGTCGTTGAGATAATCCGGCGTTATTTGAAGTGGTAGCTGCATATTTTACTGAAAATGTTTTTTTGAAAATAAATTCATCCCGTCAAAAGTAATTGTTTTTTGCCTTTTATGCCACCTTTGCCCTGTTTCGTTGCCTTCCTACTTTTTGCCCCCCGTCCTCCCTCACACCAAATACCCAAACAATTTATCATCCCTGTTTATCTCCGTAAAATCAATCTGGTAGATCCACATTTTCCTTTTCAGCGCTTCATTGTCGGCAGGCCGCTGCACCTCGATGCCGACCAATGCCGGGCCGCTTTCCTTTTTCGTTTTTTTGATGTATTCAAAACGGGTGATGTCGTCGGTCGGGCCTAGCACGTTGTTTACAAACTCTTTCAGTGCGCCCGGGCGCTGGGCGAAGCGGATGAGGAAGTAGTGTTTCAGCCCCTCGAAGATGAGCGAGCGCTCTTTGATTTCGGGCATTCGGTCAATGTCGTTGTTGCTGCCGGAGACGACGCAGACGACGTTTTTGCCTTTTATTTTATCGGCATATTGATGGAGGGCGGCGATGGAAAGTGCGCCGGCCGGTTCGACGACGATGGCCTCCTCGTTGTAGAGTTTCAAGATGACCGAGCAGACCTGCCCTTCGGGCGCCAGCACCACGTCGTCGAGGAGGTCTTTGCAAATGGAAAAGGTGAGGTCGCCGACCCGTTTCACCGCAGCCCCGTCAATGAAGCGGTCTATTTCGGGCAGCACCACGGGCTGCCCGGTGCGGATGGCCTCGCTCATGGAAGGTGCGCCTTCGGGTTCTACGCCGATGATTTTAACTTGCGGGCGCAGGTTTTTCAGGCAAGTGCCGACGCCGGAAGCCAAGCCCCCGCCGCCGACGGGCAGGAACACAAAATCGGGGTCGGGCAGCTTGGCAAAAATTTCCAGCCCCACCGTGCCCTGCCCCTCGATGATGCGGGCATGGTCGAACGGGGGGATGAAGGTCATGCCGTTTTGCTGCGCAAATGCCTGTGCGGCAGCCGAACAGGCATCGTAATTGTCGCCCACCAACTCGACCTCGACGTATTCTTTTCCGAACATCCGGGTCTGCTTGATTTTTTGCCGGGGGGTGGTCACGGGCATGAAGACGACCCCGCGGACTTCCATTTTCCGACAGGAAAAAGCGAAGCCCTGCGCATGGTTGCCCGCACTTGCGCAGACCACGCCTTTCATCAGTTCCGCCTTCGGTCCAAGGGGACTCCTTTGGAGCAAATGGCCCATCAGGTTGTATGCCCCCCGTATCTTATAGGAACGCACGAGCTGCAGGTCTTCCCTTTTTAGCCATACGTTGCAGCCGAAACGGTCGGAGAGGTTTTGGTTGTATTGCAGGGGAGTATGCCGCACGACTGACTTGAGGCGCTCCGCTGCGGCAGCGAAATCGAGCTGTATTTTTTGTTCGGTGGCGGTCATTCTTTTTGCGTTGTCGTTTGTGAAAAAGGATTTTAATATTTGCCGTAAGGCGATATGCAATTAATAATGTACGCTAAGATGTGTTTTCAACGCAAGGGCGCAAGGATGCAAGGGAACGCAAGGTTCAAAAGCCTTGCCTTGCGTTTCCTTGCATCCTTGCGCCCTTGCGTTGAAAACACATCTTAGCTCATCCCGATGCTGCTGTCCAAATCGGCGCAAATGAAAAAAGAAGGCTCCGGATTTATAACGGCATCTTCAAAAGGAGGCACAAAGAACTTATTGAAATTTTTGATATTCTTGGCATTTCAAAAGGCCATGCCGAGCCTTACGACCCAAAAAAATTTTACGACATATTTGAACTCAAAATGAAAAAGGCTTAGTTTTAACCAATCAAATCCATTTATCATGAAAAGTACCGATCAAGTTTTAGCGCAGGAATCAGAAAAAGCCCTAACCGTTGCTGGCAATGGCAAAGAGATGTCGGACGACATGAAAGCTTTTTTAGCAAAATGGGACAAAGGCGAGCTCATCTCCCCAAAACTCCAACGCCTCCACGAAGAAAGGACCGTCAAAATTGTCAAAAAACTTTTTGCCGAAAACCCAAGCCTCTCCAAAAAAGAAGCAGCACTGGCCATCCTGAAAAACATGCCCGAAAACATCCCGAGCTACTCCTTCGCCAAGCTGCTCGAAGCAGGCATGAAAGAGTGGATGTCGCTCAAAGAGCAGTCACCGCAAGACTAAAGTCTATGTTTTCCCGCCAAGTCCGCAGTGTCATACGCTGAGAACGCAGAGTTTTCAGGAGACGGCTTCTCAAAAACTTTGCGGAACGCTGCGTATGACACTGCGCACTCAGCGGGAAACAAAAAAAAATCAAACCGCCTCTTTAACCTCCTGGTTTTCAGGCCGCAAGCCCCGCACTGTCTTCCCTGCCCGCCACATTTCGCTGTCGCGCAATTCCTTCAGTTCCACTTCCAGTTTTTCCCGGTAGTCCGGTTGGCTGTTCGAGTCAATGGAGCGCTGTGCCTCTCGCCCGGCGGCCACTTCTTCGTACAGGTTTTTAAAAACAGGCAGCGTCGCGTCCCTGAATTTTTTCCACCAGTCCAGTGCGCCGCGCTGTGCAGTGGTGGAGCAATTGGCGTACATCCAGTCCATCCCGTTTTCGGCCACGAGGGGCATCAGCGATTGGGTCAGTTCCTCCACCGTTTCGTTGAATGCCTCCGAAGGGCTGTGGCCATGCGAGCGCAGCACCTCGTATTGCGCAGCAAAAATGCCCTGAATAGCCCCCATCAAAGTGCCCCGCTCGCCAGTAAGGTCGGAATAGACCTCCTTTTGAAAAGTCGTTTCAAACAAATAACCGCTGCCGATGGCAATGCCCAAAGCAATGACCCGCTCATAGGCCCGACCCGTCGCATCCTGAAAAATAGCATAGCTGCTGTTCAGCCCCCGCCCCTCCAAAAACATGCGGCGCAGCGACGTGCCCGAACCTTTTGGCGCTACCAAAAACACGTCCACATCCGGCGGCGGAACGATGCCCGTCCGGTCTTTATAAGTGATGGCAAAGCCATGCGAAAAGTACAAAGCCTTGCCCGGCGTCAAATGTTTTTTTACCAGCGGCCAAAGCTCAATCTGCGCCGCATCGCTCAACAGGTAGCAGATGATAGTGCCCCTTTTCAGCGCCTCTTCGATTTCAAAAAGGTCATGGCCGGGGATAAAACCATCGTTCACCGCCTTGTCCCAAGACTTGGAATTTTTGCGCTGCCCGACGATGACATTGATGCCGTTTTCTTTTTGGTTGAGTGCCTGTCCAGGCCCCTGCACACCGTAACCGATGACTGCTACGACCTCGTCTTTCAGCACTTCCTGTGCCTTCGAAAGTGGAAATTCTTCCCTTGTTGCGACGTTTTCAACAGTGCCGCCAAAATTCATTGTTGCCATTTTATTTATGGTTTATTGGTGCAAAGGTTTATCGGTATAACGGGTGGTTGGTTTG
>DROJ01000356.1 GCA_011321935.1 Bacteroidota bacterium | reverse complement strand
CACAATCAAGCATAGAGTGGACGGAAATGACCTGGAACCCAACGACGGGTTGCAACAAGGTTTCACAAGGCTGCAAATATTGTTATGCAGAAGTGATGTCCCGCCGCCTGCAGGCAATGGGCGTTGAGAAATATGCAAACAATTTCGAGTTGACTTTACATCCCGATACTTTGACAATCCCATATACTTGGAAAAAACCAAAAGTGGTTTTTGTCAATTCCATGAGTGATTTATTCCATGAAAAAGTACCTCTCGCATATATTCAGGATGTATTTAAAGTCATGAACGATCTACCGCAACATATTTTTCAAGTATTGACAAAAAGGGGCAATCTGTTGTATCAATACCACAAAGAATTAAATTGGACAAAAAATATCTGGATGGGTGTTTCGGTGGAAGATGAAAAAGTTTTGGAACGGGTCGGTTATTTAAAAAAAACAAATGCAAAAATAAAATTCCTCTCCTGTGAACCTTTGATTGCCCCCCTCCCCAACCTAAATATAAAAGGAATTGATTGGGTCATTGTCGGTGGCGAAAGCGGCAGGCGGCCCCGGCCGATCAGAAGGGCATGGGTGGAGGATATACGGAAAAAATGCAAGGCAAATGGAACTGCTTTCTTTTTTAAACAGTGGGGAGGGACAAATAAGAAGAAAGCTGGCCGTCTATTAAATGGAAAGACTTACAGTGAAATGCCGCATAGGTATGCCATGGCCATTTAACCATTGTTCTCCAAAAGGTTTCATGTTTGAATTCACCAATGAAAGGCGCAAAAACCTCATGCCCCAAAACTGCACCTTAAAGAAACGGGCTGCTACCATTGTTTTGATGCGCTGCCAAAATTTTATTTTGATTAAACGTGCAAGAGCAAGGTCACAAGCACAGAATACTTTTACCAAAGAAAACACAATTTCAAAAAAACAGGTATCTTCTCAACATTTATTTCCTTAACTATTTTTATGAAAACATTAAAGCCCATGCAAGCAGCATAGCTGCTCGTCCATAGCGTTATTAAACAAAACACTTTTTATTTTCATAAAACCTAAAATCAATTTAAAATGAAAAAAACATTGCTCAGTTTTGTTTTACTGTTTGCACTTGAAACCATCTCCGCCCAGAGCAGATTGATCTGGACGGCATTTGGGCAGGGAAGGATCGAAACCGGAAACCTGGACGGTACGGAAAGGGACACCCTTTTGTCTTTCGACGGGTCATCGGACGGGTTGGCTTTCGATGCAGCTTCACAGGCTTTTTATTTCACGAACGGACCACAGAACGCGATTATGAAAATGCCGGCCGGTGCGCAATCCGCAGAAGTCATTGTGAGCGGCTTAGAGCTTCCAGAAGAAATTGTTATTGACCCCGTAAATAATAAAATATATTGGTCGGACTGGGGGCAGAACAAAATACAAAGGGCTAATATGGACGGCAGCGGAACGGAAGACATATATCAGGAAACCTCGCTCCATCCAAAGGGTTTGTTTTTGGACACCATTTCTCAAAACCTATATTTTTCCCAGCAGTCTGGCGTGATCGCAAAAATAGACCTCAACACTTTAATTATTGATACCATTACCACTGCGTCGGGAGTCCCCACAAAAATAGAAGTGGATATGGATACCGGTAAAATATATTGGTCGAACCAAGATTTTGCAGGAAGCAAAATACAGCGCTGCAATTTGGACGGCAGCGGCGCAGAGGACATTGCCGTTGGCTTGGGCCTCACATATGGCATAGCCATTGACAAGGCCGCAGGGAAAATATATTGGACTGACTGGGGAGGCGATTTTCCGAAATACCTGAAACGGGCAAATTTGGATGGCAACGATATTGAAGGCGTTTTTGAATTTACGGGATATTCGCCGTATGCCCTCATCATTGTTGACGGCCTTGTTTCAAATAGCAAAGAAGTGCTTTTTGAAAACAATATTTCGACAAATGTATTCCCCAATCCAGTTGCCGGTTTTTTGAATATAGAAATAGAAAAACTGAACGAAAAATTTTCAGTTGAAATTTATGACAGCCGGGGCATTTTAATTAATTCCACTAAAAATAATAAATATAGCGCAAGGCTTGATTTTTCTGGTTATGCGAGCGGCATTTATCTTTTGAAAATAAAATCTGGAAATAAAGTGGCTTGGGAAAAAGTGGTCAGGTCATAGTTTAGAGTGGCTTACAATCAGTTTCTCTTTTTCAGAACACAACTTGACATATAGTTCAAGTTGTGTTTTTTTGTCGTTTAATTAGCACTTCTGTTTTTTTCACAAATTAATTTACTCAGGATGCGTGTGTGTCGGTAGCACAGCGTTCACGCTGTCCTGGTAAACGACGTTTACGTCGTTTACTTTATGCACAGACGTAAACGTCTGTGACCGGGACAGCGTGAACACTGTGCTACCAATGCCCAAAAGACCTGAGTAGTTACATTTTTTCTGATTTTTATTACAATCCGATGAACGGGGCGCAACGGGCGGTGTATAGGCTTGGTGCTTTATCAATTTTGGATTTTCCATTTTGTGGAAGGCCAATCTCATGGTTGGTTTTAACACAACAATACAGGCAATGCTTGCCCGTTGTTTTTATTGGTAAGGAACGATTAAATAATAAAATATACAGACCCAATGATGCTGCGCAAAATCTCTGCCCTCTCCTTTATTTTTTGTTTTTTTCAAATTATTTCTTTTTCCCAAACAAGTATTACCGGAACGGTCGTGGACGGGGCTACCAACGACCCCCTGCCTTTTGCATATCTGAAAATAGAGGACATAGCATTGGGCACCGTGACAGAAGGGGACGGAAAATTCAAAATTGATATTCCAAAAAAATACGACCGGAAAAATATAGTGTTCAGTTATGTCGGCTACGAAGACTTGCTTTTTAATGTCGCTGAATTAAGGAATAATAATAATGCGGTCATCAAAATGAAAACAGCCACCAACCTATTGGCGGAAGTAATCGTAAAGCCCCGCAAACTGATGAAACCAAAAGCACTGCTGCGGAAAGTCATTTCCAATATCCCAAAAAATTACCCCTCCGTGCCCTCGCTCATAAATGGATATTACCGGGAAACCATTACCGAAAACGGGGCATATATAAAATACACGGATGCCGCCTGCCAATATTATTCCCTGCCATATACCAACAAAAAACATAAGTGGAAAGAATACCAAAACTCTTTTAACCCTTTCAGCGGGTCGCTGAGTACGGTTTTCAACTTTGACCGTTCGAGCCTGCACCGGGTGCATTTCCACCATGAAACACTGAAAGATGAAAGGGTCGAAATAATCAGTTCGAGGTCAAGCCTGAGCCTTTCCCGGCGGGGCATGCACGCCAATATACAGGGCGGCCCATTGAGCCTCTTTGCAAGGGACAGGGCCAAGTACCAAAAAAGTTTTTTGGGAAAACACAGGTTCAGGGGCTATGATTATAAAGTGGACGAAACACAGGACGAAAACGGAAACTGGATATACGTTTTATCATTTCATACGAAAACAACTGCCGCACAATTGGACGCACTGGAAAGCAAAAGAAACAGAAGACAATGGACCTTGGCCAATAAATACAAACTATTGAAAGGCAATATATATATCGACAAAAAAACCTTTGCTATATTGAGGTATGAATGCTCCGTGCCCAACCAATTGAAAAAATATTTCTGTGGATATAAATCTATGGCTACCAAACATTTTGATTACAAACTGGATATCAGCTATAAAAAAAGCGGGGACAAATACTATATAGACCACCTGCGGCACGAGGACGAATTTATTTATAAAGACACCATTGACAATACTGTTACCCCATATGCTGCTGTTTCTGAATTTTGGGTATCGGCCATCAAAAAAACGGGCGTAAAAAAACCTGATGAATCGAAAAACTTTGCCAACGTTGATTTCAACCAGTTGTACGATTACGCACTGGAATACGATTCTGTATTTTGGAAAAACTATACAAAGCAAAACGGCCGTGCCATTATCGGAAAAAACATCCGCAACGACATGGAAGCGGAAAAAACATTGGAGCAGCAATTCCGCGACAAACATTTGCGCGACGAAAACATGCCTGCCCCTGTGGCCAAAAAAGAAGCCAGTTCTTTTAAAATAAACGGGGATGTTTACCGCGACGATTACGCATGGCTGAAAGATACCCGGTCGCCGCGCAGCAATAAACCGGTCATGGAATATTTACAGAAAGAAAATGATTATGCCAAAAACTATTTTATCCCCCTGCGGAAAAAACAGCGGCAGATATTTGACGAACTGTCCGCCAATATCGAAAAAAATTATACCTCCCTGCCGGTTAAAAAGGACGGTTATTTTTATTTTTTAAAATATACAGAAGATCAGGAGTACCCTGTTTATTACCGTCAGAAAACAAACAAAAGCAAACCTGCCGATATATTATTGGATGTAAATAAAATGGCAAAGCAGCACGACTATTATTTTGCCGGAGGCATACAGGTAAGCCCCGGCGACCATATTATGTCCTATTATGAAAACACGACGGGGAAAGACGATTACGTGTTGAAATTCAAGAACCTAAAAAAAGGGACAGCCTTGCAGGATTCCCTCACAGGCATCGGTGGGATGGTATGGGCAAACGACAGCACACTATTTTATGTAGAACTAGAGAAAAAAACTTTCCGTTCTTATAAAATAAAAAAACACATCCTGAACACCAACTCCAAAAAAGACCGACTTATATACGAAGAAAAAGACCCCGCCTTCAGTGTTGACATCAACAAGTCAAAGTCAAAGGAATATATTTTCATAAATACAGCGAGCAGCACTTCTTCGGAAGTACGTTACCTTAAAACCAATAACCTCAAAAATGAATTTAAATTGATAAAACCCCGGAAGCCCCACCGCATTTATTCCGTTTCCCATTTTAAAAATAAATTATATATACTGACCAACGAGGATGCTATTAATTTTAAAATAATGACCGTTGATACTTCCGATATTTCTGCAAAAAACTGGCAGCCTTATATCCCCCACAAAGCAGGCGTTTTAATAAATAATTTTGTTTTGTTCGATAAATACACAGTAGTCAGCGAAAAAGAAAATGCGCAGAACAGGTTGAAAATAATTGACAATATCAGCAAAAAATCCCATTACATTGATTTTAAGGAAAAAATATACGACGTGAATATTGGTTACAATCCTGACACCGATACCGACACTTTACAATTCAGCTACACTTCATACACCACGCCGTCAACCGTATTTAATTACCATATGGGAGACAGGGGAAGAAGACAGGTAAAACAAGAAGCAAAACCACGTATTAATTTAGGTAAAATAAAAGTAAAAAGGGAATGGGCAACGGCACGAGACGGCAAAAAAATACCGCTGACCATCATTTATAATAAATGGTTGTCGGATGGAAAAAAGTCGGAACACAAGCGGGTGTTCCTCACCTCATATGGTTCATACGGAGCAGGGCAAACACCCGGCTTCGACCATGCCATATATGCTTTGCTCAACCGGGGCTTTGTATATGCCGTTGCCCATGTAAGGGGCGGCAACGATATGGGGATGGAATGGTACGAGGACGGAAAACTATTGAACAAAAAAAATACTTTTTACGATTTTATTTCCTGTGCCGAATACCTTATCGAAAAAGGCTACGCCCAAAAAGGAAGCATCACCGCACAGGGCGGCAGCGCCGGGGGCTTGTTGATGGGCGCAGTGGCCAATATGCGCCCCGACCTTTTTAAAACAATTATATTGGATGTTCCTTTTGTTGATGTAATCAATACAATGCTCGATGACAAACTGCCGCTCACCGTGGGCGAATATGAGGAATGGGGAAACCCCAATAAGAAAAAATATTATGAGTATATAAAATCTTATAGCCCATATGATAACGTAAAAACACAGGCATATCCCAATATGCTTTTTTTTACGGGGCTGAACGATACGAGGGTCGGTTATTGGGAACCCGCAAAAATGGCCGCTAAACTGAGGGCCACAAAAACAGATGATAATTTGCTGATATTAAAAACTGGTTTGTTTTCCGGGCACGGTGGCAATTCTGGGAGGTATGCTTATTATAAAGACCTGTCTTATAAGTATGCCCTGATTTTTGATTTATATGACGAGGAGTGATTGATTGTATAACCCAACCAACCATCCCCCCTAAAACCAACACTATTATACCGTTCATTCGCAAGGAAATAAAACACAAAATATTTCCCGATGAAAAATCTTTCCAAAATATTGCTCCTAACTTCAATCGCATTTACATTCATTTCTGCTGCCCGGATAAGCGATCACCAATATATGGCTGCCGCCCCGTTATCTGTCAATACAGGTACGCCCGATTCTATTTCGGTAAATACGCTCGTCAATATTTCCCGAAAAGATTTTGAAAAAAAGATCGGGCGGAAGCTCGGCCTCTTCGAGAGGATGGCTTTGAAAAAGGTGAAAAAGAAACTGAAAAAAGAACCGGGCTGGGTTTTCGACGACCGTAAGATAGCCGCCGAAGCAATCATTTCGCCGATAGCGGGCATGGCCGGGCTGCTGTCCTTGGGTGCTGGTTTTGTCAGCGCCCTTGGCCAGATCGACTGCGAGGAAAATTGCTCCAATGGCGCAGTGTTTTTTTTGATATTTAGTTTTGCCGCCACTGTTACAGCATTGATTGCCGGCATACTCGGCCTGAAAAAAATCAAGGCAAAGCCTGAAAAATGGAAAGGCCGTTTCCTTGCTTGGCTGGGCATTTTTTTGTCTGCGCTTTTTTTGTTTTTTATTTTGCTGCTTATTTTTATTTAGAGCATGTTGGAATTTTCGCGGTGTGCCAAATGTAATGCTGACCAACCACAGAGGACACAGGGGACACAGGGGGTTTCAATTTTTGCCAGCATTACATTTGATACACCGCTGGGATTTTATTATATTTAGAACCAATAGTTTATAGGACACAAGATTTTACAAATCATTGGTAATCAGATTTCAAAAATTCCAACATGCTCTTAGCCTAAGTTCAATATGCAGTCCCCAATTTTTGACTTTCTGAGAATCATGTTGAGAGCAAATTTTTGCCACTATTAAAAGTTGGGAATTTCATATTTAATTTGGGTTAAAGAATCAAGGGGCTACTGTTTTTTTTGATTGAATAGTATTTGTTATATCTTGCGGGAGTTTAGGGTTCCTAAAAAACATTTACTATGAACGAGAAGGCACTCATTCCAGAAGATTTTATCATCACCAAAATCTATTTTATCAGAGGGGAAAAAGTCATGTTGGACCGCGACTTGGCTGAACTTTACGACGTGGAAACCAAGAACCTCAAAAGGCAGGTCAGAAGGAACATTGATCGCTTTCCAGAAGATTTCATGTTTGAACTCACCAATGATGAGTTCGAAAACTTGAGGTGCCAAATTGGCACCTCAAGTTGGGGCGGTAGCCGATACCCCCCTTTAGCCTTTACCGAACAAGGCGTGGCCCAACTCTCCGGCGTACTGAAAAGCGACCGCGCCATCAAAGTAAGGGAGTTTGTAATAAACAACCTACCCGTTATGGCGAAGTTATTTTTTCTTGTAAGAGTGCTTGAAAAATTAAGCATAGTGGGGCTACGGTTCACTTTTTCAAGTGCTCTTAGAAGGAAAAAGAACGAGCCAGAATGGGTAGGTTATTTATTACAAACTCCCTAAATATCCAGATCATCAGGCTGTTCACCAAAATGCGCAAACTGCTCTTTGAGCACAAAGATTTGATTTTGAAAATACAAAAAATGGAGCAGGAGTTATCGGCGCAAGGACATGAGATAAAAGTGATTTTCGAGTATTTGAAAAAATTGCTTTCTGAGAAAGACGCAAGAGAAGGGCAGTCGGAAAGGAAAAGGATCGGGTATAAATAATTATCGCTACCATCATTCGCAAGGAAATTAAATTTAAAATCTTTCCAGATGAAAAATTTTTCCAAAATATTGCTCCTTGTTTCATTCGCATTTACGTTCATTTCTGCTGCCCGGATAAGCGATCACCAATATATGGCTGCCGCCCCGTTATCTGTCAATACAGGTACGCCCGATTCTATTTCGGTAAATACGCTTGTCAATATTTCCAGAAAAGATTTTGAAAAAAAGATCGGGCGGAAGCTCGGCCTCTTCGAGAGGATGGCTTTGAGGAAGGTGAAAAAGAAACTGAAAAAAGAACCGGGCTGGGTTTTCGATGATACAAAAGTGCCGACAGAATCGGTTATTTCAGCAGTATCTGGCGGCTTAGGTTTTTTGGCCTCGCCGATGGCTTTTGCAACAGCCGTCGGCAATATTGATTGTGACGGCAATTGCTCCAATGCCTCCTCAGGTTTCCTTCTCCTTGCCTTGTTGGGATTTTTTTTCGCAGTGACCTTGGGCATGTTGGGCCTTAAAAAAATCAAAGACAACCCAGGGCAATATAAGGGCGGGTTTTTAGCGAAAATTGGTATCCTGATTACTGCATTTGTATTGCTGCTGCTTTTGCTCCTTGTCGTGAGCTTGTGATGTTTTTTAAAATAAGTCTTATTTTGCCGGAAAATTTTCAGCTTGGACACCATCACCGGCCATATCGAACGCATCACTTTCCAAAATGCCGAAAACGGCTACACCGTTGCGCGCCTGCAAGAGGGCGGCAAGCAGGAACTGACCACCATCGTCGGTACCATGACCTCGGTGCAGGTGGGCGAATCTTTACGCTGCCACGGGCATTGGAAAAACGACCCGAAATTCGGTTTCCAATTTTTGGTGCAGGACTATGAGGTGACGCAGCCCGCCACTATCCGGGGCATCAAAAAATACCTCGCAAGCGGGATGATAAAAGGCGTCGGCAAGCACTTCGCCGAGCAGATCGTCAATAAATACGGCGAGAAAACGCTCGACATCATTGACCAAGAACCCGACATGCTGCGCGAAGATATTGACGGCATCGGGCCAAAACGGCTGGCCAAAATAAAGGAAGGATGGGCGGAGCAAAAATCCATCCGCGAGGTAATGACCTTCCTCATGGGCTACGGCATCAGCCCCACTTATGCGCAGAAAATTTTCAAAACCTATGGCGACGACAGCATCAAGGTTATCAACGACAACCCCTATCAACTGGCGCGCGACATCTGGGGCATCGGCTTCAAAACCGCCGATCAGACTGCCCGTAAAATGGGCATCAGCAAGGAAAGCGACATCCGGATAGATGCCGGGGTGGAGTACGCGCTGCACCAGATTTCCGACGATGGGCATACCTGTTTTCCCGTTGACAGATTTCTCGAAAAGGCGCAGGAACTGCTCGAAGTGGATGCCAATTTGATCGCTGCCCGGCTGGCGCATATCGAGCAGGAGGGGCGCATTTTGACGGCTCCTTTGCTGGTCGAAAACGAGATGACGGCCTGCGTGTGGCTGCAGCTTTTCCACGTCTGCGAGCAGGGCATCGGCAAGGAGATGAAGCGGCTGATGCGGGGTGCTTCCAATTTGCGGAGCGTAAAAATAAATGCGGCCGTGAAATGGGCGGAGCAAAAACTGGGCATCCAACTGGCTGAAAAACAGCGGCTTGCGGTGGGCAGTTCTTTGCGCGAAAAAGTTCACATCATCACCGGCGGCCCCGGTACGGGCAAAAGCACGATCACGAAGGTCATCCTGCTCGTGACCCATCAGTTGACCCAAAAAATAATGCTCGCCGCTCCGACCGGGCGCGCCGCCAAGCGCATGGCCGAAATAACGGGCATGAAGGCGAGTACCATCCACAGCCTGCTGGAATTTGATTTTTCGATAAATGGTTTCAAGCGCAACCGCGACAACCCGCTCGACTGCGACCTCCTCATCGTGGACGAGGCGAGCATGATTGACACCGTGCTGATGTATAATTTGCTGAAAGCGGTACCGACCACGGCGAGGCTGATATTGGTCGGCGATGTAGACCAATTGCCGAGCGTCGGGGCGGGCAGCGTGCTGCAGGACTTGATGGCCTCGGGCAAAATACCGATCACGAAATTGACCGAAATATTCCGGCAAGCGGCCCATTCAAAGATCATCACCAATGCGCACCGCGTGAACGCGGGCGAGTTTCCAGATATATCAAATGCCAAAGACGGCGACTTCTTTTTTATGGAAGAAGACGACTCCGAAAAGATACCCGGCATCATCACCCAATTGGTGCAGACCCGTTTGCCGAAGGCTTATAAATTTGATCCGTTTCTCGATATACAAGTCCTCAGCCCGATGAACCGGGGCATCATCGGCAACCGCAACCTGAACGAGGTTTTACAAAAAAAACTGAACCCCAGTTATGAGCCGCTGACCAAACTCGGCCGCACTTTCCACACCAACGACAAGGTGATGCAGCTCCGCAATAATTACGACCTCAACGTATATAATGGCGACGTGGGATATATCCGCCACATTGACCGCTCGGAACATGAAATGATCGTGGAAATAGATGGCCGCGATATTGTTTACGACTTCGCCGACCTCGACCAATTGCGGCTCGCCTACTCGGTGAGTATTCATAAATACCAGGGCAGCGAGTGCCCCTGCATTATTATCCCGATACATACCTCGCATTATATGATGCTGTACCGGAATTTAATTTATACCGGTATTACGCGCGGAAAAAAACTGGTGATATTGGTGGGCTCTAAAAAGGCGCTTTATATGTCGGTGCGGAACGACCGGGCAGTGAAGCGGATTACGGGGCTGAGGGAGGTGATGGAGAAATGAATTAAAACGCTTAAATTTGATTTTTAAAATAAGAATTTATGCTTACTAAAGAAATGGTTTATACCAGTTTGAAAGAAATGCCGGATGAATTTGAATTGGACGAATTTATCGAGCGTTTGGTTTTTGTGCAGAAAATCAAAAAAGGTTTGAAACAGATCGGCGAAGGCAAGGTTAAGTCTCACGAAGAAGTCAAAAAAATGGTTGCAGCATGGCGCAAACTATGATTGAAATAAAAAGAAAACATTTATTGTATCTTTGAAAATCACCAGCTTTAATTATTTATGAAAATAAGTAAAATAAAAATATCAAAATATCACCAGTTCGTGGATTTTGAACTGGACTTGACTTATCCGGAAGGGCATGAGAAGGAGGTATTTATTTTATCGAAAAAGAAAAAAGGAATTTAACAAGGTCATCCACATCCGTATAAGGGTTCAGTTCTGTTATATGTTTGCCTTCCTTTATATTATGCTGCATTTGTTTTTTCAGCCATACCGTATTTTCAAAAGCTGTTTCCAATTTATTTTTTAAGAGCACATAATCGTTTTGCGCCGCCTTTTTATAATCTGGATAATGTTTCTGTAATTCTTTTTCCAATGCTTTGCAAATAGGGAAAGCCTTTGCCATTTTTTTAAAATGGAGCAAATACCAATATTCGAATGCTATGCTGGAAAATGCTATTTTGATATTATTTTTTATTGCTTGCAGATAGGCGTCTAATAATTTGGGTCTATTGTCGTGGTCAAAAACTGTCCAGATATAATCGTATTCGTTGTTTTGTTGGAGTGCCTTCTTTTTTCTCTTTATTGCTTCCTCGATTATTTGAATTGGTTCCCGTTTTTTTGCTTCCAAAATATCAACGCTCAATGCGGAAAGAAACCGTTTCCGCTCAGGGTCTTGTTTGAGGGCGGTGAAATAATTCTTTTCGGTGAGGCCATCACAGAGGATAAGGATACGCGGGTTTGTCCTTTTTTGATGTTTTGGCTTTCTTCTTTTCATCTTGCGTTATCAAATTCTAATTGAAGGCCTTCTATATTGGGCACACCTCCAAACCTGCCTGAAAGGTACCATTTTTCAAAAGGAACATTGTCGCGGACACCTTTCATGTCGGCAAGTGAAAACAGTTCGGAAGCACCTTCATCATCTTTTTCAACAATCCATATTTGGTCGCGGCGGAGGTTTGTTTCTTCTGATAGCAAGGTAGCATCATGGGTGGCGGCAATGAGTTGGGCGTTGTTTTTATTTATTTTGGGATTATTGAAAAGGTTGATAATAAAACGGGAAATGTAGGGATGTAAAGAACTTCCGATTTCATCAAAAAAAACAACTGACCCATTCTCGAATGCTTTTATTATCATCACTGAAATAGCTAATAATTTTTGAGTACCTGTGGACTCTTCTTCAATCTTCAATCTTGTAAGATTTCCTTTTTTGCCACCATTGGAAAACTTATGGTTTGCATATATTTCCGTGTTTGAAAAATCCCAACCAAAAACATTGCTTTTTTTTTCTTTCATTTCAATGCTTTCAATACCAGTATCAAAAACAGAAATTAGTTTATTGATCTTATTTACAAAACCAGGTTTGTTTTTATTTAATTCTTCTGTTAATTCTTCCCGCATGAATGGTTCCCACATCCATGTTGGAACATAAACTCCATTTTTTGTGATATTTGATCGGTAACTATTAAAATATTCAAATATTGGAGTAAATAATTTTACATTATTAACGGATGCTTTAGAAAGGAACAGTTGATTGTTGGCCGTTATTTGCATCAAAAACTTTTTGGGGCCTCTAAAATATTCTCCGAAACGATAAGTGCCGTGTACTCTTTCAAAAATCAATGCTTCGTACCTATGTGGATAAAAAGTCAATTTTTCCTTTTCAATATTTTCTTTTGAAAATTCCACCTCGTAATGGTATTTTAAACTGTTAACAAAAAAGTCAATCGTTAATACAACGGGTTTGTCCAGTGTTTCCTCCGCTAATTTAAAAGGTTCATATTCCTCAAATGGCTCTTTAGGCTTCTTGTCCGACGAGGTCCTAATTAGATTGGCCAATGTTGTTATTGCCTTTATAAAATTACTTTTTCCCGAAGCGTTCGCCCCATATACTACCGCACTTTTTAATACACCTAAGCCCGGCGAAACATTGGCAATGTTCTGCTCATGCCCCTTGATCTTCGCAGGGACCATCGTTATGAATTGCTCGCCTTTGAACGAACGGAAATTTTTTACACTGAATTGAAGTAACATGGAAACCTGTTTTAAAGTACAAATTTGCATTTTTTTTACAAAAAAAACCACAAATCGCTGACATGGTTTGTTGAGATAAAGTTTTATCGCAATTTTTCCCTACCTTCACTCCCATTCGCTTCACCAATAATTAAACATACATCATGGAAGAAAACCAACTCACCCCCGACGAGGAGCTGCGCATCGAAAACAAGCTCAAAGCCCTCGACCTCGAACTGACCTACGGCGCCGAAACCCACATCGCAAGCGACGCCCCTCCGGAAATCGTCAGCCAGTTTTTCGACAACGTAAAAAAGTACGAAGAACAATATGCCAATGCCGCAAAAGTACCCGTACACGAGTTTATCGGCAGGCCGGAAATAAAACGGATCGGTATATTGAACGAGCAGGATATTGAGCCGGAAATAGAACGCCTCATTAAATTACTGGAAAAAAAATGCGTGCTGATAGACCGCCCGGAACACCTTTCGCCGGAGCATTATTACCGCTTCCTCAGCGAAGAATTTATGCAGCACCCCATGACCGACCACTCGGCGCCGGGCATGATGCACTTTTTCAATTACCATGAATTTCACCACGACGGGCCGGAGTTTATCGAGCAGCATGTTTCCGAATTTTTGCTGGATATACTGAACCTGGACCACGAATTTATGGGAATATGGATGAGTGAACATTGCCGCGACGACCACAACAAAATCAGCAAGGAAGAAGCCATCCGGCGCATCAATACGTTCCGCGCCATGCACAAAGAACTCAAGCCCATTGCTTTTAAAGCCGAGCGCGCAGAAACCCACAACGGCACGATGTACCTCTTTTTTGGCATTGCCTGGGAGGGGCTAAATGCGGGCAGCAGCGAGACAGAAAGGCACGAAGGCCTGGGGGTCAGCCAATTGGGATGGGAAGACGGAGAGTGGTTGGTGCAGGGGCTGAGCATGCCGGGGTTTTCATTTTGAAGATTTTTTGTGAAAATAAAAACCAAGACAATTAGGGCATGTTGGGGATTTCACTTTGGCAAATCCAAAACAAAGGCCCCCTCCTCCCCAATATCATAATATTCCAGCCCCAGTTCCCCGCACTGCTTTTTCCATTTTTCCAATTGCCATTTTTTATTGGACACATCAAAAATTATTTTTTTAAAATCAAAACTGCTCGCCAGTTCGTCCATTACCATTTTGGGGCTGTTGCGCACCAATATATAATCCACTTTAAAACGGGTATTTTCTGGCAGCCAATGAGAGCCGTCCACGATGGCCATTTTTATATCATAAAATTGGACAAAATTGTTTTGGAAATAAAAGCGGCCGGAAATAAAAGAAGTATCGCTGTCCAATTTGATTTCTATAAGTTCGTCCATGCCCATTGCATAGCGGTGGCCTTCGGTAGCGAAGCCGAGCGGTTTTTTCCCGATGCCTTTATTGGTCAGGGAATATACTTTATTGCCGTCAAAAAAATCAATGGCCGTATTTTTATAAATATTGTAAACAGTGAGCTGCCTGCCCTGCTGGTTTTTTATTTCCGAAAAAGCATAATTAATACCGACGGCCAATAAAAAGCACAGACCAGATATAAGCCATTTATATTTTCTGGAACTGATGGCCACCATCACATTGGCGATCATCAAATATAAAAGCAAAGACACCGCGCCGCTGATCCATATGCCTTCCACCACGGCAGCGGGCAATTGTTGTATCATAAAAACGCACCAATTGCCGAACCATAAAAGCAGGTATAATATTTTACCAAAAACAATGGCGAGCGGCGGAAATACCATTTCAAACAACAATAAAAAAATACCCGCCCCCAGTTCAAAACCCGCCAACGGAACGAGTATCAAACCCGTCAGCCAAAAATAGACCGGCAATTGATTGAAATAATAAAAGGTGAGCGGCAGCGTCGTTATTTGCGCAGCCAACGAAACGCAGGCAAGCTGCCACATATAATTGCCGATTTTACTGTTGACCTTCCACAGGCGGGCTATTTTGGGCTGGAAATATACGATGCCAAACACTGCCAAATAAGACAACTGAAAACCAACGCTCGCTATTAAATAGGGGTTGAACAATAATATAAAAAAGGCACTCGACGCCAGCGTATTGTATATGCTCATATATTGGCGGAACGCCAGCCCGATATTCAAAAAAGAAAACATGACCGCCGCGCGGGTCACGGAAGGCGAAGAACCCGTTATCAGTGCAAAGGCCCATATTGCCAATAAAATGATAAGCACTTTTGACACCCCCCATGCGGGCGAACTGCTTTTTATTTTTATAAGAAAAAAATTAAGGATAATAAAAACAATGCCGACGTGCAGGCCCGAAACGGCCAATACGTGCATGGCGCCCGTTTGCGAATAAGCGGTCTGTACTTCTTCGGGTATTTCGTCGCGGTAGCCCAATATAAGCGCCGAGCCGACAGCGAATTCTTTTTCGGAGGGCAAATGTTTTTTTAATATTTCCAAAAAACGTTCTTGCAAAGCAATAGCGGTGCTGAAAAAAATATTGCCGTGACCATGTTCCAATATTTTCCATTCCCCGCCGCGCACGAATGCTTGGTAATGTATATTTTGAAAATGCAGGTATTTCCTAAAATCAAAAGAATGCGGGTTTTTGGGCGGCCCGACTTCGGTCGGCGTATTTTTAAAAAATAATAAGTCGCCGTATTTTATTTCTTCCGAAGCCGAGTCTCTCGAAACATATAAAAGCAGGTTTCCATTTCGTTCGTCAATATTGCCTGCGTCCCTGCCGAGCCCTTCTATATTTAATTTCAGGCGCACCCATTTTCCTTTTTTTATCGGTGCGTCATTTACCGCTCCGATAAGTACGTTTTCGTTTTCGGAAATATATTTCCCATAATATAGCTGGCTGTTCCGGTCGTCGTGAAAATAGCCGACGTGATAGCCCAATAAAAATAAAAAGACATATCCCAAACTGCCGAACAGCCACCGGTATTTATACCAGCCGCGTATTTTTTGCGACAGCCATAATATCGGTAAAACCACCCACGGCAAGGCCAAGAGCAGGCTGTTGTTTTTATTAAAATAAATAGAAAGGAGGATGCCGGCAATAAAGGCCGCCAGCAAGCGAACGAAAGGGAGTTCCCGCCAATTGAGCATTTTCTCGAAGTATTTTGAGGGGACTGGAAATCAGGAACTGTATATTTTTTTTGAATGGGGAGGGCAATTCCTGACCTCCATGTTCCGGGGTATTTGATGAGATTTACGGTTGTAAGTTAGGGCGTTTTTTTTATATTTTTTAATATTTATTGTTCGTATAAAAAACGGGTTTATTTGTCCTGCCTATAATCTCGTTATTTTTCCATACCTTTAGCACGTTAATTTATTCTTTCACGAAAAATCAATTATCATGAGAACAGAAACTAAATGGGCAGTCATCGCAAGTTTTGTAGTTTTTATCTGGATGGTCATCCAAAAACTCATCGGCCTGCAAACGGCCGACAACCTATCTACTTTGGATATTGTAAATTCAATTGCCAGCCTTGTTATTTGGGTATTTATATATTATATGTTTACCCGCGAAAAACGGGAGGTTGACCTCGGCGGTTATATGACCTGGAAACAGGGCTTTTGGGCAGCGGCCATTATGACGCTGATTTTGATTCCCATCAGCACTTTATTGGTCTATATTTTTGCCAAAGCCATCAATCCGGGCTTTCCGCCTATTTTGATGGAGCATGTTACAAACGGCAGCATTGAGAGCGATCCGATCAATTTCTTTTTAAGGGGTCATGTTCTGCCGGCGATCTTGGGGGGGCTGCTTTTTTCTGCGTTGTTCCCGTTTTTTATGAAAAAAAGTGCGGCATGAAATAGGCCAGGAAACTATTCCTTGCTCTCCCTAAAAATCACTTTTGGTTTGGAAAAACAGAATCGGACAGTTCCGTTGCAGCGGTAAATAGGGCTACCTTTGCCGCTCATTTTTAAATTCTCAATTCCAACCTAAAGATGTATTTTATAAAAAAACTGTCCTGCCTCGCTGCTTTGTTTTTGCTGCTTTTTGCAATGGGCTGCCAGCCTGAAAAACCCAAAAGCAGTGCGGAAAAACCTGCCCCGAAAAAGAAATTTTTTGCCCCTGAATTTCAACGGGACTCGGCCTATTCTTTTGTGAACCAGCAAGTTGCGTTCGGTTTCCGTCTGCCCAATACCAGCGGCCACAAAGCCTGCAAGGAGTGGCTGGTCGGCAAATTCAAAAGCTATGGGCTGAAAGTAATGGAGCAGCCTTTTCAGGCAAAAGCATACACCGGCAAGACCCTCAACGGCGTCAACATCATCGCCCAATACAACCCTTCGGCAAGCAAGCGCATCCTGTTGGCCGCCCATTGGGACACGCGGCACATCGCCGATTCGCCGCTCAGCACGGAACGGCAGGACGAGCCGATCTTGGGCGCCGACGATGGCGGCAGCGGCGTCGGCGTGCTGTTGGAAATTGCGCGGCAACTACAGGCCACGCCCACCAATATCGGCGTTGACTTCGTGCTTTTTGATGCCGAAGACTACGGCGACAATGCTAGCGCCAACCCAAAACCGGAGTCCTGGTGCCTCGGCTCGCAGCATTGGGCCAAAAATATGATGCCCCCGAACTACCGCCCGAAATTTGGTATCCTCCTCGATATGGTGGGCGCCCGGAATGCGAAATTTCCAAAGGAAGGGGTCTCCCTGCATTTTGCGCCGCAGGTGGTGGACAAGGTGTGGCGGATAGGGCAGCACCTCGGATATACCCGCTTTTTTGACGATACAAAAGTGGGCACCGTGACCGACGACCACCTCTTCGTAAATACGATTGCCAAAATCCCGATGATAGATATTATCGGTATGCCCCGCCCGCCGGATACACAAAATAGTTTTGGAAAACATTGGCACACGCATAATGACAATATGGACATTATTGATGCCTATACTTTGCGGGCAGTGGGGCAGACGCTGTTGGAGGTGATATACCGGGAGGCAGCGGGGGAATAAATTCCCCCGCTTTCGGAAGGGCACGGAGTCGGGGCTATCTGTACGGTCATATATTTTGGGTTATTAAAATAATGTTCAAACGCTAATTATTTCCTATTTCAAAGGCTATTGTCCGCACACATTTGTTTCCTTCCTTATTTTCCAAAATCATTTCTTTTGCCTCCGGCAACGGGGGAATAAATTCCCCCGCTTTCGGAAGGGCACGGAGACGGGGCTGTATGTTTGGTCATATATTTTTGGGGATTAAAATAATGGCCAAAATCTAATTTTTTCCTATTTCAAAGGCTATTGTCCGCACACATTTATTTCCGTCCTTATTTTCCAAAACCATTTCTTTCGCCTCCGGCAAATCAAAAACCTGCTGCATATTTCGGATCGTTCCGGCGGGGACTTTTTTGGCGTCGAATTTTTCGAGCAGTTCTTTTTGATTAAAATTTAAAAAAGCCTTTTCCAATATTTCAATTAATTCATTTCTATATTTTAAACGGTTTATATTTTTTGAAAAACGTTTATCACTTTTTATTTCTTTTAAATTTAAAATATCGCATAATTCGGCAAACTGTTTTTCAGTGCCCACCGCTAATATTATTTCCTTTTTATCTTTTGTCAAAAATATATCGCCGTATGGGGAGATGTTGGGATGTTGCGTTCCCATGCGCTGCGGTATATGTCCGGTATTGAGCCAATTGGAGGCTTGATTGGCCAACGAGGCGATGGCGGATTTTACCAAAGAGACGGATATGTAGTTTCCTTTTCCGGTTTCTT
The DNA here is from genome assembly GCA_011321935.1 of Bacteroidota bacterium. Taxonomy (GTDB): domain Bacteria; phylum Bacteroidota; class Bacteroidia; order Chitinophagales; family Saprospiraceae; genus UBA6168. The sequence continues at coordinate 4,066 of DROJ01000356.1, read as the reverse complement.
TTCTTTTTAACAGAGCAATTAATATGGCTTCTTTTAATTGATGGGCGGCAAGTATGTCAATCAGCGCGACGGGCATCTTTACGGGCGGCCTTTTGGCTTCGCCGTTCATATATAAAAAACCCGTTTCGGCCTGCATCAACACGTCAAAACCGGAGCGCCCGTCCTGCTCTCCATATGCGCACATATTGGCATAAATCAGCCGCTGGTTTATATTTTTAAAAAACCCGAAATCCAAGCCCAGTTTTTTGGCCGAACCTTTTTTGAAATTGGCAATCAATATATCTGCTTCCGCAATTAAATCAATAGCAATGGATTTATCTTCTTTATCGGAAAGGTCGAGCATCATGCTTTCTTTTCCCCAATTGATGCTGTGGTAATAAGCAGAAAAAAGGTCGTCTTTATTTTCTTTTGGCAGCTTCCATTTACGGGTCACATCGCCGCCCGTTTTTTTGTTTTCTATTTTAATGACGGTTGCACCGAGTTCGGCAAAGAACTGCCCGACGGCGGGGCCGGCGAGTACGCTGGCGAGTTCTATTATTTTTAGGTTTTTGAAAATGTTGTGGTTGCGCATAAATTAAAGATACAATGTTTCTGATAATACGGAAATTGCGTACTCCGGCTTGGACATAAAAAAAACAAAATCCTTGTTCGAGAGCGGCGGCGTTTTGAACGCCGCACTACATTCAAATATAAAGATTAGAGAAAGTGCGGCATTCAAAACGCCGCCGCTCTCGAATAAGGGCTAAAATTTATGATACTAATGCAAAATTTCCCAATCGGTAATTTTTATAAGAAAACCTTTTTGTGAATTATATTCGCCGTGCTAAACACCTGCCTTTTTAGTACATTTGCCCAATCAAATAATCGAAAATGGCTAAAGATTTCAAAAATAAGATAAAGCGGCTGGAACTGGAAAACTTCACCTGCTTCGGAAAAGTAGCGATGGATTTTTCGCCGGGCATCAATGTGATCATTGGGGAGAACGGGACGGGGAAGACGCATTTGTTGAAAGTGTTGTATGCCCTCTCCGCAACTACTCAACCTGACATTTTATTTATTGAAAAAATATTCAAAGTATTTGACAAGGCCGCACTGATCAAAGAAAATTTTGACAGCTCTCATATTTCTTTTTTTATGAACGGTGAACACTCTACTGTTCAAATGAAAAGAGAACCCGTCAACTATACCGATGTTTTTTCAGAACCTTCATTTGTTTATATAAATTCAAACAAACTTTTTTTGCCCACATTGGAAATGTTGTCTTGGTTCAAAGGTTTTATTTCTTCTTATGAAAATAGGGAAAGCTATGTGGACGAAACATATTATAGACTTGCAAAAGCAATTGATCCATTGTCTTTAAAAGGCGACTCATTAAAAAAACAATTACCGCTATTAAAAGAATTGGAAATTGCGATAAATGCCACGGTAGTAAGGAAAGGGGACGACTTTTTTATTTCTTTTAAAGGTAGTAAAAAATTACAACCCGCCCCATTGGTTGCAAGCGGCATCAATAAACTTGCTCAATTAATTTGGCTTATCATGAACGGTTCCCTAACAAAAGACACCATCCTCTTCTGGGATGAACCCGAAGCCAACCTCAACCCAAAATATATCCTCGTCGTCGCCAAGTTCCTGCAAACATTGGCCAATGCGGGCTGCCAGATTTTTGTGGCAACGCATGATTATTTATTGCCTTATGATCTGTCGCTTTCTGCTGAATATAAAAAGGTATCGGAGACACCTGTTCCTGACATGAAATTCTTTTCTTTGTTTAAAGGAAAAAGTGGAACAGAAGTAGAAGAAGGGGCAACCATGCCCGACCTCGGCCATGATGCCGTCCACGAAGGACTGACACTCCACCAAGATAGAGAAGATCGGTTATTTCAAAAATCCTTAAATATCAACCCGTGACTTTTCAGGAAAAAAACCTACAATTCGATTTCGACAAAAACCATTGGACTTATCTGTTAAAGTTCGACGGAGCGAGAGATTATAAAAATGCAAGCGCCAATTTGCAAAACACCAAAGGTGTTGACATTTCTGGCATTTTAAATAAAAATTCATTGGTATTGATGGAGGTCAAAGATTACCGGGGACACCGCATCAAGAACAAGCCAAAATTTACTGATGGACAGGAAGCATTGTGGTTGACAACTGCCCATAAATTCAAAGACACCATCTCGGTCATTGTCGGGGCTGCCCGAAATTCGACCCACGAAAAAGAAACTTTTCAATCTTATCTTGAATTCTTAAAAAATGAGGGCAGAGAACTCGTATTCATCCTTTGGCTTGAACAAGACACCCCGCTTGCCAAAAAGAACAGAAAAGTGAAAAGTGATCGCCAAGAATATGTTCTTCAACAAAAGCTAAAGAGAAGCCTCAAGTGGCTGACCACCAAAGTTAAGATCATTGATAAATCCACAAACCTGTTTTCAAAATCTTTATCCGTCACCTATATATAGCCCCCCCTCACAACTCAATCACCTCCACGCTTTTCGACGACAGCGTAAACACCCCCTGCCCACCTTCCACATTGCTGTGTATAATTACAGGTTCGGCAAAAGGGTTGTCGTCGGCATCCACGCTCAGATATACGGAGCGCTCATAAAAATATTGGTCGCGGCTGACAGAAGACAATTGGACATGTATTTTTACACTTTGGTTCGGGTCAAAATGTTGCTCGTAAAAACCTACTCGCCAAACGTATTTTTTTCCGTCAAAAGAATCATCTTTTAAATATTGCCCGTTGTCGAGTTCTTCCGCAATTGGGTCGAGTTTATAAATATATGGACTGTTGGTAAAACCACCGTTTTGCCTTTCCACTTCAATGACTATGGTCATCTGGTAATAATTATCTTCGCCCGCTGGGTCAACAAATTCGACAGAAACTTCGTCCACTCTCTCCCCATCTATATCAATAGCACCTCCTGCCTCATATGTGGCCGAAATAATCGGCACAGGCGCGGGCATTTGTTGGACAACCTCGATAGGATCGAAACCGGGGGCGCTCACTTTCAATATATATTCATCCGCATCAGTTGGCAGCGGAGTATTGGATATGGAAGTATAAAATCGCTCTCCCGAATAGAATAATGTTTCCATTAATTGACCGTTGCGAAAAAGCTCAACCGTTGCGTCTTCTATGGGCTGGGCGGCAGTATTGTCCAATATTCCCTGGCTAGGTGTGAGAAACGCCCAAAGCATTGTGTCGCCCGATGAAAGTTGGGAGGTGACCGCTAACTGCGGCGTATGTTCCGGTATATCTATATCCACCGTTTGTTCAAAAAAATCTTCTGAACAGGAGGCGAAAAATAATATAGCCGAGAAGAAAAATATGCAATTATATATTTTCATTTTGACAGAGTTTGAGAAATTGAGAATAAGATAATTTGAGAGCAGCATCGCCGTTCGTTATTTTCAAACTTTCAGAAAAATGGTTTTTTGAAAATAAGAAAAAGTGGAAGTTTGTTCCGTCGGAATCCTTGCCCACAATTTCTCAATTTTCAATTTCCTAATTTCCATTTTAATTTTTTCAAAATTTAAAATTATAAGAAACAGACGGAATAATAGGGAACAAGCTCACCTGCCGGAAAACCCGTTTATTATTTTTATCCCGCCCATCGAACACATAATATGGGTTCGGCCGGCTATAAACATTATAAGCTCCGAATATCCACGTCCGCTCATATCTTTTTTTCTTTTTATGAAATGAAATACTCAGGTCCATCCGGTGGTAAGGTTTCATGCGGAAAGCATTTTTATCGCCGATGCTTTCCAGTTCTCTGATATCAAAGCCATTGTTATAAATAACGGGCGCATCATATCGGAACAAAGGCAGCGTAATAGAATTGCCGGTGCCATATACCCAAGTGCCGGAGAGTTTTATTTTTTCCGATAATTTATGCGTCACCACAAGTTCCACATCATGCCGGCGGTCGTATTTAAATGGATATTTTTTGCCGCCGTTTATATCGTCGAATTGGCGGTTGGTCCACGAAAGGGTATAGCCGATCCAGCCCGTGGTCTTGCCTCTTTTTTTCTGTAAAAAAACCTCCGCACCATAGCT
>DROJ01000355.1 GCA_011321935.1 Bacteroidota bacterium | reverse complement strand
TTAAAATAGCTTGTCCCGAATTCACTTCGGGGAAAATGAAAATGAAATTTCCGACAACCGAGGATATATATCCTCGGATTTCCGACAACCGAGGATATATATCCTCGGATTAAAAACCGCTACTAAAACCAGACCCCGTGCAATTTCAGTACCTTTTCAATTACATCCCGCACACATCCTTCTCCACCTTTATAAGGCGAAACATATTTTGCCAATTCATAAATTTCCGGTGCGGCATCTTTGGGGCAGCAGGCAAGGCCCGCCCGCCGCATTACCTGATAATCGGGTATATCGTCGCCCATATATAAAATGCCGTCTTCGTCCAGGTTATATTTGTCAATATAGGTCTCGTAATATTTCATTTTATTTTTGGCGCCATAGGCAATTTCCGTTACTCCCAATGCCTTTAGCCTTTCGATAGTTCCCGGTGAATTTCCGCCCGTTATTATTATCACTTTATATCCTTCGTCAATGGCTTTTTTCATGGCGTAGCCATCCCTTACGTTCATCGTCCGCAACAGTTTCCCCTTTTCAGTAATCAACAGTTCCCCATTGGTCAGCACCCCGTCCACGTCAAAAATAAAAGTATGCACCGTCCTGAAATAACTCAGCACATTGCCCACGTTTTTATATTGTAATGCTTCTTCTGGATTCATTGGTAGAGTTTTGAGTTGGTGAGTTATTGAGTTTTGAGTAATACAAATCTATTGGGAAATTTTAACTTTTGAGCAAGTTCCAATCGGGCTAAATCAGTAGCCGTGATGATAATTTTAGCACACTGCCAATAACTCAAAACTCAAAACCCTTTAACTCAAAACTATTTATTATTATCCCGCCATTCATATACCCATTTGGCTTGTATTTGTTCGAGGTGGCCCTCGGTACAGTCCTCTCTTTTTCCCTCGAAATTAGGTATTTCCAAAACCCAATCAATTAATTGGGTAAAGCGGATGCGGTATATTTTGCCCTCCGTAAAATCATCGCCAAAACGGTCGTATAATTTCATCGCTATATCCTCGTGTTCATGCCAATTGAGGGGCATATTGTCAAAATCTTCAAAACCCATTTTTAAACGGTTGACGGTTGACGGTGGATGGTTGACGGTGGGCTGTCGTCCACCGTTTACCGTCCACCGTCAACCGGGTTCAGTGTTCGTGTCCGATAATTTTTGATTGGTCGGGGATCTGTACTTCGATGAGGGCGTCGTCTTCCAAAATAATGCATTGGCAGGCGAGCCTTGACTCGATGCGGGGGTTGATGGCGCGGTCAACAAAGTCCTCTTCTTTGTCGGAAATTTCTTCCAAAAACTCCTCGCCTTTTTCAACGTAAATATGGCAGGTGCTGCACGCGCACACGCCGCCACAGTTGTGGTTGAGGTGGATGTCGTTTTCTTCGGTGACCTCTAAAATGGAAATATCTGTCTCCACGTTTTCGACCGTTACAGGTTCGATGGTCTTATCTTCGAATGTGAATTTTATCGTTGCCATAGTTTCTGTTGCTATTTACGATTGGCTGTTAGCTTTTGGCCGGGTGCGCCAATGGCGAACAGCAAAAAGTTGATAGCACTTCATTGTTGAGCGCAAATGTAGAATTTGTCTAAACAAGAAACATGGAAGGGGGCGTTTTTTTTTGGTAGCATAGCCTTTAGGCTGTCCCGGTCAACGACGTTTACGTCGTTGCCAAGTGCCAACGACGTGAACGTCGTTGACCGGGACAGCCTAAAGGCTGTGCTACCAAATCACAAGCCTCCGTAGAGCAACAATTTCAGCTCGTCCGCGGTCAGGTTCATGGCGTTGGAATAGCCGGTGCGCAGGTCGGTCAGGGTCTCCCTTCCGTCATAAACCCGGATGGCCTTAAATGCCTTAAAATCAGGCTGTTCTCCTTCTTTTGTGATGCTGAGGCTGATGGGTACGGGAATGTTTTGTGCCACATAAAAGAGGTGGTAACCGACCTCGCCTGCAAGGAGTTTTTGCAGGTTGTAGCCCTCTAATTCGATGGCCTGTTTTTCTTTGTCAACTTGGTACGAAATGTCCATTTTTTCAAAAACCTCGGTGTATTTTCCGATCAGCCAAGCGACCTCACCGTCGCCGGAATGGGTGACCCTCGATTTGAAATTCATGGTCAGTTTTTGGGTAAAACCGGAAAGGAAGCCGTTCATCATTATTTCCAAAAAGGCCACGTCAATGTAGCTGCTGAGGTAGTCCGTTTGGGCGCTGCTGAACTGCGGGCTGCCGTGCCGGTACTCTTCGCGCAGTTCCAAAAGCGCTTCGGTCTGGAAAAACTTGTCGCGCAAGATCTCTTTCCGGCCCTTGCTCGTAGCCCAATCGAGGAAGACCCTTTTCAGCCGGAAAGGGATGACTGGCGAGAGGGTTTTTTGCCTTTGGCGGGTTTCCAGTTGCTTCAAATTGATGTCTTCTTTCAGTTGCGAAATGCGGTCTTTGAAGCTGAAATACTGCCAATTGGAAGGGTCAATGAGGCCGTCCTCGCTTTCCTGTTCAAAGCGTTTGGTGCGCCTTTCTATCCTTTGGATTTTTTTCAATAATCGGTAAAAAAAGTAGCCGATGTTCTCCTCGTCCGGCAGTTCCGGCAGCCAGTTTTTTCCGATTGGTTCGCAAAATTCCAGCGGGCTGATATTTGGCGTAAGCCGCCCATCTTTAAAAGAGATGTCGAGGATGACGGGCGTATCGGAAGTGGTTTTTATCAACTGTTTGGCGGAGAGCAGGGTGAGGTCTTTTTCGATCTGCCGTTTCAAAGCCCTGCCGCCCATGCGCGCATCAAAACCCCTTTTGGCCACCCAGCTTAGCGCCTCGGGCGACACGTTGACGATGGTGGTGCGGCGCACAAAGCCGTCGCGGCGCAGCAGTTCCTTGATCTGCAATTGGGCGATGCGCTGGATCTGCTCAAAATTGAGGGGCTTAAAAACAGTGATCTGCTCGATGCGGTTGACGAGTTCGGGGCGGAAAAAATTCTCGACGGCCTTGCGGTAAACGGCGCTGTCGTCGCGCCCGCCCGATTTGAAACCCAGTTGGTTGGCCGCCTCCCTTGCCCCCAAATTGGAGGTCATGATGATGACCGTATTTGAAAAATCAACCGTCCGTCCGAGGCTGTCGGTCAGCCTTGCGTCGTCCAAGACCTGCAGCAACAGATCGTGGATTTTTGGGTGAGCCTTTTCTATTTCATCCAGCAAAACGACGCCAAAAGGTTGGTAGCGCACCTTGCCCGTCAACTGCCCTTCGGGGTTGTTGATGTCGCCGATGAGGCGGTGGACGGCGCCTGCGTCAATGTACTCGTTCATGTCAAAACGGATGAGCTTGCGCTCGTTGCCGAGCAGGCTTTTGCTGAGCAGTTTTGCGGCGTGCGTTTTGCCCACGCCCGTTGGCCCGATGAACAGGAAAGAGGCCATCGGCTTGCTGCGGTCGGTCAGTTTTGCCTTTATCAAATGGATGGAATTGGCCAGCACTTTCACCGCATTTGGCTGGCCGACGAGTTCCTGCGAAAGCATTTCTTCGACCTCCTCTTTTTCCAGTTTTATTTGTTCGTCAAATATTTTTTCTTCCAGCCCGCTGAATGCCTTGAACTCCTCCCTGACCTCGGGGGCGTCTATTTTTTTGCCGCTGTATTTGGTGGCGAGTTGGGTGAGCAGGCGCATGATACTGCCGGGCAATGCCTTGTTTTTCAAGAAGTTGCGTTGGATGGTAAACAACTGGCTGATGGCGGGGATGGTGATGTTGCACTCATGCTCGACCTCCAGTTTCCGCCTGTTTTCAAGGACGATTTTCAGCGAAGTCGGCACGTCCGGCTCGGCCATGCGGATGACCTGGAAAAGGTCGCTGAAACCCCGGTCGCTCTCTTGGATGATCTTCCATTCCTGCGGCGTGGCGAGCAGCACAAGCTGCAAAAGGCGCTTCTCCAGATAGGGTTTCAGCACCTTGCTCAAAGTCAGCGAACCAGAGGCCGATTTGCCGATGCGCAGCAAGGCGACAGGCTTGTCTATCAGTATTTTGTCGGGAAAACCGGGCCTCGCCATCGGTTTCATCACGTACTCCAAAATGGCCTCGAAGCGCTTCTCCCAATGCCCGACGATGCTCATGCCGGCGATGATGCGGTTGGGGTTGATGAACCAAAAATAATGGCGTTTCCATATTTCTTCTTTCCCCTCTGCCCGGTCCATGTAGCGGTATATTACCTCTTCGATCAGGGTGTGGCGGCCGGTGCCTTCCTTGCCCACCAGCACGAGCGGCATGTTTTCTTTTTTGAAAATGAGGTGGTAGAGCTGCCCGGCCAGTTCGTCTTGATAATAGGCCCGGCTGAGTTCGTCGGGGAAGCGCCCGGTCAGTTCTTGGCTCACCTTTTCGATTTCTTCGCCGCCGTCAAAAAAGACCTCTTGTTGGAACAGTGCAAAGAAGTCCCGCCTGCCCTCGTTCTCGAATTCAAAATTGGACTCCTTGATGTTGATTTCCAGTTTGACGTTCGTCAAAAATTCTTTTTTGTTGGAATATAAAGTTTCTGCGTTGAAATTGTCACCTGCGTTCCGCTTTAGCTGTTTGGTCAGTTTTTGGATGGCCTTGAGCGCCCCGCCCCGCAGGTCGTCGCCCCCTTGTTTGCCTTTTGGAACGATGAACATGAAGTTGGAAAAATTGGGCAGCAGCCCGATTTTCAGGTTTTGGTGCCGGAAAACGGCAACGTGGAAACGCCCCTTTATAAAATTGGTGCCAATGCTGAATTCAAGATCAAAATGCCGCAAACTCACCTCCGGCGAAAACTTGCACCAAAACAAATTGTCCATGCTGTTGCGCGACAATACGAAGCCGGTAAAGCGCCTTTTCATTTCTGCTTTCAAGGCAGTTACTGCCTTCGCATAGCGCCGGTGCGTGGAAACGGGATGCTCCATGAACAGCGGGCGGACGAAGTACTCGCTCTTGCCCTCCCGCTCATAGGGGCGGACGAGGACGGGGATGTTGAGGGTGGTTGTTGGCATTGGAAAAAGGTCTTTTACACACCTTAGGTCTGTCTGGTTTTTTGTCTCTTGAACCAAGCCCAAATCTCCTCTCCTTTGTCATTTGCCGAAGGCGAACCTGTTCACGTGAAGGCGGCTGTTTAGGCAGCACTTCTAACGTGAACAGGTTCGCCTTCGGCAAATGACAAAGGAGCGGAGACATGGGCTATCTCTCGATTTCATGATTTTCAATCCCAAAAGTATAAATATCAACCAAATCTCCCCTTGCTTGAAATCAGCCCATTTCTTCTATATTTGCGGACATGAATGAGAAAATCTTAATCCTCGATTTTGGGTCGCAATATACCCAGTTGATTGCCCGCCGGGTGAGGGAGTTGAACACCTACTGCGAGATCGTTCCATTTAACAAATTGCCGGACTTGGACGAGACGGTGAAAGGCATCATCCTTTCGGGCAGCCCTTTTTCGGTAAAAGAAGAAAATGCGCTGAAACTGGAACTGGAGAAAGTGGTGGGCAAGCGGCCGGTCTTGGGCGTATGCTATGGGGCGCAACTCATTGCCGACCATTACGGCGGCGAGGTGCAGCGCTCCGAAAAGAGGGAATACGGCAAGGCCCATTTGAGTAAAATACACGCAAACGGTTCTTTTTTTCACGAAGTGGAAATAGGCTCGCAGGTGTGGATGTCGCACGGGGATACCATTGTGGAATTGCCGCAGCAGTTTGAACTGTTGGCGAGTACGGACAGCGTGGAAGTAGCGGCCTTCCGGTCGAAAGAAGGCGCATTTGGCAGCCCTGTTTACTGCATCCAATTTCACCCCGAAGTCTATCACACCTTGGACGGGCTGACCATTTTGAAAAATTTTGTCCACAACATCGCGGGCTGCCGTGGCGATTGGACGCCTGCCCATTTTGTCGAAGATTCGATTGCAAATTTGAAAAAACAAATCGGCAACGAGCGGGTCTTGATGGGGCTTTCAGGCGGCGTTGATTCCACGGTGGCGGCAGAGTTGTTGCACCGCGCCATCGGCGACCGGCTGATCTGCTTTTTTGTGGACAATGGTTTGCTTCGCAAAAATGAGTTTCAAGAAGTTTTGGATTCTTATAAAACAATGGGGCTGAACGTGGTAGGCATTGATGCGAAAGAATTGTTTTACAAAGAATTGGCAGGCGAAGCCGACCCTGAAAAAAAGCGGAAAATCATCGGGCGGGTATTCATCGAAGTATTTCAGGCGGAGGCCAAAAAACTGGACGGCATCACCTTTTTGGGGCAGGGCACCATCTATCCCGATGTCATTGAATCGGTCTCGGTGCATGGCCCCTCGGTCACTATCAAGTCGCACCACAACGTGGGCGGCCTGCCCGATTTGCTCCACCTTAAAATAGTAGAGCCGCTCCGCAGTTTGTTCAAGGACGAGGTGCGCAAGGTGGGCCGCGAACTCGGCATCCCGCACGAAATAAACAGCCGCCACCCCTTTCCCGGGCCCGGCCTCGGCATCCGTATTTTAGGGGACATCACCCCCGAAAATGTGCGGCTGTTGCAAGAAGCCGACGCCATATTTATAAATGGCCTGAAAAAATTCGACCTTTACGACAAAGTATGGCAGGCCGGTGCGATGTTGCTGCCCATCCGTTCGGTCGGAGTGATGGGCGACGAGCGGACTTACGAGCAGCCCGTGGTGCTTCGTGCCGTCAATTCCACCGACGGCATGACCGCAGAATGGAGCCGCCTGCCGTATGATTTTTTGGCAAGTGTTTCCAACGAAATCGTCAATAATATAAAAGGCATCAACCGGGTGGTTTTCGACATCAGTACCAAGCCGCCCGCAACGATTGAGTGGGAGTAAATAAATGGTTGAATGGTTTAACGGTTTAATGGTTTACCGGGCGATGGTTTTTGGATGAGCAGCGTTACTCATCAAAGAACCATCACCCGTTAAACCAGTAAACCAGTAAACCAGTAAACCATTCAACCATTTCAATAAAATACCATGAAAAATTTTAAAACAGGGAGGCCGTTTTTGCCCCTTTTATTGCTTGTTTTTGCTGCTTCATTGTTCACCGCATCTTGTGCTTGGTTCAAGCCGGCGCGGGATTCTGACAAGGAAAAGGTTTATACCGACGAGGATATTGGGGAACTGCAGGGCACGAAGGTTTTCGACCCCGAAACGGGCGAGTGGCGCACTGTCCGGGAGGTGAGCGGCAAGGTGGATACCATCAAATGGAAGGAACTCAAAGAGTCGGATTATCCGCCCATCGAGTCCAACAGTTCGTGGACAGAAAATGGCAATGGCAGTAATGAGGGGAACGTCCCGACGGGAGGGGAGTACGACATTTCGCTGGTTCTGCCCTTTTTGGCCAACCAGCCCCAATCGGGTCCAATTGATGAAAATTCTTTTTGGGCCATCCATTTTTATGCTGGCGCAAAATTGGCCTATGAGGACCTCGCACAAAAAGGAGCAAGCCTCCTCGTCAACGTGGCCGACACGGAAGGCAATCAGGCCAAAATGAACCGCCTGCTGAACAGTCCCAACCTGAAAAATGCCGACCTTATTATTGGCCCATATAAGCGCAACAATGTGCGTTTGGCCGAGGGCTATTCCAAAAGGACTTCCACGCCTTTGGCCGTTCCGTTTACCGCTCAGTTGGGCCTGGCAAACGGCAACCCGAACTATATCCAGATCAACCCTTCGCTGAAACGCCATTGCGAAGCGATAACCGAACATGCCCGCGCCGTTTATGATACCGAAAATATTGTTTTGGTGGCGAGGGACAGGCCGGAGGAGAAGGCCCGTTTCCATTATTTTCAGGATGCAAATGCGGAAATGCAGGGCAGTGCGGTCGGCGCACGTTTCCGGGAATACGCGGTGGCCGACGGCGACAATGGAGAATATCAAATTGATTTGACGCCTTATATTTCGCAGGGCGGGACTTCCGTATTTTTAGTGCCTTCTTGGTCGGACGAGTCCTTTATTTATTCGCTCCTCCGCCAATTGATGATCGAGCAGGCCAAAGGCGAAAACATCGTCGTTTACGGCATGCCGATGTGGATGGATTTCGACCAGATTGATTATGATTTTTACCGCAAATTAAATGTGCATGTGAGCAGTGCCACTTATATTGACAACTCGGACGAACGGGTTCGACAATTTAAAAGAAAATTTTTTGACACCTACGGTGAAATACCAAATGAGGAGGCATATCTCGGCTACGATGCCATGCTTTATTTCGGCGATATGTTGAATAAATATGGAAAAGAATTTCCGAAGAATATAGACCGCCAACCTTATGACGTGCTGCATGGCAGGTTTGATTTTGCGAGGGTCGTATTAATTCCGGAAAAACATAAAGAAGACCTTAATTATTACGATCAATTGGAAAATAAATTTGTGCATATATTGCAGTTTCAGGACTTTCGGTTTCAGCCGGTGAGGTAAGTGTTAACTCAGGAGGTGATTTTAAATCACTTCCTGAGTTTTGCACTTCCTGTTCACGTAAAAACTGCACGTCTCCTTTGTTCCCGATTTTCGGGAACAAAGGAGACGGTATTGAATAGTGTATTTAATTCTTAAATAAATTAGTGAAGAACAGGTTTTAAAATGAAATGGAATACGAAAAAACCTGACTTAATTCCTACCCATTTCTTATCCCACCTATTTTATTTTTTATGGAAAAACGCCGTTTAGATAAATTCAAAAAAACAGTGGCCCGCCGCCAGCCCGACCTCACCGTTATATTGGAAAACGTATGGGACCCGCACAACGTCGGCGCCGTCCTCCGCTCCTGCGACTCGGTCGGCATCAAAGAAATATTTGTTTTGAATACCGAAGAAAAATTGGTGGAACGCCAAAAACTGGTGATCGGAAAACGCACCTCCGGCGGCTCCTCCAAATGGGTGGACGTGCATTTTTATACAGATATAGCAGCCTGCTTCAAACATATACGCAGCATCGCCAATAAAGTATATGCGACCCACCTCGGCGGGCAGGCCAAAGACCTTTACGAGCTTGATCTTACCGAACCCGTTGCCCTGCTTTTTGGCAATGAAATGCTCGGTGTTTCTGATAAAGTATTAAAAATGTGCGACGGTAATTTTATTATCCCTCAAGTGGGCATGGCGCAGAGCTTGAATATATCGGTGGCCTGTGCGGTGTCGGTTTATGAGGCATACCGGCAGCGCAGCGAAAAGGGTTTTTATGATGAAAATTTGCGGATGGATGGAGAGGCGCAAAAAGAATTATTGGCCACATATGTGGAGCGGCACGAAATGAAGATGAAGCCGAAAAGGACGGTTTGGAAAAAGGAGGTTTAATGCAAGTGGGGGAATATAGTCGGGGGAATAAATTCCCCCGCTTTGGAAGGGCACGGGGGAATAAATTCCCCCGCTTTTGAAAGGGCTTGGAGTCTTGTTTTATAGACAGTCGTATGTTTTTTGATATTAAATTGCCGTGGTATTTATATGGTTGCGGCGGTTAATCCGAATGGTGGGAAAAGAGAAAAACAAACAATCCAAAAGCAAAGCACGGGGGAATAAATTCCCCCGCTTTTGAAAGGGCACGGAGATTTATTTTATTTACAGTCGTATGTTTTTGGATATTAAATTGCAGCAATATTTATATGGTTGCAGCGATTAAATAGAACGATGAGAAAAGAGAAAAACAAATAATATAAAAGCAAGACTACAAGCCCTTCCAAAAGCGGGGGAATTTATTCCCCCGACCGGGTTGCGGGGAATTTATTCCCCACAAAAAACAGAAACATCACCCCTCCACCGTCTCCAAAACCGCCTCATGTTCCAAGTCCCTAAAGTCAACCTGCGTAACAGCCGATACCCCTTGTTCCGCCATAAAAACCCCATAAATAGTATCCACCGCCGCCATCGTCTGCTTGTTGTGGGTGACGATAATAAACTGGCTGTCAGCAGAAAATTTACGGATAATATTGTTGAACTTCTCGATGTTGGCATCGTCGAGCGGAGCGTCCACCTCGTCGAAAATACAGAAAGGGGCGGGCTTGAGCAGGTAGAGCGCAAAGAGCAGTGCCGTGGCCGTGAGCGTCTTTTCCCCGCCCGAAAGTTGGCTGATAGACTGCGGGCGCTTGCCCTTAGGTTTGGCAACGATTTCGATGCGGCTTTCGAGCGGGTTATCGGGTTCGAGCAAAATAAGGTCGGCCTTGTCCTCCTCGCTGAACAGCGTGCGGAACACATCAATAAAATACAGCCGCACCTTTTCAAATGATTCGAGGAACTGCGCCGTGGCCGTTTCTTCTATTTCTTTGATCGTTTCGAGGAGGTCGTCTTTTGCCTTTAGGATGTCGTCGCGCTGCTCCGAAATATTGTCGTGCCGCTCCTTCATCTCATCATATGCCTCGACGGCGAGCGGGTTTATTTCACCATAATTTTCGAGGCGGATTTTCAGGCGGTCCACCTTTCCCTGCATCTCCGTCCGGTTCACATTTTCGGCCTCCGTTGGGTCAACGGCAAGCACTGCCTCGTCTTCCATCGAAATGCCAAACTCAATGTTCAACCTCTCGGCAACCGCCGAAATCTGGTATTTTGTATCGCTGAATTTATTTTTCAGGTTGTTGATAAGTATCTGGATGTCCTGTCCTTTTTTGCCCAGCGACCGGAGTTTGTCCTCTATTTCATGGATGCCGCCCCTCGCCTTAAAAAAGGACTGCTCCGCTTGGCTCAGCTTTCCTTCCTTCTCTTTTTTTATCTCGTAATCGGCCAACAATTCCTTTTGCAAGCGCTCGATATTGTCGTTGATTTCGCCGATTTCCCCGCCCGATTCATCCAATGCCTGCATGTTGGCAGTGTAAGAAGCCTTGGCCTCGTCGAGCTGTTTTTCGCGGAACGAAAGTTCCCGCTGAAATGCGCTCACCTTGTTTTGCTGCCGGATGAACTCAATATTTTTATTGTTAAAATCAGCACTCGCTTGGCTCAGTTCTTCCGCTGCTTTTCGGAACGAAACATCCGTGTTGGAAATGTTGTCCCGCGCCTTTTCGGCCAAGCTCGCCTTGTTGTTCAGCAGTTCCTCAAAATTGCGGTTGGCTTCTTCCAGTTCTTTGATGCGGTCGCTCGCCTGCGTATTTCTGGCACCCACGTCTTTCAGGTAATTTTCAAAACTCTCCAGCCGCGCAGCCAAAGAAATCCGCTCCTGCGACACCTTATTGAGCAGGTTTCGCAGCTCTTGGATTTCCCTGCGGTTGTCTTTTGCCCGTAGGGCTTCAAGTGCCGATTTCAATTTGTAAATTTCATTGGAAAGCAGGTCTTCCTCTTTTGCCGAAGATTTGATCGCCTTTTCCAACACCTCCATATTCTTCTTCCGGCCTATTTTTTTACCTTCAAAAAGACCAACACTACCGCCGCTCAGACTAAATTTCTTTTGGATAAAACGGCCGCTCTTGGCCAGCAGCACAAGGTTATCGCCCGGCAGTTCGCGGGCAGCTTCTTCGTTGTCCGTCACCACCACATTTTCGAGCAGGTAGCTCGCCAAATTCCTGAAATTGGGGTCGCACTGCACCAAGTCAATGCCCTGCTTATAGCCCCCCGGGATCATCGCAATCGGCGGCGAATAATCTTTAAAAGCATCGAGGATGAAAAAATTGGCCTTCCCTTTTTGCGCCCTGTTCAGCAGTTTGATGGCATTGAATGCCTCCTCCACATTGTCAACCACAAAGTAGTTCAGGTACTTGTCGAGGTAGTTTTCGATGGCCACGCGGTAGCCTGCCTCCACATATATAAGGTCGGAAAAAAGCGGTGCTTTTTTGTTCCAGTTCTTTTTATTGCTCAGGAAACGGATACTTTCGGGGAAGCCCTCAAAATTCTCGACCATGCTCTTGGTGAGCTTGTATTCGTTGCGTTTGGAGTCGAGGTCGCGGTGTATTTTTTGGACTTTGCTGGTCAGTTCCTGCAGTTTGGCTTCGCCTTTTTCTATCTCTGCCTGCCTTTTTTCTTCGGCTGTTTGCAGGGCTTCGAGTTCTTTGGTCAGCTTTTTTTCTTCTTTTTCTTGCTCCGCAATCTTGTGTTTGAGGGTTGCATTTTCCGTTCCCCTCGACTTGGCCTCTTCTTGGCTGTGCTCGATGTCCCGTTTCAGGTTTTCGATTTGGTTGTTGTTGATCGCCTTTTGTTTTTCCAGTTCAAAAAGCTCCCTTTCCACCGCCTGTTGGCCCGACATGATTTCGTCGAGTTCCGATTTCAAAGCGCCGTGGCTCTCCTTTATTTTATTGAGCCGTTCTTCTGCGGCATCGAGCTGTTCTTCCAGTTTTGCCTCCAGCCGCTTGTCCTCGTTCACCGTCTGCCGGTAGTCTTCTATTTCTGTTCCCAGCGATTCCATCCTGCTTTTGGCAATCAAAATCTGGGCGTTGGCCTTCGACTTGTTTTGTTCGATAAAATTGAGCCGCTCCTCCAAGACCCGCTTTTCGTTTTCCTTGTCCCGGATGCGACCGACCAGTTCGTTCACCTCCTTTTGCTTTTCCGAAAGCTCCTTTTCTTTATCGAGGTTGCCCTTTCTTTCGGCTTCCAGTTTGGCCTCCCATTGCCGCTGCTCCACTTCCGTTTGACGGTAATTGTCCTCCTCTTGGGTCAGTTTTTTTTGCAGCTCGTCGTACTGTTTTTTGAGCAAATGGTTTTTATAGGCCGCCAGTTGGATGCTCAGTTCCTTGTACTGGTTTTTCAGCTCAAAATAGCGTTTGGTGCGTTTGGCCTGTTTTTCCAGCGTCGAGAGGTTGTTGTTGATTTCAAAGAGCAGGTCTTCCACCCGGTCGAGGTCTTCGGTGGTGCTTTTGAGTTTGTTGAGGGTCTGTTTTTTACGCCTTTTATATTTTGAAATACCAGCGGCCTGCTCGAACATGCGGCGGCGGGCATTGTCCTTGTCGGCCAATATTTCGTCCACCATGCCGAGCGCAATGATGGCATACGAGTTGGAGCCGATGCCCGTGTCCATGAAAAGGTTGGTGATGTCTTTCAGTCGGCAGGTGACGCCGTTGAGCAGGTATTCGCTTTCGCCGCTGCGGTAAAGGCGGCGGGTGATGGCAACCGTATTGTACTCGGTGGGCAGTAGGTTTTTGGTATTTTCAAAGGTGAGGGTCACTTGGGCCATGCCCCCCTGCTTCCGCTTTTTTGTTCCGTTGAAAATAATGCTCGTCATTTTGTCGAGCCGTAGTTCCTTGCTTTTTTGCTCGCCGAGTACCCAGCGCATGGCATCCACCACGTTGCTCTTGCCCGACCCGTTTGGGCCGACCACGCCAATGACATCCTCGTGGAAGTTGATAACCGTTTGGTCTGCAAACGATTTGAAGCCTTTTATTTCGAGTGTATTTAAGCGCATATTTGTAAAAACGGGTGCGAAGATAGGGAATATGAAATTTATTGGTCGGACGAGTTTTCCACAAACTTTGGATTTTTAGGTGGCTGTTCCTTTTTTATGCTTTATTTTAGCGTTCACTGATTTTTTATTTTTATGAAAAATACAAATTGAAGCATAAAAAACGAATTTAATGCGAATAGCAAACCCGATATACGATGTCGTTTTCCGTTACATGATGGAAGACAACAAGGTGGCCCGGATAGTGCTTTCGGCCATTTTGGGAAAGGAGGTGACCCAGCTCGATTTCCGGCCAACCAAGAAGGCCGCAAAGTTGGGGGAAAAGGGCATCACCGTTACCCGGATGGATTTCAATGCCCGGGTGAAACAGGCCGACGGCTCTGAAAAACTGGTCATCATCGAGCTGCAGAAATCAAAATATTTTTTCCAGATACTCCGCTTCCGGAGGTACCTCGGCAGGCAGTACGCCAACCCGGAAAACATTGTTGCTTCCAATGGCGGGGGAGGGGGCAAAAAGAAAAAAGCCCTGCCCATCCTGCCCATTTACATTCTTGGAGAAGCGTTTACCCAGCACAAAGTCCCGGTCATCCATGTGGACAGGGACTATGTTGACCCCGCTACCAAAGAGGTGCTCGACGAGCGCCACGATTTCATAGAAGCCCTCACCCACGATGCCATTGTCATACAGTTGCCCTATCTCGCCCACCGCAGGCGGACGGAGGCCGAGCAGTTGTTGGAAATTTTCGACCAAAAAAACATTGCCGATTCGGCCGGCCATATTTTGGAAATAAGCGATGA
>DROJ01000354.1 GCA_011321935.1 Bacteroidota bacterium | reverse complement strand
TAAAAACAACATAAAATTAGATAAAAACAATATCAACATGGAAAGGAAATACAGTACCAAACCAAAAGTTTTTATCCGGATATTATAACGCAGGTTTTTGTTTTCAAACAAAAAATACAACAAACCATTTAATACAGACAAAATTCCAATTGCCCTTATTAATTGGGGCTTCGATATAATTTTATTTATATCCGGAAATTGAAATTCAATGGTTGAATTTTCAGTTATAAAAAAACCAAGCAAAAGCATAATAAAGCCTAAAATAATCAGAAGCCGGTTGATGTTATATTTTGATGAATTCATTATTTATTTTTATTTTTTTCATATTGTAATTAGTTCCTGCAATTCAATTTATTATAAATCAAACATACCTCCCCACAATATTCTCAAACAATTCTTGCTGTCCGCTTATTTGTTTTGGCTCGCCATTTCTTGCCGCCAATTTAACAAGGTCTGCCAATTCTAATTTTCCGTTTTCAAAATCCTTTCCTTTTCCCTTATCAAACGAGGCATATCTTTTTTTTCTCATTTTTTTATAACCGGAATTTTTTAAAATATTATCAGCGGCAATCAATGCCCTCGCAAAAGTATCCATGCCACCTATATGTGCATAAAACAGATCGGCGGGGTCGGTAGAATTTCGGCGGGTCTTTGCGTCGAAATTAATGCCGCCGCCTTGCAGCCCGCCCGACTGCAAAAGTACGAGCATTGCCTCGGTCAGTTCCAGCACATTATTTGGGAATTGATCGGTGTCCCAGCCGTTTTGGTAATCGCCCCGGTTGGCGTCCATACTGCCCAATACGCCGGCATCGGCGGCCACTTGCAGTTCATGCTGAAAAGTATGCTGGGCGAGGGTCGCGTGGTTCACTTCTATATTCAATTTAAAATCGTCCATTAAACCATATTCGCGCATAAAATTAATGCAGGTCGCCGCATCAAAATCATATTGGTGCTTGCTCGGTTCCATCGGTTTTGGCTCGATCAAAAAATGGCCTTTAAAACCTTGTTTGCGCGCATAGTCTTTGGCCATGTGCAGGAAGCGGGCGAGGTGGTTGAGTTCCCTTTTCATATCTGTATTCAATAGCGACATATACCCTTCCCGGCCTCCCCAAAAAACATAGTTTTCGCCGCCCAGTTTAATGGTTGCGTCGAGCGCATTTTTCACCTGCGCGCCTGCATATGCTACTACTTTGAAATCAGGATTTGTGGCTGCCCCGTTCATATATCTTGGGTGCGAGAACAAATTGGCCGTGCCCCATAACAACTTCACGCCCGATGCCTTTTGTTTCTTTTTTGCATAATCGGCAATGGCCTGCAAACGGAGGGTACTTTCCCCCAAATTATCGCCTTCTTCTATTAAATCAAAATCATGGAAACAATAATAGGGGATGCCCATTTTTGTAATAAATTCAAATGCGGCGTCCATTTTATTCATGGCCCTTTCCATCGGGTCGCGGCCATTGTTCCAGGCATATATTTTTGTGGCTGCGCCAAATGGGTCGGCGCCGGTATTTCCAAAAGAGTGCCAATAGGCCACCGCAAATTTGAAATATTGCTTCATGGTTTTGCGGCCTATTTTTTTATTTTCATCGTAATATTTAAAAGCGAGCGGGTTGTCCGATTCTGGGCCCTCGTATTTTATTTTTCCGATGCCTTTGAAATATTCTTTTTTGCCGGAGGCGGTATATGTTTTGGGTTTTGTTTTTTTTGTCTTTTTCATTTTATCGATAGTGTTGTTTATTTATTAAACTTGGTTTCCCGCAAAGTCACGCAAAGGTTTCGCAAAGTCACGCAAAGCAAGGCGAATATACGTTTAACTCTGCGTGACTTTGCGAAACCTTTGCGTGACGTTGCGGGAAATACGTGATAAAGGATGTCGCTATATTTCGAATAAATTGAAGCCACACTGATTAGCTTTTCAGCATTGCCTTTTCCAATTCCTTTTCCCACAATTCATATGCCTCCATATATTTTCCGATTTTATTTTCCGGCTCATATATTTTGATTAATTCCAGCCTCTGCATGGCTTCCGATATTGAATTATATATGCCCGCCGCAACGCCCGCCGCTTTGGCCGCGCCGACTGCGCCCGTCGTTTCAATCAATTCAATACGGCTGCCCATTAAATTGGAAATGGTCTGTGAAAATATATCGGACCGAAATAAATTATCATTTCCTGCGCGCATTATTTTCACGTCCATTTTTATATTTTTTAAAATATGCATTCCATATACAAATGAAAAAGCAATGCCCTCCAATGCCGCCCGGTAAATATGTGCATTTGTATGCCGGTTAAAATGCAGGCCGCATATATGTGCGCCGATATTTTTATTGCCGAGCATGCGCTCCGCGCCATTTCCGAACGGCAATATACGCAAGCCATCCGAACCGACGGGAATTGTTCTCGCAAGCTCTTCCATTTTGCGATAGCTTAATTTATTTGAAATATTGGCAAGGCCATTTTGTGCAATATATTTCCGCGCCCACGCATATTGGCTGCCTGCGCCGTTGATGCAAAGCAAGATGCCGATCCTCGGTTTTTCGGCGGAATGGTTTACGTGCGCAAAACCGTTCACGCGGGAAAGAGGGTCAGATACAGGATGGTCGGCCAGGCCATATACCACGCCCGAAGTGCCGCCCGTTGCGGCCACTTCGCCGGGCGAAAGCACGTTCAGCGACAGCGCATTATTGGGCTGGTCGCCTGCCCGGTAAGTGACGGGGGTGCCTTTTGCCAGCCCTGTCTCTTTGGCCGCCGAGGCCGTCAGTTGGCCCTGAAAAGAAAAAGTCGGACTGATTTGCGGAAGCAGGTTTTTGTTTATTTTAAAATAATCGAGCAGCAGGCCGGCGGGCGCATTTTTTTTGAAATCCCACAAAATGCCTTCCGAGAGGCCGGAGGGCGTCGTACAAATTTCCCCGGTGAGGCGCAGGGCTATGTAATCGCCGGGGAGCATCATTTTGTGCACCTTATTATATAGGTGTGGCTCGTTGTCCATCACCCATTTCAGTTTGGAAGCGGTGAAATTGCCGGGGGAGTTGAGCAGGTGGGAGAGGCATTTTTCATTTCCGATTTCCCGAAATGCCCGCTCCCCTGTTTCGACCGCCCGGCTGTCGCACCAGATGATGGAGGGGCGCAGCAGGGCCTTGTTTTTATCCACCAAAACCAGTCCGTGCATTTGGTAGGAAATGCCGATGGCCTTGATGTCCTTCGCCCCGACGCCCGTTTGTGCCAACAGTTTTTTGGTAGCGAGGCAAACATGCTCCCACCACATTTCAGGGTTTTGCTCTGCCCATCCCTGCTGCGGGGCACTGACCGGCATTTCTGTTTTTGGGGATTGCACGACAGCCACAACGGCACGGGTCGCGGCTTCAACGATGGCCGCTTTGACCGAAGAGCTTCCGATGTCGTAGCCTAATAAGTACATGTTTTGAGATTTAAAAGCTGGCGCCTGTCCCTTCAATCGAGGTTGCGAAGCCGAGGAGGTATATCCTCAGTTGCCGGAACAGGCAATGGCCATAGGGTTCTGTGCGGATACGCTTTTTCACTGAGAAGACAAACCGAGGAGGTATATCCTCGGTTGCCGGAACAGGCAATGGCCATAGGGTTCTGTGCGGATACGCTTTTTCACTTTGAGACAATTTTTTTTCAAAAAAAAATCACGCCGTCAGCGCAGCTTTTTTTTAGGGTAAAAAACCGGCATTCCCGCTGCCTTTTACAGCCTGCAACATAAGCCCAAGTTACAGCTTCAGTGCATTTTTGCCGCAAAAGCCCAAAACCTGCCCGCAGAATAATTTTCCGGCAACACATGAATAAATGAAGAATATTTCATATAAAAAGGGACTTTTCAAAAGAAAAATTGGCAGAAGGCCAATTTTTGCTTTTACGGGCTTAAAAAAACAAAAACAGATTGCAAAGCTACAAAGGTAAAAACAGCATTTTCGAAACACTTGCATCCAGTTCTGACAACAAGGCCGGCTATCCCGTTTTTTGCCAAACCCGTATTTAGATATGCTCTAAATTTTTCCACCTTTTCTTAATTTCTTGTTAAAAAATATGCTCTGAATTATATCTTTGCGCCCATTCGGCGGAAAGAGTCATTTTTCTGTCAATTTTCTGAACAATCAATTATGCTTAAAATGGCATTTAAACGACTGACCTACAAGCTCTTAGTAATATTACTTTCCTTTTATACTTTTTCCACCTCCGCACAGGAAGCTAATGTTAACGCCGGAAAAACGCTTTTCAAGAACAATTGTGCCGCTTGCCACAACAAGGACATGAAAAGCAAGATGACCGGCCCGGCTCTCGGCGGCGTGCAAGACCGCTGGGACGACGAGGCAGACCTATACGAGTGGATCAGGAACTCGCAGGGAATGATAGCGAGCGGCAATGCCAGGGCCACCGAACTTTGGACCGAGTGGAAGCCGACCGTAATGACCAGTTTCCCCAACCTTTCGGACGAGGACATTGCGAACATACTTGCCTATGTCAATGACCAGATGATACCTAAAGGGCCGGTTGATGCCGGAGGCCCATCAAGTGAATGCGCAGTGCCCACCGAAGCCGAAAGCGGCAACCGGATGCTTTACGTCTTCCTGTTTGTGGTTTTGGCATTATTGGCCGTCATCCTTGCCCGCATCATTTCCAACCTGAACTACATGCAGGAGGTGAAAGAAACGGGCATCGCACCAGAGCGCAAGACCCTCGGCCAGATTTTGACCAGCAAGGGGGTCATGAGCTTCGTGATCTTTTTGGCAATCGTTACCGCTGGGTCCATAACCGTTAAAAAGGCCACCAGTTTTGGGCGGCAGCAAGGCTACCAGCCAAAGCAGCCGATTGCATTTTCGCACATCACCCACGCCTGCGAACACAAAATTGACTGCAAATACTGCCACGACGGCGCCCGCCGCTCCAAGCACTCCGTCATCCCTGCCGCCAATACCTGCATGAACTGCCACAAAGCCATCAAATACGGCTCTACTTACGGCACTGCCGAACTGACAAAAATCTACGCTTCCGTTGGTTTCAACCCCAACACCGACAAGTACATCGAGAACTACGACCAGCTTGCCGAGGAAGACATCAAAAAAATATTTACCCGCTGGATTTCGAGCCAAGCTGCCGAGCACGATGTGCCCAACGACGAAGTGGCCGAGCTGGAAATAGACCAGTGGGACGGCATCGTGGAGGCATTGACCGACGAAAAGGCGGGCGACAACAGCATTGCCGGGCCTATCGAATGGAAACGGATCCACAACCTCCCCGACCACGTTTATTTCAACCACTCCCAGCATGTCACCGTCGGCAAACTTGAATGCCAGCAATGCCACGGCAAAGTAGAGCAAATGAAAGTGGTCAGGCAGTACGCCCCGCTGTCCATGGGCTGGTGCATCAACTGCCACCGCCAAACAGAAGTCAAATTTGCCAGCAATGGCTATTACGATAATTATTACGAGAACTACCACGAAGAAATCAAAAACCTCAAAAGGAACAAGGTTACCGTGGAAGACATCGGCGGCACCGAATGCCAAAAATGCCACTATTAAATGATTAATTATTAATGATTAATATAAAGATGAAAAATCAAGAACAAAAAGATGGAATCTGGATCGGCGTCGAGCATTTGGAGAACGACCCGAAATTTGTGGAATCCGTTAAAAAGGAATTCGGAACGGAAGGCTTGATGGCAAGGGAGGAGGCAATGGAAGTAAAGGCCAGCCGCCGTGATTTCTTGAAATACTTGGGCTTCAGCGTGGGCGCTGCCACTGTCGCAGCGAGTTGTGACATCCCCGTAAAAAGGGCGATGCCCTTCGTCACCAAGCCCGATGTCATTGTTCCCGGCATTGCAACCTATTACGCTTCTTCTTTTGTAAATGGCGGCGACTACTGCCCCGTTTTGGTGAAAACAAGGGAAGGCCGTCCGATCAAAATAGAGGGCAACGTGCTGTCGAGCATCACCAAAGGAGGCACGAGCGCAAGGGCGCAGGCTTCTGTTTTGAGCTTGTACGACACCAACCGATACCAGTCGCCGATGAAAAAAAGCGACGGTCGTTGGGAAAAGTCTTCTTGGGCCGAACTGGACAAAAACCTGCCCGGCAAACTGGGCAAGGGCACCGTCCGCGTTTTGACAAATACCATTCTCAGCCCTACTGCCAAAAAGGCCCTGGGCGAGTTTTTGGCAAAATACCCCGGCGCTCAGGTGGTCACTCAGGATGCCGTTTCATCTTCGGCCATCTTGCAGGCCAACGAGGCTTCTTTCGGGCAAAAAACAATTCCGGACTATAGGTTTGACCAAGCGGACGTAATCATGAGCTTTGGTGCCGACTTCCTCGGCACTTGGATTTCGCCCATCGAATACGCCCGACAATACACCGAAAAAAGAAAGATAAAGGATGTCGAAAACCCTAAAATGTCCCGCCACATCCAAGTGGAAAGCGCCATGACCCTCACCGGGTCCAATGCCGACAACCGCATTTTGGTAAAGCCATCGGAAATGGGACAGGCCATCGCAGCCCTTTACAACGCCATAGCTGCCAAAGCAGGCGGGCAAAATGTCGGCGGCGGCAAATGCGAGGCAGCAGGCGCTATCAAAAAAGCAGCCGACCAACTTTGGGCGCACCGGGGCAAGTCGCTCGTCGTTTCGGCCAGCAACAACATGGGCGAGCAGGTTTTGGTCAATGCCATCAACAACATGCTCGGCAATTACGGCAGCACCATCAGCTTCGCAAATGCCTCCAACCAACGGCAGGGCGACGACAGGGAAGTGGCCCAGCTCATCAAGGACATGAATGCCGGCAAAGTGAACACCTTAATAGTATGGGGTGCGAACCCGGTCTTTGATTTGCCCGATGGCGAAGCATTTGCCGCAGGCATGAAAAAAGTAGCGACCAAAGTTTCCTTCGCCGACTCTCCCGACGAAACGTCCGACCTCTGCGATTATATAGCTCCCAACCACCACTACCTCGAAAGTTGGGGCGATGCCGAGCCAAAAGCTGGCTATTTCAGTTTGATGCAGCCTACTATTTCTCCGCTCTTCGATACCCGCCAGGCAGAGGAATCATTGCTGCGATGGGCAGGCAGCCTCAACATGGACGCCAATGCGGAGCAGCCTTATTACGAATACCTGAATGCCAACTGGCAGGCCAATATGTTCCCCCTGCAAAACAATTTTGCCACCTTCCAAGCCTTCTGGGACAGCACTTTGCACGATGGCGTTTTTGAAGTTGGCGGAGATACAATTGCCGATTTCCCTTTCAACGGCGATGTTTCTTCGGCTGCCGCCAAAATCTCAAAACCGGGCAGCGGCTTGGAGATTTCGTTTTTTGAAACAGTCAACGTGGGCGACGGCAAATACGCCGACAACCCGTGGCTGCAGGAAATGCCCGACCCGATCACCCGCTGCGTGTGGGGCAACTACTTGGCCATCCCCATCGAGTTTGACGGCGACCACCACTTTCACGCCGCCGGACAGTTTGCAGGCCTGAACGAAAAAGAATATTACAAGCAGGCCGACATGGTGGAAGTGACCATCAACGGCAAAGCAAATAAAATTACTTGCGTCCGCCAATTTGGGCAAAAAAAGGAGACCGTTTCCATGGCCCTGGGCTATGGCCGCCAAGTATCGGGCGAGTGCGGGCTGAGGATCGGCACCAACGTATATCCGTGGATGAGCAGGGATGCCGACGGCAACGTGCAGTACTATGCCACCGGCGTCGAGGTGAATACCAATGCAGGAGTTGACGAAGAATTTGCCTGTGTGCAGTACCACCACACCATGGGGGTCACCGGCAAAGTGAAAGGCTCGGACGAAACCCTGAACGTGGACGAGGTAGCCCTGATGACAGTCGGCAAAGGCTTCCAAGGCTCCTTGACCGACCGCTCGGTTATCGAAAGGACGAACATAAAGGACATGAAAAAATTCCTTCATGGCAGCCCAGGAGATAACCATGTCCGCAAAGGCCTGCACGAGCGCCGTGCCCACCACGAGCACCTCAACGAACAGACCCTCTATCCGTACAACAAATTTGTTGCAGAAAAATACAGTCAGGGCCACCATTGGGGCCTGCACGTTGACCTGAACTCATGTATCGGCTGCGGTGCCTGCCAAGTGGCCTGCGTGGCCGAAAACAATGTGGCCGTGGTCGGCAAGCACGAAGTTTACCGACACCACGAAATGACCTGGATGCGCATTGACCGCTACTTCTACGGCGACTATGAAAACCCGAACGTGGTCTATCAGCCGATGATGTGCCAGCATTGCGACAACGCACCTTGCGAGAACGTATGCCCGGTCTCAGCGACCAACCACAGCTCGGAAGGCCTCAACCAAATGGCCTACAACCGCTGCATCGGTACCCGTTACTGCGCCAACAACTGCCCGTACAAAGTCCGCCGCTACAATTGGATGGACTACAATACCGCCGACCTTTTCCCCGTGAACGAAATCCCGCTCAACGGAGAAGAAGTGCCTTACGGCGCAGACAACCTGACCCGCATGGTACTCAACCCCGACGTAACGGTAAGGGTGCGCGGGGTGATGGAAAAATGCAGCTTCTGCGTACAGCGCATCCAGGAAGGCAAATTGGCCGCCAAGAAGGAAGGCCGTGCCCTCCGCGACGGCGATGTGAAATCGGCCTGCCAAACGGCCTGCCCGACAGGTGCGATCACCTTTGGCGATACCAACATGAAAGGATCGGAGATTGATAAAAAATACAATGATCCGCTCAACTATATTGTTTTGGAAGAAATAGGCGTCCGCCCCTCCGTTCAATACACTTCTAAAGTGGTGAACAGGGACGAAGCCTTGAGTTAATAACAGCGATTGGCGATTAGCCATTGGCAAATGCCAAGTGCAAATAGCCAAGAGCCCTTTAAAAATTAACTGCTAACTCTTTAGAGAATGAGTGTACCAATAGCAAGAATACGTACCCCACTGATAATGGGGCACAAGACTTACCACGACATTACGGAAGACCTCGTAGGGCCAACCGAAGCAGCCCCCACCAAATTGTGGATGCTGGGTGTCATCATTTCTGTATCATTGTTCTCCTTTGGTATCTTTTCGCTATGCTGGACTTTCTATTTCGGCATCGGCGCATGGAACCTGAACCGGACAATCGGCTGGGGCTATGACATCACGAACTTCGTTTGGTGGATCGGTATCGGCCACGCGGGAACGCTTATCTCCGCCATCCTCTTGCTGTTCCGGCAGCGGTGGCGCACAGGGGTAAACCGCGCAGCAGAGGCCATGACCATCTTTGCGGTGATGTGCGCGGGCTTGTTCCCTGCCACTCATACCGGCCGGCCGTGGTTCGACTTTTTCATGTTCCCCTACCCCAACACACGTGGGCCATTGTGGGTGAACTTCAACTCGCCGCTGCTTTGGGATTTGTTTGCGATCTCGACTTATTTCACCATTTCATTATTGTTCTGGTACACGGGCCTTGTCCCTGATTTTGCGACCGTGCGCGACCGGGCCAAAGGATTCCGCAAAAAGATTTATTCCTTCTTTGCAATGGGCTGGACGGGCAAGGCCAAGCACTGGCAACGATGGGAGTACCTCTCCTTGATCTTGGCAGGTATCGCTACCCCGCTCGTGCTTTCAGTACACACCATCGTATCCTTTGACTTTGCGACTTCGGTCATACCGGGCTGGCATACCACCATCTTCCCTCCCTACTTCGTTGCGGGGGCGATTTTTTCGGGATTTGCAATGGTACAGACGCTGATGATTATCACCCGGAAACTCTTAAAACTGGAGCAGTACATAACGATCAACCATATCGAGAGCATGAACAAAGTGATCTTGGTGACGGGTACGATGGTCGGTTCGGCCTACTTGATCGAGTTGTTTATCTCTTGGTACTCCGGTTATATCTACGAGCAATTTGCCTTTTACAATAGGATATTAGGGCCATATTACTGGGCTTATATTGGTATGATGGGCTGTAACGTCCTCGCTCCGCAAGTCTTTTGGTCAAAGAAAATCCGCACCAGTATTTGGTGGACTTTCTTCATGTCCATTTTTGTGAATATCGGCATGTGGTTCGAGCGCTTTGTCATCATCGTTACTTCTTTGGCCAAAGATTACCTGCCCTCCAGTTGGAGCTACTACTGGCCTACATGGGTGGAGATCGGAATCTATGTCGGCACCTTCGGGCTGTTCTTTACCTGTTACCTGATTTTCGTAAGGGTAGCCCCGGTGGTGGCCATTGCCGAAGTAAAAGCCATCCTCAAGCAGTACGGCGACCAGTACCTTGGGCCTGATGCCACGGAGGCACCGCACGAAGAACACGCATCGCATTGATTTAAATTTAATAATTGAAAAAAGCCTTGCCACGTTTTATTAAGTGCCACGGGCCAATTAATTCGGCAAGACAGAAATAAACCATAAAAAAAATGGCAGCCAAGTACAAAGACGTTTTGTTCGGCCTTTACAACGACGAAACCATTTTGATGAAAGCCATCAAAACAGCCAAGGCCAAGCACCTCGACATCATGGATGTTTACACGCCATTCCCTGTCCACGGGCTTGACCCACTGCTCGGTCTGGAGGAAAGCCGCCTTCACATCGTGGGCTTCATCTTCGGACTGCTCGGTACACTGACCGCCCTGTGCGGCATCTCTTTCATTTTTGGCGGCAGCCTGCTTTTTGAAGGTGACTGGCCGACCATCTTTGGCGGCAAGCCGTACTGGTCACTGCCTGCCTTTATTCCGATCACTTTTGAGCTGACGGTACTTTTCTGTGGAATCGGGATGACGGTCGTTTTTTACCTCATCTGCGGGATGGGCTTTGGGGTGGACAACCCGGTTTTGCATGACCGCATCACCGACGACAAATTTTGCATTGCTTTCCAGACCAATGATATGGACGACAGCGGCGTGGATGAGTTGAAAGGTTTTTTCAATGAAACGGGAGCGGAAGAAGTGCACACAAAGCAGATTTAATTAAATCAAAATGAAAATCAAAACACCAGACATCTGCAAAAGGTCGGTGTCCAGTTTTTCATTTTAATTTTCATTTTAATTTTCATTTTGTAATGAAAACCACTCAACGAATATTTTTAGCAATCATATCCCTGTTTTCATTGGCAGGGACCTACTCCTGCCAAGATGCGGAGGGAGAGCAGACTGGCAGTGAGTTTATTCCCGACATGGCCCACTCTGTGGCTTACGAAGCGAATGTTTACACAAACTACCATCTCGGTTCTTTTTTCGAAGAAGAATCTGTTAAGAGCCGCCGCGAACTTGCGCAGCCACGCCTTCCGGTCAAAGGCACCATTCCAAGGGGCTATACAGGTGCAGTTGCCACTGACGGAACATTTGAGACAGCCGCCGAGGCCGTCAGCTACACCTCGTCCAAAATGAAAAATGCGGATGAAGATGGGGTCACTTATCCCCTCAACGGCTCGGTGCCCTACCACTACCCTGATACGGAAGATGGCAGGAACCTCGCGATCCAGCAGGTCCGTTTCAACCCCTTCCCCATTACCCAGGACGGCATCGCAAGGGGGCAAGAACTTTTTACGATCTATTGCGCCATTTGCCACGGAGATAAGGGAGACGGCAGCGGGTATTTGGTGCGCGACAACGGAGGCAAATACCCCGCCCAGCCAGCCAATTTTTTGTTGGAAGATTTTGTAAACTCCAGCAACGGCCGTTACTACCATGCCATCATGTACGGTAAAAATGCGATGGGCTCACATGCCGACAAACTTTCATACGAAGAACGCTGGCAAGTCATCCACTACATCCGCAGTTTGCAGGCAAAGTCGCTGAAATTGAAATACAA
Organism: Bacteroidota bacterium; assembly: GCA_011321935.1. Classification (GTDB taxonomy): domain Bacteria; phylum Bacteroidota; class Bacteroidia; order Chitinophagales; family Saprospiraceae; genus UBA6168. The sequence goes on along the minus strand of DROJ01000354.1, from coordinate 9,363 downwards.
CCACGAAGTAAACGAATTGAATCCGGAATACGGCGTCCCCGAAGCAGATGTCCATATCGAAGTCGAGACAGCACCAAAAGAAGAAGTAAGCCAAGCGGTGGAAGACCCTGCTACTGACGGGCACGGACATTAACGGAACGTTGTTTTAACAATTTTAGAATAACTAAAAATCAACCGGGCATCCGGTCTTATAAAAATACCTGCAAAATGAAGCAGTTCACTTTTGAATCAAAACAGAAAACATTGTTCATGGCCATGATGGGCATTGGCCTGCTGTGTTTAGTGTTATCTTATATTTTTGAACCTGCCGCCATAGCGGAGGCAGGCGTACACCAGCGCTTTTGGTCCAATTTTTTGCTCAATGCGTCCTACTTTACGGGGATGGCATTTATGATTGCCTTCGTCATTGCGGCATTTACATTGGCCTATTCAGGCTGGTTCATTGTATTCAAGCGGCTTTGGGAACCGTTTGCACTTTTCCTTGTCCCGGGGCTAGTCCTCATGCTGGTTCTAGCCATCGGCAATTATGCGCACCTGCACCATTTGTACCACTGGGCAGCCGATGGGGTTACGGATATTAACAGCGAACACTACGATGCCGTGCTTGCAGGCAAATCCTTGTTTTTGAACAAAGGCTGGTACTTGTTCGGAACGCTCGTTTTAGGAGGGATATGGGCATTTTGTGCAGTGAAGTTCCGCCAAACGTCCATCGCCGAGGACAACGACGGCGCCCATCCCGAAAAGAACTTCCCTTACCAGGCACAGCTTCGCAAATGGTCGGCCGTTCTCTTGCCGATAGCCGCTTTTACCGGGCCAGTAATGATCTGGCAATGGATCATGTCCGTGGATGCACACTGGTACAGCACCCTGTACGCTTGGTACTGCATGGCCGGCTGGTGGTTGGCGGCCTGTTCTTTGTCCATCATCCTTTTGATCTACCTGAAAGGGAAAGGGTATTTTGAGCAGGTGACCATCGAACACCTGCACGACTTGGCAAAGTACATGTTTGCTTTCAGCATATTTTGGACCTACTGCTGGTTCAGCCAATATATGTTGATCTGGTTTGCCAACGTGGGCGAAGAAACCATTTACTTCCGCGAACGGCTCGACCACTACAGTGCCCTGTTCTATGGCAATTTGGTCATCAACTTTGTGCTGCCATTTTTGATATTGATGCGCAACACCACCAAGCGCCGCAACGGTACTTTGATATTTGCCTCGCTCATCGTCTTTCTCGGCCACTGGATGGATTTCTTTTACCTGATAAAACCGGGCACATTGATAACGGCCAAAGAAATAGCAGAGGGAGGAGGCCACCACGGGGCAGAAGGCGCACACCACGCTGCTGCCCATGCTTCCACGTTTGTGGAAGGCTTCACTATACCAGGTTTGATAGATATCGGGGTCATGATCGGGTTCTTGGGCTTCTTTTTGTATTTTGTTTTTCAACAATTGACAAAGGCATCCCTGATTCCTGAAAACGATCCATACTTGCAGGAAAGCCTGCACCACGAAGTTCAGGTTTACGAATAAAATTTAATTGCTGATTGTTAGGTGTAGATATGTCTGCATCCAACAACCAGCAACCATCAATAAGCTTTTTAAAATGAGCACTGGATTAATAATAATAGGTTGTATCATCCTCATCGCCATAGTGGTGGTACAGATAGGAAAAGTAACCGAACTCGCTGCAAAGATCAGGGGCGAAGAGGCCGTGCAATATGCCAATAACCGACGGGCTGGAATATTGTTCCTTATTTTTGGGATTGTTTTCCTTGTGGGCTGTTTTTGGTCAATGTGGCATTATGCCCCTTATATGCTCGGCTACGGCCCGCACGAGGCGGCATCGGAACATGGTGGCAGCTTGGATTCACTCTTTAACCAAACCATGTGGTGTACCTATCCAGTTTTTGTACTTACCCACATCGCACTATTTTGGTTTGCCTATAAATACCAGGGCAAAAAGGGAAAGACCGCCTCGTTCATTTCCCACGACAACAAACTGGAGGTCATCTGGACAGCCATCCCTGCTGTGGTGATGTGCTTCTTGGTAGTGCAAGGCTTGGTCGCCTGGAACGATGTAATGGCAGATGTCAACCCCGACGACGATATCACCGAAATAGAAGTCATTGGCCAGCAATTCCTATGGCATTTGCGCTACCCCGGCCCAGATGGAAAACTCGGCGCAAGGGATTTCAAGAAAATCGTTCCCGGCCAGAACCCGCTCGGCCAAGATTGGATGGACGAAAACAACTTGGACGACTTCCACCCTTCCGACATCGTTCTGCCTGTCGGCAAACCTGTACGGGTACGGATCACCGCAATGGACGTGCTGCACAGTTTCTTCCTGCCCCACTTCCGGGTAAAAATGGATGCGGTGCCGGGCATGCCCACCTATTTTGTCTTTACCCCAACCAAAACGACGGAAGAGTATAGGCAGATGCTTAAAAAATATCCAGAATACCAAGTTCCTTCTGACCCCTCCGATCCAAAAAGCCCTCCCCTTTGGAAGACTTTTGAATATGAACTGGCCTGCGCAGAGCTTTGCGGAAAAGGCCATTTCAGCATGAAAAAATTGGTGAAGATTGTCAGTGAAGACGAATATAAGGCATGGCTCGCCGAACAAAACTCCTATTACATGGGCAATGTGCGCGGCAAAGATTACGACCCGCATAAAGGCGAACTGCTGGGCATGGAGATCAAGCAGCGCAGGCAAGAATTTGACTCAGCTATAAAAAAAGCGCTGGCTGCCGAAGTACCAGCGGAAAAAGTCATCCGCTTCAACTATGTCACCTTTCAAACTGGGTCGGCAAAACTTACTCCCCTTTCCCACTATGAGCTGGACAACCTTGTTTCAGTCATGAAGGCCAAGCCAAACATGACCATCGAAGTAGCTGGCCATACCGATAATACTGGCAACACCGATTCAAACCAAACGCTTTCCCAAGCACGGGCACAAGCTGTTTATGATTACCTCTTAGCCCATGGAATTGCTGCCGACCGAATGACGTCAAAAGGTTATGGCGAGACAAAACCTGTGGCCAGCAATGATACGGCAGAAGGCAGACAGAACAACCGCCGTACAGAATTCCAAATTTTAACCCAGTAAAGACCAAAAGGAGATTCAACTTAAAAAAGAATAATTGAACGATATGGCTAACGTAACCACCATCGCAAACGATCAAGACGAAAAGCTCATCCAAGAATTGGGCTTCGACGACCACTTCCACGAGCATGAGCACGCGGACAAGTACAAGTCGAACTTCATCATGAAGTACATCTTCAGCATGGACCACAAGATCATTGCCCGTCAGTTTTTGATTACGGGGATGTTCTGGGCGCTCATCGGAGCGAGCATGTCCATCATCTTCCGTCTTCAATTGGGCTTTCCAGAGGAGAACATGTCTTGGATAAAGCCATTGCTGGGCAAATGGATCGAGATCAACCCTGACACTGGCATCGGTACATTGGCGCCTGAATTTTATTACGCACTGGTGACCATGCACGGTACGATCATCGTGTTTTTTGTACTGACGGCAGGCTTGAGCGGCACCTTCAGCAACTTGCTGATCCCCTTGCAGTTAGGAGCAAGGGACATGGCGTCGCCATTCTTGAACATGCTGTCGTACTGGTTCTTTTTCCTTTCCAGTGTCATCATGTTCTACTCACTTTTCCTGAGTACTGGGCCATTTGCCGGAGGCTGGGTAGCCTACCCTCCGCTGAGTGCCTTGCCACAGGCCTCTGATGGATCGGGTACCGGTATGACTTTGTGGCTTTTGAGTTTGGTCTTTTTTGTGGTATCTGTCGCACTGGGCGGGGTCAATTACGTGACCACCGTGCTCAACCTACGGACAAAGGGCATGAACATGTGGAGGATGCCACTTACCGTTTGGGCATTTTTCATCACTGCTATCATCGCATTGCTTTCATTCCCGGTTTTGGTATCCGGATTTTTATTGCTGATGGCTGACCGCAGTTTGGAAACCAGTTTTTATTTGAGCGAAATATTCATTGGAGGCCAAGCATTGGACCACGTTGGCGGTAGCCCCATTTTGTTCCAGCACTTGTTCTGGTTTTTGGGCCATCCCGAAGTTTATATTATCATCCTGCCTGCGATGGGCCTTACCTCGGAAGTGCTTTCTGTTCATTGCCGCAAGCCGATCTTTGGTTACAAAGCAATGGTCTATTCGATGCTTGCCATCGGGTTCCTGTCATTTTTGGTATGGGCGCACCATATGTTCATGTCGGGCTTGAACCCCTTCATCTCCAATTTCTTTGTGGTGTTCACCTTGATAATTGCAGTGCCTTCGGCAATCAAAGTGTTCAACTGGATTTCGACCATGTACAAGGCCAATATCCGTTTTAATGCGCCTTCCATGTTTGCCATAGGTTTTGTTTCCATGTTTATATCTGGTGGCTTGACGGGCATCTTCCTCGGCAACTCTGCCATAGATATACAAATGCACGACACTTATTTTGTAGTTGCCCACTTCCACATCGTGATGGGTGTAGCGGCCTTCTTTGGGATGTTCGCTGGCATTTACCATTGGTTTCCCAAAATGTTCGGCCGGTTCATGAACGATACCATCGGGAAAATCCACTTTTGGGGAACGATGATCGGAGCATATTGCATCTTCTGGCCGATGCACTACCTCGGAATGGCAGGTGTGCCTCGCCGCTACTACCGCTTCGACAACTTCGATACTTTCTCGCAATTTGCAGATATGAACATGTTCATCACCATCGCCGCCATCATCACATTTGGATTCCAGCTTTTGTTTGTCATCAATTTTTTCCACAGCATTTGGAAAGGCAAAAAGGTCACTTCCAAAAACCCCTGGGGCGCCAATACAATTGAATGGACGACTCCTATCAAAGCTGGCCACGGAAACTGGCCGGGCAAACTCCCTACGGTTCAGCGTTGGGCTTATGACTATGGAAAAGACGGGCGGGAATTCATCTCGCAAGTTGAACCGCTGAAAGAAGGAGAGTCCGATCAGGGGCATTAGGATTGGAAATTGAGAGATTGAGAAATTGAGAGATTGAGAAATTGAGAAATTGAGAAATTGAGAAATTCAATAACGATACATATAATTTGAATACAAAAACAAAAACTGTTGCCGCCACTCCTGCCAAACTGGTATCGCAAAAGGTGCGGGACTTGGGGGTTTTGGTAAAATTCAAATTGAACCTGACCGTGGTCTTTTCGGCTGTAATGGCCTACCTGATCGCAGCGACGGGTTCTGTCTCTTGGGCATCCATACTTATTTTGGCGCTCGGCGGCTTTTGCGTGGCAGGCGCAGCCAATGCGCTGAACCAAGTCCTCGAAAGAGATTTTGACAAACTGATGAAGCGCACTTCCGACCGCCCATTGGCCGCAGGCCGAATGAAAGTATCGGAAGCAGTTTTGGCAGCGGGGCTGTTGAGCATCATCGGATTGATGCTATTGGCAGTGTTCAACCCCTGGGCATCTTTGTTCGGAATGATCGCCATGTTGAGCTATGCCTTTTTATATACTCCGATGAAAAGGATTTCCCCGGCAGCTATTGCGGTCGGTGCATTTCCGGGGGCATTGCCCATGCTGATCGGATGTGTTGCCTTTCAGGGCGAATTGACATCATTGGCCTTTGGCCTGTTTGCCCTGCAGTTTTTCTGGCAGTTCCCCCATTTCGGGGCGATCAGTTGGCTGGGATTTGAGGACTACCAAAAGGCGGGGTTCAAATTTGTGGCCGAGAAAAACGGTAAAATTGACCCGAGCATCGGCATACAGGGATGTATTTATGCTTTGTGCTTGATCCCCGTTGGGTTGCTGCCCTGGTACGCTGGTTACACAGGCATTGTTTCGGGCATTTTCCTGACGGTGCTGGCCCTCGTTTATGCTTGGTTCGGCTGGAACTTGCACAAAAAAAACGACCGTAAAGCGGCCATGCAACTGATGTTCAGTTCTTTCTTTTACCTTCCACTGGCCTTGTTTGCCCTGTGGTTTGATAAAATATAAAAATGGCTTTTGGCAATTGGCCACTGGCTTTCGGCCAACAACAGCTTTGTTCAAAAAATAGAGCCTTGAGCATTTAGGCAAACACTGATTGAAGCCAAAAGCTATACTGCGCCACTTTAGGTTTTGTGCATCGAGGGCAGGTTCTCCCCTTTTGGGGCTGGGGGCTGGCGGGGGCAAATGCACAAAACCTAAAGTGGTGCAGTATAAATGCAAACAGCTAATAAATGTTATGGAAATAGCAATTGAACAAAATAACAGTCGGAACAAAATCCACCCCCAGAAATTTGCATTGCTGGTGGGCTGCGGTTCTTTGTTGATGATGTTTTCTGCATTTACGAGTGCCTACATCGTCCGGCAGTCAGGTGGCAACTGGCTGGAATTTCCGCTGCCGCAGGTTTTTACATACAGCACCTTGACCATTATTTTGAGCAGCATCACTTTGCACGGGTCATACCTTTCTTTTAAAAAAGGGAACGAAGCGCTTTATAAAGGATTGCTGCTGGCGACCTTCTTTTTGGGAATACTGTTTTTTGTGTTCCAATTTCAAGGTTGGCAGGCATTGGCCGACATGGGCGTACCTTTTACCCTCCACCCTGCCGGCGATTTTGTTTACATGATTTCGTGGGTCCATGCCGCCCACGTTTTAGGGGGCATTGCGATATTGGCAGTAGCCATGATCCACGCCTTTGGGCTGAAATTCAAAGTAACGAAAAAGCGGACTTTGCGTTTCAACCTTTCACTGACCTATTGGCATTTCGTTGATCTGCTGTGGGTCTATCTTTTTTTGTTTTTGACTTTATACAGATAGTGGTTTAACGGTTTGACGGTTTAACGGTTTGACGGCTTTCAAGGCCAAACAGCCGTTAAACCTTTGAACCAATAAACCATTAAACCAATATTTTTTTATGTCTTCTGAAGCAACTGCAGTGCATGCCCACGGGCATGATACAGACGAACATCTTTGGGATGGGGGAACGCCCCCGTTCAAAGCGAGTTACGGAAAACTCATGATGTGGTATTTCCTCTTGACGGATGCCTTCACCTTCGCCGGCTTTTTGATAGCCTATGGCGCCTTGCGCTTTAGTAGCCCTATATGGCCGGTGCCAGATGTGGTCTTTGAAAAAATTCCCTTTTTCCCAGAAGTGAAAGCACCGCTTGTTTTTGTGACCTTTATGACTTTTGTCTTGATTGCCAGTTCGGTAACAATGGTACGGGCAGTACAAGAAGGGCAACGGGAAAACAAGAACGGGGTTGTTTTTTGGATGTTCTTGACCATACTCGGAGGAGCCACTTTCCTTAGTTGCCAAGCTTGGGAATGGAAAACCTTGATCGTTGATGAACACACCACTATCCATACCAATCCGTTCAGTGCCCACACCGAAGCCGGCCACTTTTTAGAAGATGCCCACGGGCATCCCTACGAAGCGGGTGCTACCGCAGAAACATTTAGGGAAGGAGATGGCTACCTGATCCACCAAGACCATGAAACAGGCGAATGGATCCAGAGGGCATACGAAACCGAAAGCGGGACCAAAGGCCGCCTTCAATTTGGGCCAAAAGCCTTTGGCGCACTGTTCTTTTTCATTACCGGGTTTCACGGCTTCCACGTATTTTCCGGGGTCTGCTTCCTTTTGATAATAATGCTGAACGCCGCTAGCGGTACTTATGTAAAACGAAAGAACGGCTATGAAATGGTAGAAAAAATCGGGCTGTACTGGCACTTTGTAGATTTGGTGTGGGTGTTCGTTTTCTTGGTTTTTTACCTGCTTTAATTTCTTTCAATTAAAAATATCTAATACCTAATATCATTTATTATGGGTCATTTAAGTTACGAAGAACAAAAAAAACTGGTCATAAAGGGGTTGAAAATTTTAGGGGCGATAACAATAATCGAGGTACTCCTTGCGCTGCTATTCAACGGCCACATTATTTCGAGTTTCCACAAAGACCATATGAGCGACAGCCAAATGGTTACTATGGCATTGGTTGGCATATATGGGCTGGTAATGATAAGCCTCAGCTTGTACAAGGCAAGGTTCATTGTCTATAATTTCATGCACCTTGGATCAGAGGTGTCAGGTTTGAGGTGGAGTGTTCTGATGCCGATGCTTTTATTAGTCTGGGCGATCATTGCATTTTTTCAGGAAGGCAATTCTTGGAAAAAAAGCCGGGAGAAAATAAAGAAAATGAACACCGAACAGATAGACAGTCCGCAGCATTCTTCGAGTTATCTCGAATACGACGAGGAGACATCGAAAATCCTTATTTAAATTAAAAAGGCGAGCCTCATATGTGGCTCGCCTTTTTTGTAGCCAATAAACCTGCCTGCCGATAGTCAGGTTCATTGGGTAGGCATCGAAATGACAAACATGGAAGAAAATTTCGGAACAGACAACAAAAACAAAGCGAGGTTTCGGGCAGCCATGACTTTCCTCATTTTGTTCATCCTCCCAGCAGGGTCTTGGTATTTTATGAGCTCCGGCCTCAATTACAGAAAAAAATCGCAAAGCGAATTGTCGGACATGGGCAAGGTGGGGGCTTTCGAAATGAAGAACCAGACCAATTTGACCATTTCTCCTGAATTATTAAAAGGTAAAGTTGCCGTCGTCAATTTTATTTCAAAAGATATAGCTACCGCAAAAAAACAGGTAGCCCGCATCGCCAAAGTCCACCAGAGCTTTGACAATACGGAGGACGTTGTTTTCCTTTCTTTTACTTTACCCGATACGGCCAACAATCTCTTGGTCCGGGCTAATAAACTCGGTATTACGGACAACAAACAATGGTACCTAATCAGCACTGGAACGGAAGACCTGACCTATATTTCAAAAAAACTTTTTCATATAGACAACCCAGAATCGGGCGTCGCATTGATAGATACAAGCATGAGCATCCGCCGTGTTTATGATATTAACAGCAACAAAGAAATGGGGCGGCTGGTGGAGCAGATTGCGATTGTTATCCCTGAACAACCGCGGCGGGGGATGTAAATTTGTTTGGGAAATAGGGGGATTGGGGAATTAGAGCGGGAATAAATTCCCGCTCTTTCGGAAGGGCACGGAGACGGGGGCATATTTTTGAAGCCTTCACCACGACCGCAAACAATCGGAACAAACCATTTTTAATTATTTTACAATAAAACAAAAAACCGTCTCCTTGCCCTTCCGATAGTGGGGGAATTTATTCCCCCACCATGCCCCCCACAGCAGGAAGGGCATGGAGACAGGTATATATTTTTGGGCGGGAATAAATTCCCGCTCTTTCGGAAGGGCACGGAGACGGGGGCATATTTTTGAAGCCTTCACCACGACCGCAAACAATCGGAACAAACCATTTTTAATTATTTTACAATAAAACAAAAAACC
>DROJ01000353.1 GCA_011321935.1 Bacteroidota bacterium | reverse complement strand
CTGTTCAGTCCCCAAAAGATATTTCCCGCAAAGTCACGCTAAGGTTTCGCCAAGTCACGCAAAGCAAGGCGGGTACACGTTTAGCTTTGCGTGACTTGGCGAAACCTTAGCGTGACTTTGCGGGAAATATCTTTTGGGGACTGAATTACTTATTGATTTGGCATATTTGAGCTTACCGCAACAAAGTAACATCCCCCTTCATCGGCGGCATCGGGTTATTGCTGCCCATTATTTCATAAACAATATTGTAAATATAGACATCCGAAGCGGCAGCTTTCCCGTCAATTTCGCCTGTCCAACCGGTGATTCCGTTTTCGTTGTTATAGACCAATTTGCCCCACCTGTTCCAAACCTTAAATTCAAGGATATTGACCGGGCGTTTCGACACCACGCTGAACACATCGTTTTTCCCGTCCCCGTTTGGCGTGAAGACATTTGGGACTACGACGGGGTTGTTTAAAATCAGCCCAGTCAGGGTACTGCTATCAGAGCAGCCATCTGAATTGGTGACGACAAGCTCAAACGTTGCGGGGCTATCCTCATCTACTTCCGGCAAATTGAAAGCCCCCGAAGACGGAGCAGAAGTAATTGCCAAAGTATCTCCGTTCACTAGCCAAATATAGCTCGCACCAGCTAAGGAGGGACTGCTCAACAGTTGCACTTCTTGCCCTTCAAATTCTTCTACAGGCTGCAAAGTGTCCCCATCCATAGTTGCCAAAAAAAGTGGACCGATGGTAAAGGCATCGGTGACAATGACCTGAACATTGGCCGTTTGCTCGCAGCCGTTAAAATCGGTGCCAACTACTTGGTAGGCTTGGCTTTCGCAATTGACCACTGTCAATGTCGGCCCTGTGCCAACCTGAACGGGCGGTTCGCTCAGGGGAAACTCATACCAAACAAGGTCAATCCCCGCAACAGTGGCCTCTGCGGTGAAAGTGGCCGGTTCGCCAGCCACAACAGAATCAATTGGCGGCGTGGCGAGGATAGTAAATGCTGGCGCTACCTCCACTTCGATATCAGCCGTGTGTGAAAAACACAAATCTTGAGAAATAGCAATGACCGTCCAGGTTGCTGTTTGCATAGGTGTCGGTGGAACGAGGGTAATGGTTTGTCCAACGTAAACTAGTGGATGGATCGGGCTTGACCACATAAATCCAATGCCTGCCGCAGAAGGCTCAACAATTGCCGTCATAGTAATAGGATCGCCTGGACAGAATACCTCCACAGGCGCAACGCTAAGCTCAAAATCATCGGCAACAGTAATAGTCACCTCGTCGGTCAAAGAGCAATCGGCCAAAGTAGCCGTCACCGTATAAGTAGTTGTTTGCGAAAGCGTTACAACTGGTTGAGCCACAGGGGGGACTGTGCTTCCATCCGAAGCTGTCCATACATAGCTTGCCCCGGGCAAAGGTGCTTGGTTCAGAATGACCTGATCGCCGGGGCAAACAAAAGTATTGGCTGGCGGGACGAACATAGTGCCGGGCACTATCAATGTGGCCGAAGTCCCCACCGGGCATCCTTCAAACTCGGCGGAAACCTGATAAGTGGTCGTTTGGAACGGCGTAGCCACCGGCGCCGGGCAGTCGGTACAGCTAAGGCTTCCGTCTTCGGGCATCCACATAAAACTGGTGAGTTCGGGCGGGCCATCAACGCTGAACTGCACCGACCCGCCCTGACAGACCGTATCTATTTCAGGGACTACCGAAATGACCGTTGCCGGGGTGACCTCAATGTGGAAAGAATCCAAAGAAACACATGCCCCGATGCTGTCCGCCCTGAAAAAAGTGCCGGTTTCCGTTGCAATTATCACGAGGTTCAAAAAGCTGTCGGGGGTCTGTGCGCCCGGCAGGGGCGGCTGCCAAGCAAACTCGATGCCCGGAAAATGCGCTGGCTCATAGGTCGGCGACATCAGCAGTATTTCCTCCCCCTGGCAATAAGATTCTTTTGCGGGGTCAGCGATAATATCCAATGCCGGCAAGGAATCAATGCGCACATAAACCGAATCAACGATGGTACAATTGGCCGTTTCTAGGCTGTTGTAGTACCACATCGAAACCGGCGGATAGACAAGTGCCTCTTGCGGGCTGATTACATCCATAAAAACCTGCGGGCTCCAGGTCAGCCCTGCCCCGTTGGTCGAGCTAAGGGCAGTCAATGTGACCGAATCGCCCACGCAGACAAAAGTAGTGTCGGGGTTTTGGATTTCAACATCGGCAGGGATGACCTCGACGGTGACCGACAAGGTGTCAATGCAAAGGCCGTCGCCACTGTTGGCCACCAAAGTATAAGTGGTGGTCTGCTGAGGGGTGGCAACCGGGCCAGAAACATCTGCCGAGGGAAAGAGGTCAAGGTCAGGCGTCCATTGATAAACAGTGGCATTCGATCCAATGTCCTCGCCGAGGTCAACGCTGAAATTTTGACAGATCAAAGTGTCGTTTGCCAATTGCGGCACGTCGTGCGGCAAGTAGTTGAGGGTGACAAAATCAGTGGCAACACAGCCCCCTACCTCTACCTGCACGTTCACGAAGTCAAAACCAAAGCCCATTTCATCCGAAAAAAATTGGACGGGGGAAGAGGGGTCATCAATGGGGTTGAAAGAAGTCCAGGTAATGCCCGCATCGTTGACGGTGTTTGCTGCGACCAATTGAATGGTATCGCCCGAGCAAACATCAATCAGGTTGGTGTCCGGCAGTATGCTGACCTGCACATCTATTACATCCACAAAAATGGAATCCACGTCCGAGCAAGTACCGAGCATCCCCGTTACGGTCACCCAAGCATCTTCATCGTTGCAGTATTGGGGCATGGCAATAGAGGGGTCGCTGAACAGGGTGTCGGGCGCCCATGCAAACTCGGTCGCCCCGGCTGCTTCCAAAAAAATGCAGCCTGCGTCTTTGCAAAGAACGACCGTATCTGGGATGTCCGACAATATTTCAACTTGCAGGTTGTCGTGGATTTCAATAATGATGGAAGAAACGACGGTTGCTCCGCAACCAAAATCCCTGACCAGTTGCAACTCGATGGTATCAATGCCTTCGGCAATATTGTCGGTCAAGGTAGTAATGGGGAAGGAAAAAATCTCGGTGCCCGTTTCAAAAGTAATGGAAGAAGGAATGGTCAATTCGTAATCCGCCCCCATTTCTGCGTTTCCGCCGACCACTATATTATAGGTCTGTGGCCCGTCCAACGGGTTGCCGAAAGTGATGGTCACTTCATCGGGCACGGCGTTGCAGTCTTCGACAAGGTAAGGCACCCCGTTTTGGAAATTGACGGAAATTTCAGGCGTTCCGCTGTTTATTTTTGAAATAAAAACGCCGGAGTCGAAACCCGTATCTCCCCGGTCTGCTATCGCAAATTTCAGCTTGTAGGTTTCACAGGGAATAGTCGGCACCCTTGCGGTAAGGCTCTTTTTGACGCCGAGTGTATCCGAAGTGAGGCCATCATAGACAATGGTCTGGCTCAAAGAATTGTCCCGGTAATAGGGCCAATTATTGCTCGCGTTGACCGTATTTATTTCAATAAAAGTACCGTCCGGAAGGGTTGCCACATTCAATTGGTTTCCAATGTCGGGGTCGCCGACAATGCCCGGGCCAGAAACGAGGAAGGCAAAAATATCATTGAAGCCGCCACTGACATCGTTGTTGTTGATGTCCACATATTCGGGGTATTCTTCCGAGCCAAAAACATATTCAAAGGTTATTTCATCCGATGCGGCCAAAACATCCATCTCGACAATGCAGGCATCTTCTGACAAGACGCCGTTTCCAAATTTAGCGGACAAAATATCGAGGTCGTCGTCTCCTGCTGTACCAAACCCATTGTCGGCAAAAGAACCCGCAGGCAAAGGGATATCCGAAACCTGGCCAGAGGACAAAACCAAGCCCTTGTCCATGCTTAGGTCGCTGTCGTCGGTCACCGCAAAAGTCCCCACCGCTCCAAAATTACAATTTACCTCAACGAGTGAGATCAGGGTTTGCCCAGAAATAACGCTCTCCACGATCTGCTCCTGCGAGGCGTCCGTGTCAACGGTCATTTCCGCTGCCTCCGGGCAGTCCTCGGCAGTACATTGCCAAGTACCCTCAAAGCCTTCAAAGGCCATGCTTGCATCTGATTGAAACTGGACGGTCAGGCATCCGCTCGATGCCGCAACGTGATAACAAACACCGCCATTGTTCTCTGGTAAATCACCGATAAAAGGCGCCGTCCCCGTGAGTTGCCCGATCTGCGGGGAACCGGTATTTGGGCCATCAAAAAACGTGAGCACATCGCCGGTCAATTCCAGGTTATAATAAGTCAGCTCGAACAAAATGCAATTGTGCGGGGCCGTCGGGCAAATGGTATAAGTAAAATTTTCGTTGTTGCCGTAATCTCCGTTTTCCCCGCCCGTGTCCGTCAATATCCCAAAACATTCGGTCGAGCCATTTTCGTCAACGGTATTGACGGGCGGCTTTTTGACCACGCAAAGTTTGAATGCACCGTCATTTGGCGTAGCCGACGACGACCAGTCATTGATCCTTATTATATAGGTGATGCCGGGGGTAAGCCCTTGCAGGTCGAGGTCAACGGAAGTTTCTCCTGCTGCCGCAGAAATACAGTCCAACAACTGCATGCCATCCATTTCGCAATCGCCCCGATAGACGGCAATCTGCGGGTTGGAAATGGAGGCCAAGCCTTGCCCCGGGTCAGGGCAACCGATCACTTGGACCCGGTAATCGTCAATGGTATCAACCGCTGTAAAAGAAAACCAAACGTCGCGGTCGGGCACACCGACAAAGCAGCCGGGGAAGTTGTCGAAGCCGATGTCGCTCTGGGTTGCACCTATATTATTGTATAAAGTAGAATCGCAGCTCGGGGCATTGCCCAAATGGATAATGCCCCCGCAACCGTCATTTGCCGGTTGGGCAAAAAGGGAAACAGTGAGCAGGAGAAAAAGGGAAGTCAAGGATTGTTTCATAATAATACTATCCGATTTAAAATGCAAAACAGGCTCAATTGATGGCGAAGGTACATTCTTTTTAAAAGCCAAAAATAGAAATGCAGATCAAAACCATGTCGGTTGAAAAGCAATTTCATTAAAATTATTTCCCAAGTGATAAATGTCTCCACTTTTTATGAAAATAAATCCGCTTTTATAAAATTTCCAGTCTCGTATTTTAAATAAAACTTAGTTGTACTCAAAACAGTATTTCAAAATGATATTCCGAAAGGCGACCTGATTATGGTTTTTAATTCTTTGATTGCCTTTAAAATACGGGGTTATTTAAAATAATATTTTGTCGAACAAGTTGATTTATATAAAACTTGGCCACAACTTTGCGCTCCGTTCTGAATAAACAATCAATCAAATAAATTTTTACTAAAAACCATTGTTCCATGAAGAAATCCATTTTGATTCTCTCGATTTTTTGCCTGCTTTTTAGCGCAAACACTATGTTTTCACAATCTGTTGAAAACGGAAAAATCAGTTTCAGTGCAGGGCTTGGCCTTGCCCCTACTTTTTTGGCCGATGCCACTTCGGTCAACATGCCCCCGGTGAATTTCCGGGCCACTTACCAGCTCCGCCCAAACTTCGGGCTGAGTGCTTACGCAGCTTATTCTTCCTCAAATGCCACTTTGCCGACCAACATCACCGATGGCCAAAATTCATTGGTCAACAACAAACAATTGTTGCTTGGGCTGAGGGCTGAGATGCGCAAAGAGCTGAGCAAAAGGTTTGATTTTTATGGCGGTGGGATGCTGGCCTTCGTCAGAACCGACCTCCAAGAGTTCAACCCACAGACCAACCAGACCATCGTCCGTGCCCAAAATGCGCCCACTCCTTTTGACCCGAATGCTCCAAAAGGAAAGGTCATTTATGCCGGGTTTGTCGGGTCTGCGTTTCACATCACCCGCAGGGTCGGCCTGTTCGCTGAACTGGGCTTTGGCGTGTCGCTGCTCAATGCGGGCATTACCGTACAGATTTAGGCTTAGGAACGTTTAAATAATAAATTCGCCATTTATGCGCCGTTATTTTTGTTTTAGACGAGGCAAAAAATCTGCACATAGCCACGCTCTGAAATGATTTTTAAACAAAGTATAAAGCAAAAAGAACAAGTAGAAATGGTGAAGTTATTATTTAAACGTTCCTTAGCACAAAAAATAGTTTTCGTGAAGGCAAGGCCAGTTATTGGCTTTGCCTTTTTTCGTGACTACACAGGTGGTTTAAGTTATAATTTCACTAAGCCCCGACTTTATTCGGGGGAAAACAAAACATATACTATACTGAACCATAATAGGTTTTGTGCATTGAGGGCAGGTACTCCCCTTCTGGGGCTGGGGGCTGGCGGGGGCAAATGCACAAAACCTATTATGGTTCAGTATAAGCGGCGTATGAAATTCCGAAAATGCGACTATTTAGCCCCCCCGAAATCCCGAAGGGATTGAATTTGAATAACCCCGGATGCAATCCGGGGAAACGGGCACAGGCAGGTAGCAACCCTGAAAGGGTTGAATATCTTCCATAATTCAACCCTTTCAGGGTTGTCGCCTGCTTTTATCATTTCCCCGGATTGCATCCGGGGCTATTCACATTCAATCCCTTCGGGATTTCGAGAAACTGCAAAATCGGAATTTTATACGCCGCTAGTATAAATCTGGGTTTTAACCCAAATAGCCCCGTCGGTTGAAACCGGGGGTTAGTGAAACCATGCTTTGAATGACCTGGGCAGTTACGCTTTTTTTGAGGTGACATCCCGAAAGGATGATCATCTTTCCGATTAATCCCAAATGCCCCAAAATCTTCTTTGCCCGTTCCAACTCTATTGTTAATTTTGTGTGTCGCCCTGACCAAAACCAGCGATCAAACAGATTCACACATGGCATCGAGCAAAAAATTTCCCGACCTAAAAAAGTGCAAGTTCCGAGAACTTAAAATCTATTCATCCACAGAATGGCTGGCGGACAACAAGAAAAAATACCGGCAGGTCTTCGACCGTTGGGAGACTTCTTACGTCTATGCCGAGCTATCGTTTTACAATAAATTGTTTGACAAAGAGGAGTGGGAAGTGGAAGTGGAACTGAAATGCTTCTCCCTCCGAAAAGGAAAAAAGGAGCTTTGCACCCTCCCATTTCACCGCAAGGTGAGCAAGTACGACAACATCGTTTACATCCGCGAAGGCTGGGGCAACAAGTCGGAAGGCGTCTTTTGGAAAAAAGGGACTTATTGCTGGGAAGCCTACATCGAGGGAGAGAAGGTCACTTCCAAATATTTTTACATCGAAGACGCCGGAAAAGATGCCCTGAAAATCGGCAACCCCTATATCCAACTGCATTCTTTCCGCCTTTACGAAGGCCCCTACGACGACGTGATGGAGGACAACCGGGTTTATTACAAAAAATTCGAGGGCAGCGGCACGCGCTATATTTATGCAGAAATCCTTTTGAAAAACACCCATTTCGACAAGTCTTGGCAATGCGAGCTTTTTGTGAAATTCCTCAACGATGCGAAGGAAATTAAAGGCCAAGTGGTCCGCCTGCAAAAAATAGAGCGCAAAGACGACTACCTGAAAATTTCCGCTGGCTGGGGCAGCAACGTAAAGGGTTCTTGGCGCAAGGACAAATATACCTGCGAACTGGTTTTTATGGACCAGCTCATGGGCGCCATCCCTTTTGAGGTGGGCGAACGCTTCGAGGAAGGCACGCCGGCCGTTTACATTCCAGACCGGCACAGCCCCGTTTATTTTTCGCCCACGGAGGAGTTGGCAGAGTCATTCGAGGAGTTGATGGAGCGCTTGGACGCACTCGTCGGGCTGACCGAAATCAAAGAAAAAGTAAGGGACCACGCCAAGTATATCCAGTTTTTGCAATTGCGAAAAGAACTCGGCTACGAAGAAAAAGAGAGCATCAATGTCCACTCCGTTTTCATCGGCAACCCTGGCACCGGCAAGACCACCGTCGCTAAAATGATGGGCCGCCTGTACCGTAAAATGGGCCTGCTTTCGAGGGGCCACGTCCATGTCGTTGACCGGGTTGACCTCGTCGGCGAATACATCGGGCAAACGGGGCCAAAAGTGAAAGGCGCCATCGAAAAGGCAAGGGGCGGCGTGCTGTTCATTGACGAGGCATATTCGCTGGTGCGCAGCGCCGAAGACAGCAAAGATTTTGGACGGGAGGTGATCGAAATCCTGGTGAAAGAAATGTCCGACGGGGCAGGCGACCTCGCCGTCATCGTTGCCGGATACCCCGAAGAAATGACCAAATTCCTGAACAGCAACCCCGGCATTAAATCGCGCTTCAAACACCATTTTGAATTCAGCGATTACCTGCCGCAGGAACTGTCCAAAATAGCGGAATACGCCTGCAAGGAGATGGAGGTGAAATTCACGCCCGAATCCAAAGCAAAACTGGATGAAATCATTGTCAATGCCTACCGTGACAGGGACCGGACTTTCGGCAATGCCCGCTTTGTTTACGACCTCGTTGAAAAAGCAAAAGTCAACCTCGGCCTCCGCGTGATGGGCCTGGAATCGCCCGAAACGCTGGACAAAGAAATCCTCGAAACGGTCGAAAAATACGACGTTGACAAGATAGATTTCAAGCCAAAACAAGAACTGCCGAACATCCCGATTGACGAAGAACTGCTCAACAAAGGCATCGCCGAACTGAACCACCTCATCGGCCTTGAAAAGGTAAAAGAACAGATCATCGAGCATGTCCGGCTGGTCAGGTATTACAAAGAAACGAGCCGCGATGTGCTCAACAGTTTCTTCCTGCACACCGTACTGATCGGCAACCCCGGCACCGGCAAAACGACCGTCGCCCGCATCCTAACCAAGATATACAAGGCACTCGGCATCCTCGAAAGGGGGCATATGGTTGAGACCGACCGGCAGGGCTTGGTGGCCGGGTTTGTCGGCCAAACAGCTACCAAAACCGCAGAAAAAATTGACAGCGCAATCGGCGGCGTTTTGTTTATTGACGAGGCTTATTCGCTTACGCAAAAAAGCAATTCCGGCAACGACTTTGGCGACGAAGCCATCCAGACCATTTTGAAAAGGATGGAGGACAAGCGGGGCCGATTTTTTGTTTTTGTGGCCGGCTACCCCGACAATATGGAGGCATTTATGAAAGCCAACCCGGGGCTCAGTTCCCGCTTCGACAAGATGCTGAAATTCGAGGATTACTCCTCTTCCGAACTGTTGAAAATTGCGCTGCAAATGTTCGAGGAAAAAGGCATCGTGCCATCGCCCGATGCGGAGGAACACCTCAGCAATTATTTCCAATTTTTATACGAATACCGCGACAAGTATTTTGGAAATGCCCGCACCGTCAGGCAGGTGGTAACCGAGGCCATCAAAAACCAAAACCTCCGCCTCGCCGCCATGACCCTCGACGAAAGGGAAAATATTTCCTCCAACGTGCTGCTGATAGAAGATGTCGGTGAATTTAAATTGGAAACGAGCAGCCTGCTTTTTAATAATAAAAAAGGAATTGGTTTTAGAAGGGGCGGGGATTGATTAATGATTAATTTTTAATGATTAATGTTTAATGGGGGTCATCAGGGCATTGGATTATTTGTCGTTTATTTTTTTTAAAAAAAAGTATTTCAAACTCACTTGTTTTATGCGTCTATTACCGCTTTTCATTATTTTATTTCCCTTCTTTTCATGCAATAATGGCAATGCCGTTTTATCAAAAAAAATAAATGCACATATCGCCGAAATACAAAAAAAATATGTCCCCGACAAAAGGCTCGCTTTATTTAATGTAAATATAGATTCCCCAAACAATTCGGCAATTGTTTTAACTGGCGAAACGATAATCCCAGAAGCCAAAAAAGAATTATTGGATTTATTGAAAAAAGAAAATATCCAATTTAAGGACAATATAGAAGTGTTGCCTTCGGCGGAATTGGAAAGCAAAAATTTCGGGGTCGTAAACCTCTCCGTTTGCAATATCCGCTCAAAAGGAAAACACTCCGCCGAACTCGGAACGCAGGCCATGATGGGCACTCCGCTCCGCGTATATAAAAAGGAAGGCAGTTTTTATTTTATCCAAACCCCCGACAATTACCTGGGCTGGGTGGACGCAGGCGGCCTCGAACTGATGAACCAAAAAGAATACAACGACTGGCTAAAAGCCGAAAAAACCATTTGCACCGCAGACTATTCTTTTGCCTATAAAATGCCCGACGAAAACTCGGAAAAAGTAACCGACCTTATTGCCGGGAATATTTTGAAAACGATTGGCGCAAAAAATAATTTTACTGAAATAGCCCTGCCCGACGGCCGCTCCGGTTTTGTAAAATCAGGTGATATAATGCCTTATAAAACATGGCTCGACAGCCGCTCGCTGACCGCCGAAAATATTCTTGCTGACGCAAAAAATATGATGGGCCGCCCCTATCTTTGGGGAGGCACTTCGGGCAAAGCAATGGACTGCAGCGGCTTTACCAAAACGGTTTATTTTCTCAACGGCGTGCAATTGGAAAGGGATGCAAGCCTGCAGGTTCATACCGGCATTTCAATTGAAACGGATACGGCTACTTTGAAGAATTTACTGCCCGGCGATTTATTGTTTTTTGGGAAAAAAGCCACACCGGAAAAAAAGGAAAGGATCAGCCATGTCGCCATATATATGGGCGACGGTAAAATTATTCATGCCACCGGAAAAATAAAAATTGAAAGCCTGAAAAGGGGCGACGAAGACTTTGCGGAGCATCGGCTGAATACTTTTATCCGCGCAAAAAGAGTGATTGGATCGGTGGGGAAAAATGGGATTGTGGCTTTGAAGGACTCGCCTTATTATCAGGTGAATTAAAAATATAAGGGGGAATAAATTCCCCCTCTCTCAGAAGGGCAAGGAGATGGCTTTTTATTTTATTGCCTTAACTTAATATTTTATTGATTGATTTTTTTCAAACACCTTCTCAGCCCATCCCGTCAATAAGGTATTTCCAATCCAAAAGTTTGCTTTATTTTATTTTTATTTAAAACACTGAACGGAGGCCGATTGGCCGGAGAGGGGGAATTATGCACAGCATCCCTTTGGGAATTCCCCCTCTCTCAGAAGGGCACGGAGATTGTTTTTTGAATTACTGCTTCAACTCAAAATATTATTTATTCAATTTTTTCAAACACCTTCTCAGCCCATCCCGCCAATAAGGTATTTCCAATCCAAAAGTTTGCTTTATTTTATTTTTATTTAAAACACTGAACGGAGGCCGCTTGGCAGGAGTCGGATAATCTTTGGTTTCGATAGCCTTTACTTTTACCGGTATATTTTCCATTTCAAAAATCGCTTTTGCGAAGTCGTACCAGCTTGTCACGCCCTCATTGCTGAAATGGTATATTTCCGAAAAATTATTTTTATCGATTTTTTTATTTTCAAATTTTTGAATTATTTTCAATATAGCTTCCGCCAAATCAAAAGCATAGGTCGGCGTGCCGATCTGATCAAAAATGATCCCCAGTTCGTCCCGTTCATTTCCCAGCCGGATCATTGTTTTTACAAAATTATTCCCGAAAGAAGAATATACCCAAGAAGTACGGATGACCATCCCCCCGCCCGACAGTGCTATATGGTCGCCCTCCAATTTTGTGCTTGCATATACCCCCTGCGGATTGGTTTTGTCGCCTTCTTTAAAAGGTGTGTTTTGATTGTTGTGGTAAACATAATCGGTAGATAGCTGGATGAGTTTGGAATTGTTCATTTTACAGCCTTCCGATAAATTTTTCACGCCGACTGCATTTACTTTATGCGCAATTTCTTTTTGGCTTTCCGCTTTGTCAACTGCCGTATATGCCGCGCAATTAATGCAATAATCAAATTTATTTTTTTCAAAAAAAGACAAAACAGCCGCAGCGTCGGTTATGTCCAATTCTTCGACATCAATATATTCAAAATAGAAATGCGGGAAATTCCCGGCCAATACTTTTAATTCTTGTCCCACCTGTCCTTTGCTGCCGGTGACCAGTATATTTGTTTTTTCCTTTTTCATAAAACTTATGTGCGCTTGTTTCCCGCAGAGGTTTTATATCCCCGAGAAATCGGGGATATAAAACCTCTGCGGAAACAAATTCAAACATCCCACGGAAGGTGCCCGCCAAATGATGGGAAGCCCTTGTCCCGCTCTGCAATTATCGCTTTTGAAAGATCGTATTGCCAGTCAATATCGAGGATGGGGCAATCGGGACGGATGCCTCCCTCATGTGCCTTTGAATAAAAATTATCGCATTTATAAAAGAATTCGGCCGTATCGCTCAATACTACATAGCCATGCGCAAAACCCCTCGGCACAAACAATTGTTTTTTATTTTCGGCACTTAATATACAAGAATAAGAGCGGCCATATGTCGGCGAATTTTTCCGCACATCAACCACCACGTCGAGTACTTCCCCGCTCAATACCCGCACCAATTTGGCTTGCGTATATGGCGCCGTCTGATAATGCAAACCCCTTAAAACCCCTTTGCCAGAATAGGCTTGGTTGTCCTGCACAAACTGCACGTCAATGCCCGCTTCTTTAAAAAGGTTTTTATTATAACTTTCAAAAAAATAGCCCCTGTCATCTCCGAACACTCTCGGCTCGAAAATTATCAGTCCAGGGAATTCCGTTTTTATAAATGGCATTTTTTTTCGTTTGCTGTTGGCTTTTAGCAATTGGCCAATGGCCAAAAGCTAAAATCATTTTTCCCGAAAATATATTTTGATGGGAACACCCGTAAAATCAAAATGCTCCCGCAATCTATTTTCGAGATAATGTTTATAACTTGCTTTTACATGTTTGGGGTGGTTGCAATAAAACACAAAGGAGGGGTAATAAGTCGGCAGTTGTTTTACAAATTTTATGCTAATAAACCGGCCCCTATGGTTGGGCGGAGAAAACTTTTCGATTTCGGGCAACATCACCTCGTTCAGTTTTGAGGTTTTTATTTTCGCTTTCCTATTTTCAAAAACTTTAATCCCAACTTCAACGGCTTTAAATATACGCTGTTTTTCCAAAACGGAAATAAACAAAACCGGGACATCACTGAAAGGAGCTATTTTCTTTTTTATTTTTTCTTCAAAATCGCGGGCGCTGTTCGTTTCTTTATCTTTTACCAAGTCCCATTTATTGACCAATAAAACAATGCCTTTATTTCTTTTTTGTGCCAAACTGAATATGCTCATATCCTGCTGCTCAATGCCCGTTTGCGCATCAATTAAAAGGAAACAAACATCGGCTTCTTCAATGGCACGGATGGCCCGCATCACAGAATAAAATTCGAGGTTCTCATGCACCTTCGCCTTTTTTCGGATGCCCGCCGTATCTATCAAAAAAAACTCTTTTCCGAATTTAGAATATTTAGAGTGGACCGTATCGCGGGTAGTGCCCGCTATATCCGTCACTAAATTCCGCTCCTCGCCAAGCAGGGCATTTACAAAAGATGATTTGCCGACATTTGGCTGGCCGACAATCGCAAATTTTGGCAGGTCGGTTTTGAATTCTTCCTCGTCTTCCAAATGCTCCGTCACCGCGTCCAACATATCGCCTGTGCCGCTGCCGGAAAGGGAAGAAATAAAAAAAGTATCATCAAAACCGAGGCTGTAAAATTCATTGGCCTCCAGCATCCGCTGTTGGTTGTCCACTTTATTTACGACCAAAATAACGGGCCGGTCAGAGCGGCGCAGCATCCTTGCCATATTTTCATCGAGGTCGGTAATGCCCGTCGTTACGTCCACCAAAAAAATAATGGCGGTTGCTTCGTCAATTGCTATTTCAACTTGCGAGCGTATTTCTTTTTCAAAAACATCTTCCGGGGACTTTACAAAGCCGCCCGTGTCTATTACCGTAAAATGTTTTCCGTTCCACACACAGGCACCATATTGGCGGTCCCTTGTCACACCTGATATATCATCAACGATGGCGTCCCGTTCTCCGATCAACCGATTATAAAGCGTTGATTTCCCTACGTTCGGGCGGCCTACTATTGCTACTAAATTGCTCATTAAAAGAGTTTTGAGTTATTGAGTTTTGGGTTATTGAGTTTTGAGTAACTCAAAACTCAATAACCCAAAACTCAAAACTATTTATTCATATCCAAAGCTGCGCAACATTTTTTCATCGTTGCGCCAATTGTCCCGCACCTTTACGTGCAGTTCGAGAAATACTTTCCGTTCCAGCCATTTTTCCAAAGATTTCCGGGCGGACGTTCCGAGCCTTTTTATGGCCGAACCTTTTCTGCCGAGTATAATCATTTTTTGGGTTTCCCTTGCCACAAATATATGGGCATATATATTGACCAAGGGTTCTCCCTTTTTCGTTTCTGTTTCTTTGAACGACTCCACATGCACTTCGGAGGAATAGGGGATTTCTTGGTGGTATAGTTCCAATATTTTTTCGCGTATTATTTCGCTGACAAAAAACCGTTCGGGCCGGTCGGTCAATTGGTCTTTTGGATAAAAGGCCGGGCCTTCCGGCAAGTTATTTTTAATTAAATTTAATAATACCTCAGTATTTGTTTTTTTTAATGCCGAAATAGGAATGGTTTCATTAAAATTGATTCTGTCGTTCCACCATTTTATCAG
>DROJ01000352.1 GCA_011321935.1 Bacteroidota bacterium | reverse complement strand
ATGGCAATTTCCAAACGCATTTCTTCTTCGGAAAACCGGCTTTGACGCAAAGTTTCATCTGAGATAATCAGTGGCATGGTATATATTTTTTTGTTAAAACTACTGCTTTGTGAAATTTAAAATTTAAAATGATAACTCAACTTTTGCATTAGAAAAAAACATATAAATAAGTTCTTTGACAAATTTGGGTAAAACATTGTACAGCCCGTGAGGCAAGGTGCGTAGCTTTAAACCATTTTCACCAAATCCTGCACCTATGCTTCCATTGATAAGTATTCCAGAAGTTGTATCTCATTATGCGCCTCATTTTGAGGAACTCTTCAGCACAGGAGAATACAGGCATTTTCAAAAATACCTTTCCGGCTTAATTGTATCCGAGAACAAAACGGTTGAAGCCATTAACCGCCTTTTCGTGCTGGAACTTCAAAATCAAAGCAGCCTGAACCGTTTTTTAACGGATTCAGATTATGAGGTCTCCAAATTAAATCAGAAGCGGCTTGACCTGTTAAATTCTCAGGAAGCCACTTGCTTAAAAGGCTCCGGGCACCGGGGAGGTGTTTTAGGTTTGGATGATACCATGTTGATACATTACGGCAAGTGCTTTGATGAAATTGCCAAACTGTACGACCATGCAAGTGGCACCTACGTGTGGGCACATAATTTGGTAAATCTCCATTATAGTGATGACTCCACGGATTATCCGACCTATTTTGAATTGTGGAAACCTGTGGGGGCAGATGAACTGGAAAGCGGCCTGCGGGCTGCCGGTATTGCCATCAAGCCAAAGAAAGAAGGTTTAAAACTGAGTGCACCAAAGAAATGGCGCAACTATTTGCTATATTTATACAGGAAGCACCAGCACAGGGCAGACGTACAGCAAATCTACCGCAGTAAAATAATTATTGGCCAAGATTTGTTACGCCATTTTTTTGAGCAATATCCGAACATGGACATTCCTGTCAGTTTTGATAAATGGTTTACCTGTCCGGCCTTTTGCAGGTTCATTGACAAAGAGCTGCAAAAAGCATACGTTGGTGGTCTGAAAGGTGATGAAGATATACTGCTGGCCGGTTCTAAAAAAATAAAGGTGGCCGATTTTGTCGGCCGACTGAAAAAAGAACATCTTTCGGCAAATGCTTCAAAACCCTTGTTTATCAAGACCACTATCAAATACAAAGGCAAAAAAGAAGTCTTTTACAATTATTGTAAAGTACATCATATTTGTGGATATGGCCGGCAAAAACTTTTGATTTCCCATCAGCGGGAAGATCTGTCGGACACTTCCAGGGTATTTATCGGTAACCGCCTACACTGGCGGGTACAGCACATGACCAGGGTGGGCCGCCACCGCTGGCCAGTTGAAGAATACCATAAAGAAGGCAAGGCCGAAGGGTTGGACCAATATCAAGTCAGGAACTTCGGGGCAATTGAAAAACATATTGCCCTGGTTGCCTTGGTCTATTCGTTATTGCAACACGCCCGTTACAACCCTGCCCTCCTAAACAATCTTCAATTACAACTTGATACAAATATCAAGGGCTCTATAGCATTTTGGCGGCGTACCATACAGGCACAGGCCCTGTGGTTATTGGTTCAGTGGATTGATAATGCCATACAGCAGGGCTGGTCTTTGGAACAGATCATGCAGACGCTGAAACCTGCCTTTGCCATAGGATAATCAATCCAATGCTGCGTACTCGTTCAGTATGAATGTTCAACTGAGTGCCCTCAGTTGGATTAATGGCATTGTTTTACCCAAATGTCAATGAACTTGCTTTTTTTTAGGGCTATTTCGCTTGTTTTTAGCCCCTTTTATATTTGTTATTTCCTAATGCAAAAGTTGAGTATAAAAACACAATATAAAATTGGCCAAAGTCAAAAAAATATTTGCCTGCACAAGCTGTGGTTCCACCTTTCCGAAATGGATGGGCAAATGCAATGCCTGTGGTGAATGGAACACCATTCAAGAAGAGGTCATCGTGAAAGAGACCCGGCCGGAGCAGCGCAGCC
This sequence comes from Bacteroidota bacterium, assembly GCA_011321935.1. Taxonomy (GTDB): domain Bacteria; phylum Bacteroidota; class Bacteroidia; order Chitinophagales; family Saprospiraceae; genus UBA6168. The sequence goes on along the minus strand of DROJ01000352.1, from coordinate 396 downwards.
GGGTTTGGAAGAGTGGGAGAGGGGCAGCCCCCGATGCCAAACCGGTCACTTTGCATGAAGTGAAAACGGGCACTGCCCGCCGCCTCGTCACCCCCGACGGCGAACTGAACCGGGTGCTCGGCGGGGGCATCGTGAGCGGGTCGCTCGTGCTCATCGGCGGGCAGCCGGGCATCGGGAAATCGACCTTGCTTTTGCAGCTTGCCCTCCAGGTGAAAGCCAAAGTGCTTTATGTGAGTGGGGAGGAAAGTGAGGAGCAGATAAAAATGCGGGCCGACCGCCTCGGCCACACGCAGTCGGAATGTCTTTTATTGACGGAAACGAACGTCGCCAAAATACTCAACCATGCCGTCGCCGAAAGCCCCGACCTCGTCGTCATTGATTCCATCCAGACCCTTT
>DROJ01000351.1 GCA_011321935.1 Bacteroidota bacterium | reverse complement strand
GTTTGAGAGTTTGAGAGAATGAGAGTTTGTCCGCAGGACTCCTTTGGAGAGAGTAGTATAGCGAAGGGACTTTTAATTGTATGAGCAATGCACTAAAATTAAAAGTCCCTTCGCTATACTACTCTCTCCAAAGGAGTCCTGCGGACAAACTCTCATTCTCTCAAACTCTCAAACTCCCATTCTCTCGCCCTTTTATAAAATGGCAAACTTAAAAATAGTAAGGGACCGCATCAAATCGGTCTCGAATACCCAGCAGATCACGAAGGCCATGAAAATGGTATCGGCAGCAAAGTTGCGCCGGGCACAGACCGCTATCCAGCAGATGCGCCCCTATGCCAACAAGCTGAACGAGATGCTGCGCAACATCCTTTCCAACCTCGGCGACGGAGCGAACACCTCTTTTGGGATAGAGCGTCCCGTGAAAAAGGCTTGCGTTGTGGTGGTCACTTCCAACCGGGGGCTTTGTGGTGCATTCAATTCAAACGTCATCAAATCGGCCGTCTCGACCATCAGCAGTAAATATGCGGAGGTGCGCAAGGAAGGCAATTTGACCATCCTCCCGATCGGCAAAAAGGGCTTTGAGTTTTTTAAAAAGAAATATGCCGACTGCAATGTGATCGGCGACCACGTTGAAATGTTCAGTGACCTGAGCTTTGAAAACATTGCGGTCGTTTCCCAGTATTTGATGGATGCTTTCGCAAATGGGGACTACGATTCGGTCAGTGTTTCTTACGGGCGTTTTAAGAATGCCGCCATGCAATTTGCTGAAGCAGAGCAATGGCTGCCCGTGCAAAAACTGGAAATAGAAGGCGAAAGCTCTGGCATGGTAGCCGATTATACTTTCGAGCCGGACATGCAGACTTTGCTCGAACAACTGGTGCCCAATATTTTGCAAACGACTTTCCAAAAATACCTGCTCGACACCCATGCCTCTGAACACGGCGCCCGCATGACCGCCATGGACAAGGCCACGGAGAATGCGCAGGACTTATTGAAAGACCTGAAACTCAGCTATAATAAAGCAAGACAAGAGGCCATCACCGCAGAAATCCTTGAGATCGTCGGTGGGGCTGCTGCACTGGAAAGTGCCTGATTACCGATTTCTAAAATATATCCAAAATGTGAGGGGCGCTGCGCGAGCAGCGCCCCTTTTTTTGTTTGCCCAAAATGGGAGTTGTCCGGGACATGGGGCAACATCCCTACGGGGACGCCAACAGCGAAATGAGCTATCCAAAGTCTATCACAGGCATCCAAATCCTTCCTTTGTTCGTATCCTATAATAATGGAGCGGCCTCTGGGAAAACCGGGCAAGCATTCCTGTCAGGGCAAAGAATGACAAGGAAAAAAGCTAAAAACTGTTAAGAAAATTTTAAAAAAGACAAGAATAAGTCTAAATTGGAAATTATCTTTGCAATTCCAACGTATTGATTCTATGTTTGTAAAAAATAATTACAAAATGAAAGGGAGTCGAAAAAAAGGAGGCCAATGTTAAATTCCAACTTTTCCTATTTCCTTTAAAAGTATTGCTTAACCGATTAAATCGCCCATCATGTTAAATAACATTCATAATCAAATCGAAAAGATCAGCAGCTCGCTGCGGGCATTCTCGCTGAAGCTGACCGGCAACGAAACTGATGCCCACGATCTTTACCAAGATACTGCCCTGCGCATCATTTCCAATGCCGATAAATTTCAGGAAAACACCAATTTCAAGGCTTGGGCCGTTACCATTATGCGGAACATTTTCATCAATAACTACCGCAAAAAAGTGCGCCGTGGTACCATCCTCGACCAAACGCCCAACAACTATTACCTCAACTCCGGCGCACAGGTCATCGAAAACGACGGCGAGACCCGCATGGCCTACAAAGAACTGCTGCGCATGGTAAGCGCCCTGCCCGAAGATTTCAAACGCCCCTTCTGGATGGCATACAAAGGCTACAAATACGATGAAATTGCGGAAGAACTCGATGCGCCATTGGGCACCATAAAAAGCCGTATTTTCTTTGCCCGCCGAAAGTTGCAGAAGATGTATGCAGAGGCAGGAAGGTTGAGGGCTTGAGAAGGAGAGTTTGAGAGTTTGAGAAATTGAGAGTTTGAGAAATTGAGAGTTTGAGAGAGATTGCTGCTGGTTTTCAATTTCAGAACAAAGTCTATTGTAAAAGATTTTTTTGAAAAAATAATTTGCGTTACTTGCAGTGCCCCGGAGTTTTTCCGGGGCATTTTTTTTTGTGAAAATAAAAGAAGTGTTTCAAATATGTGTTCTTAAAATGCCGCTAATACGCTAATATACTGCACCACTTTATGTTTACCCCAGGGTTCGGGACAGGTTGTGCATTTGCCCCCGCCGCTGTCATAAACATCGTTTTTCCAAACATCCGTTGCGGTCGCATTATTTGGGTCGGCCACACCAACAATGGCCATCCCGGCAGCTTGTGCATTTCCAAAAAAAATTGCCCAAAGCCAAATATAAATATTGGCCGTCTTGATGGAGGTTCATTACGTGCAGGCCTTCCAATTCCGAAACGGGAATTGTCTTCATTAGGGCAGAAGGATTCAACGAGCTGATATCATATATTTTGAGGCCAGCTTCTTTATTGGCAACATATAGGAAGGGGCGTTCCATTTGGCCGTGGAGCATGGTCATTTCGGAACACATGGAAGGGAGGTCGGCCACTTCCTGGATATTCATGTTTTCGCATGACTGGGCATTTGAAATTAGGCAATTCCAACCAATAAGTTAAACATTCTGACGTGTTCCCCGATTTCACATCGGGGAACACGTCATCAATATAGTTTAAGGAATAACCCGTATCTTTGTTTGTTCAAGCTTATATAAAATATGGACAATGAACTAAGGCCTGCCGCAAAGACAACGCATCATGAAGATCATCAACCCGATATACGACAAGGCATTTAAATACCTGATGGAGAACAACCGCCTTGCCAGGAAGGTACTGTCGGTGCTGTTGGACAAGGAGGTAATGGAGCTGACACTGGGCTACCAGGAAACCCATGTCCCCGAC
>DROJ01000350.1 GCA_011321935.1 Bacteroidota bacterium | reverse complement strand
TGAGGCAACGCCTTTCCACCCGCCGTCCCCGCCCAAAGGCATCACCTCATCGCACCCTGCTAAACAGCAACAAAATAATAAAACACATGAAAAAGATTTTATTCTTTTCAGCCCTTATATTCATATTAAGTTGCGGCAGCAAGGCAAATAAAAACAATGGCGATACTTTTTCCGAAAATGCAACAATAAAAGAAAAACCCGCCCAGCAAGCAGCCGTCCCCTTTCCCGTATATATGGCCTTCGATGAATTTGAGCACCATATACGCCAAAACAACGACACCACTTATGTCGTCAATTTTTGGGCGACATGGTGCAAGCCCTGCGTGGCGGAGCTGCCTTTTTTTGAAAAATTAATATCCGAAAAAAAAGGCCAAGCCATAAAGGTTTTATTGGTGAGCATGGATTTCCCGAAACAAATAAAAAGCAAGTTGATCCCATTTGTAAAAGAAAAAAAACTGGAAAAAAACGTGGTCGCACTGGCCGACATGGACTACAATTCCTGGATAGACAAAGTAAGCGGGGAATGGGACGGGGCTATCCCTTTTACCTATATTTATAATAATAAAAACAAAGTAATAAAAACAGGTGAAATGGACGGCTACGAAGAATTGGAAGAATTATTGAAAAAGGTTGATAAGAGTTGACAACTTTTCAAAAGTTGTCAACTCTTTGCCTTATATTTTTCAAAAACAAATCCAACATATCATGAAAACCATTTTTATCATTTTCATTTTTTGCTTTTTTAATTCAATTGTTTTTTCCCAAGACGTGGCGGGCTATTGGAAAACCATCAACGACGACGGCGTGACCGTTGAGAGCATTGTCCATATTTACAAAGAAAGCGACGGCAGTTATTATGGCAAGGTCGTAAAGATGTTCCTCAGCCCCGACGAAGACCAAGACCCCGTTTGCTCGGAATGCGACGAGGACGACCCCCGCTACCAGCAAAAAGTAAACGGCATGGTCATCATGACCTCGCTCGAAAAACACGGCGACACATATTCGGGCGGCGAAATATTGGACCCCAACAATGGCAGCACCTACCGCTGCAAAATTTGGCCGGACGGCCAAGAAAAATTAAAAGTGAGGGGATATTTAGGGCCGTTTTTCAGGACGCAGACTTGGCTCAGGGAAAGGGGTTTTTCGGAATAGGAAATATTTGCTGGAAGGGTGAGTGCTTGGTATATGAACCTTTTTCCCTACCTTTCGCTTTTTACCAAAACCACCCCCATCATGAGAAAACGCTGGACCCTGCTCCCTGCCGACGAAGCCGTCGCCGACCACCTGCACGAAGTCTTGAACATAAGCCCCGTCCTCTGCCGCCTGTTGGCGCAGCGGGGCATCAAAACCTTCGACGAGGCCAAAACTTTTTTCCGCCCTGACCTCTCCCAACTCCACGACCCTTTCCTGATGCGGGACATGGACAAAGCCGTTGGGCGGCTCGAATCTGCATTTTCCAAAAAAGAAAAAATACTGCTCTACGGCGACTACGATGTGGACGGCACCACCTCTGTCGCACTGATGTACGGTTTCCTTTCCAAGCACCACCGGCAGCTCGATTATTACATCCCCGACCGGCACAAAGAAGGCTACGGCATCAGCATGGCGGGCATCGGGTATGCGCAGCAAAACGGCATCTCGCTCATCGTCGCAATGGACTGCGGCATACGGGCGGTGGAGCAAGTTGCCGCCGCTAAAAAACTCGGCATTGACTTCATTATCTGCGACCACCATTTGCCGGAGGCCCGCCCCGATGCCTCGGAGGCCTGCATTCCCGATGCGGTGGCAGTGCTTGACCCGATGCGCCCCGATTGCCAATACCCGTTCAAAGGCTTGAGCGGCTGCGGGGTGGCTTTCAAATTGGCGCAGGCAATATCGCGGGTAAAAAACTGGCCGGAAAAAGACCTCGTCAACCTGCTCGACATCCTCGTGCTGAGCATCGCCGCCGACATTGTTCCCATGACGGGGGAGAACCGGGTGCTTGCCCATTTTGGCCTGAAAAGATTGAACCGGACGAGGCGCACCGGCCTGCGGGCGCTGATCGAAAAAAGCGGTCGCCGGAAGCCGCTTGCCATCAGCGGCATCGTGTTCGGCATCGCCCCGATGCTCAATGCGGCGGGGCGCATCGGCGATGCCGAAGATGCGGTAAAACTGTTGCTGTCGAACGACAAAAACACCGCCGCCGACAATGCCCGTTTTTTGGCCCACCAGAACGAACTCCGAAAGGAGCATGACCGCCATATTTTGCTGGAAGCAAAAAGGATGTTCCGTGAAATGCCCGGTTGGGAGGAGCGCCGCAGCATTTTGCTTTTTCAAAAAGACTGGCACAAAGGGGTGGTCGGCATCGGTGCGGCGCGCATGGTGGAGCATTTTCACCGGCCGGTTATTTTGCTTACGCAATCGCAGGGCAAGGCGGTGGGTTCGGCGAGGTCGGTGCCGGGGTTCAATGTTTACAAAGCCATCAAAAGCTGCGAAGATTTGCTCGACAATTTTGGTGGACATGACCACGCAGCGGGCATGACGCTGCCCGTGGAGGCCGTCCCTGAATTCAGGGAGCGCTTCGAAACGGCAGTAAAAAACTCGATCACCGAGGAGCAACTGACACCCGAAGTCAAGCTGTCGGCCACTATTGATTTCAAAGACATCACGCCCAAATTTTGGCGCATCCTGAAACAATTTGCCCCTTTTGGCCCCGGCAACCGCAGCCCTGTTTTTGCCACCAAAAATGTGGTGGACAGCGGCAAGTCCCGTTTGTTGAAAAACGACCACCTGCGGGTGTCCCTGAAACAAAACGGCTCCGTGCCCATGCAGGGGATGGCCTTTGGCCTGGGCGGCCATTTTACGAAAGTACATTCTAAAAAGCCCTTTCATGTGGCCTACAAAATCGAGGAGGAAATGTGGAAAGGCGATAAATATCTGCGGATGGTGGTGCGGGATTTTTGGTTTTAGCGGAGCTGGAAAGGCAGGTTTCAATTGCTTTTATATAAAATAGGATTGGACACAGATTGAACTGATTGAACTGATTTCCACTGATTGTCTCCGAAAGTCCAAAGGACTCTCCGAAGCGCCAAGTCGCAAAGTGTCGATTTTGAATACTTTGCGCCTTTGCGAGAGATATTGAGAGCAGCTTTACATATGATGCACTGCCAAAAACTAAACTAAGCCTGACGCCAATCCGCCCCCTCCGGAAAACCTAAAGTAGTACAGTATAATTTCACGCAAGGCATGGCTTTGGTTTTTCGCTGGCGCAATGCTTCAGGTTATCGAATATTTACCAAAAAAAAAGCCGCCGAACTAGTTCGGCGGCTTTTTTTTTACTAAAATCAATCGCCCGGGTTAATTTATCACCAAACGCTTGACCTGTGTCGCATGGCCTTCCGACCTGATAACAACTAGGTAAATGCCCGCAACAATCCGCTCGTCCGCAAACTCATAAACAGCCTGTCCTGCCACGATGTCCCGCTCTGCCACCTGTCGGCCATTGATGTCGGCAATGGTCAATTTGCCGGAAACAAAGCCCTCGGAAAGCTGCACGGTGAACTGCCCGTTGGACGGGTTGGGAAAAATGGAAACCTGTTCTTTTGCCCCTCTCGCGGGGTCAATGGAAAGGGCTTGCCCATCGTTGCTCGGCGGCGCCAACAAATTGCTGGAAGGGGCACATGCCGAGGTAATCTGTCCGGGGCTGTTGCAGTCGCCGGTATTTAAATTGAAGTAAATCAAGGTAGTGCCGGCCACCCCGCCGTTGAGCAGCAGGTCGTAGATGGCACAGCACTCGGCGAGGGCAAAATTATAATAGATCATCAGGCTGCCGCCGACCGAGCTAAGCCCCCCCAATCCGGCCAATGAGGAGAGGGAAAGGTTGTAATAAATGGTCAGCGTGCCGCCAACGGTAGCGAGGTTGTCTAGCCCGGCAAGGTTGGTCAGGCCTGTGGTCTGGATGTTCACGTTGCCCGTTACTTCCTCCAAATTCGACAGGTTCGACAGGTCGGTGATGCCCGCGCCGATGATGGTCAGGCTGCCGTTGATGGTGGAGTAGCACTGCGAGAAGTTGTCCACGTCGGCCTGGGTGTAGAAGGCCACGTTGCCCGTGTAGGTAAGGCCGCCCGAAGTGCCCTCGTCAATGCTGCCGTCGCAGTTGTCGTCAATGCCGTTGCAGACCTCCGTTGCGCCAGGGTTGATGGCCGGGTCGTTGTCGTTGCAGTCAATGTCGGTAGCTGTCAGTTCGGCAGCCGTTTTGTGGTCGGCAGGGCGGAGGCAGGCCGTTTGGGTGCTGCCGTCGGAGTAGCCGTCGTTGTCGCCGTCCTTGTGCCAGGTCTGTCCGGGGAATGCGTTGGAGTCGTTGTCGTCGCAGTCGCCGGGGAGGGCAGTGGCTACATAGCCCATTGGCCGGGAACAGCTTGACTGGGTGATGCCATCGGTGTAGCCGTCGCCGTCCATGTCTTTGTACCAAGTGGAGCTTGGGCTGCCGCTTCCGATGGTAGCCACATCCGTTTTTTCACAAATTGCGGCTACGCCAAATACTTTCACTACAATATCATAATTGCCCGGGGGAAGCGGGCTGAAGAAAGGGTCGAACTGGAAGTTCGCTCCCCCGTCAATGGAATAGCCGATCTGCCCTGCCAAATACGTTTGGGCAGTAATAAAGATGCTGCCATCTTCGGCACCGGCGCAGGTTTCGTCAGAGACAGTGGGGGGCTGGACAGTAAGAAACTCGTTGAACCTTATAGTGGCCCTACAGGTAGCTGAATTGCCGTTGCCGTCTTCCGCGGTAAGGGTAAGGGCTTGTCGAAAAATGTTCTGACAGGAAAAGGTATTAGGAGTTACAGAAACGGGAGTGACTACACCACAATTATCACTGCCCCCGTCGAATACCTCGGACGGATCAGGGCTGTAAGTACCATCGCTGTCAAAGTTGATCTGTAAGTGTTTGCAATTCACAGTCGGCGGAATAGTATCCTCAACGGTAACAGTGGCGGTACAAGAAGCAGCATTGCCGTTGAGATCGGTGACGGTCAGGGTGGCAGTGTTGGAACCAATGTCTTCACATCGGAAAGTCCGTTTGGAAATACTCATGGACGGGGCAAGCCCACAGGCATCGGAGGAGTTGTCGTTGATGTCGGCACCGATCACGAGGGCTCGGCCATTGCCGTCAAGCTGGACAGTGTGTGCTTTGCAATTTGCCGAAGGCGCAACATTGTCCTCGACGGTAACGGTTGTGGTGCAATCGGCGGTATTGCCGCTGGCATCGGTGACGGTGAGGGTGACCGTATTGGGGCCGACATTTGCGCAAGCGAAAGTAGCAGGCGAGACGGAGAGCGAAGCGATGCCGCCCTGGCCGGGCAGGCAGGCGTCGGTAGAGTTGTCGTCAACGTCGGCGGCAGCGAGGGTGCCGTTGCCGTTGGCATCGAGCTGCAGGGTAGCGGCTTTGCAGTTTGCCGAAGGCGCAACATTGTCCTCGACGGTAACGGTGACGGCGCAATCGGCAGCATTGCCATTGACATCGGTGACGGTGAGGGTGACGGTGTTGGGGCCGACATTTGCGCAAGCGAAAGTAGCAGGCGAGACGGAGAGCGAAGCGATGCCACAGGCGTCGGTAGAGTTGTCGTCAACGTCGGCGGCAGTGATGCTACCATCGCCGTTGGCATCGAGCTGTACGGTGACGGCTTTGCAGTTTGCCGAAGGCGGATCATTGTCAACGAGTGCGGGGTCGGCATTGTCAATCAGGCCGCTGCAGTTGTTGTCCACGCCATCGCAGACCTCCGTTGCACCGGGGTTGACGGCGGCGTTGTTGTCGTCGCAATCGGTGTTGTCGGCGACATAGCCGGGCGGTTGGTAACATGCCTGCGTAGATACGTTGGCATCGCCATAGCCGTCTCCATCGGCATCTTGGTAAAATATAGAGTTGATGTGAATAATTCCGCCAGCGCGGTTATTGTTTTCATTTGATTCATGTACCTGATTAAAGGGGTCTGCCTGATAATGAATGTAGCGTGCACAGGGCGAGGCATTGGCAGGTATGGTCACGTTCATAGAATAAAGTCCAGTTGTTTGATTGGCCGGTAAGTGAGATATGTAGCGCTGTCCGAGGTATGTCAGCCCTGTTGGGCTTGAAGTATTGCCATAAAAGACCCTGACGTAAAAACCACCAGCATTGGCAGCACCTAAATTTCTCACCCGGAAACTAACGGATGCAGTGCCTCCGGCAATGGCAGAGGAGGAATTGGAGACACTAGTCATGCGCAAGTCTGGCCCGACATGTATAGTCCGAAATAGGTAGTTGTTGGTTTCGTCCGATTCGGGTACCTGATTGAGCGCATCGGCCCGAATATGGATGAATCGGACACCGACCTGGGCATAGCTAGGAATAGTCACGGTCAATGAATAGAACGGGGAAGATTGCCCCGATCCGAGGGGGAATACCTGTTGCTGGCCAAGATAGACCAGCCCGGTCGGGCTTGAGGAATTGCCGAAATAAACCCTGACAAAAGAGTTGCCAGCGGAAGCCGTCCCTCCGTTCCTTACCCTAAAGTGGACAGTTGTATTGCCCCCTGCAGACACTGCAACGGGTGAAACACTGCCACTCGTAATGTATAAATCAGGCTGGACAATATTAATAGGCAGAGAGCCGGAATTGTTGGATTCGTTGGATTCGGTCACGTGATTTAACGCGTCCGCTTGAAAATGAATATAGTGGACACCGAGCGCGGCATTGCCCGGAATGTTTACCGACAAGCTAAAGGTAGGGGATGATTGATTCGGGGCCAAACTGCCTATCGAACGCTGCCCGAGGTAAACCAGGCCAGTAGGGATTGAGGAGTTGCCATAGTAAACATAGACAATCGAATTGGGGGCAAAGGTTCCGGTATTCTTAACTCTGAAGGTCACCGTAATTGCCTGCCCCGGTATGCCGATGGGAGTTGTGGTCGCACTTTCAAAAGACAGGTCAGCCAATGCCTCGGTTTTATTTATGGCCACAAAGTTCATGGCAAAAAGCAGCAGGCCGAACAGGACCGGGCGAAGGTTGAAAGAGTAAAATTTTTTCATGATAACATTTGTTTTAAAGATGGTTTGAAAAGAATTGATGGTGAATGTTTTCAGCATGGTTTTATATTGATTTATAAAAAATGATTGCCTAAAAACTGGGCAACCGGATTATTTGGTTTTGATGTTTTTGCCCTAAAAGCCTATTGTTGGCAACAGGTTATAATTGACAAAAAACAGGGCCGGCACAAACCCGCAGAGCAGGTGCGCAATTATTTGGGGCAATCCCGAAAATGTTTTTTAGTAAAAGAATGAATGGGTTATTCAAACGGTGTTGTGAACTGAAAAAGAGGAGAACAGTTTTTTTGCTTTTGTACTCTAAGGCACAAAATTAGGGCGGGGAACATTGCGGGGAATCACCCCGCGGGGTGATATTAAGTGGAGCGCTTTCTTTAAGAAGCCAATATTTTTAATACTTATTTAGCACTCCACGAAATCCTGAAGGGATTGAATTTGAATAGCCCCGGATGCAATCCGGGGTAAAACGATAAAGATAGGTGGCAACCCCGGAGGGGTTGAATGTTTACACTTACATCTATATTCAACCCCTCCAGGGTTGCCCCCCGCCATTACTACTTTCCCCGGATTGCATCCGGGGCTATTCAAATTCAATCCCTTCAGGATTTCGTGGAGCGCTTTCTTTAAGAAGCCAATATTTTTAATACCTTTGGAGGCACTTTAAAATATATATGGAATGAGAAAACTACTGATATGCTTGGGATTGTCCCTGTTTTGTTCAACTGCATTCTCCCAAAACAAAATAGACAGCCTCGAAAACCTCGTTGCACATTCGGGTTCCGATTCTTTGAAATTAATTTGGTACGACCAATTGAGGCGCATCGCCACTTATACCGACCCTGAAAAAGCGGTAGGATATATCAATAAAAGAATGGACATTTTCCGCTCACAGGGGAACATGCGAAAGGTGAATGTGATGAAAGTATATCTGGGCAATATTTATTATACCCTGAGCCAGCCCGACAAGGCGCTCGGGTTTTTTATTTCTGCCGAAAAATATTTTTCGGGAAGCAAAAATAAAAAAGACCAGCTCCTCTTGGGCAACATATACAACGGCATGGCCGCTGCCCATGAAACCAGCGGCAACGACACTATTACTTTAAAATATTTTACCAAATCATACGAACAATTCAAAACGGTGGGAGATGCCCGGAGAATGGGCATCGCTTTGAACAATATTGCGAACATCTATGTCAGGAGAAAGGACTACCCGGAAGCAGTCCGGCTGATCGAAGAAGGGCTTGGATTATTGGGAAAAACAAAAATGCCGGAATATAAAATATTATTGAGCAGCAACTTGGCCGGTGCATTGAAAGAGCAGGGGGATTACCAAAAATCCGACAGCATCCTTTTGGATATTATCCCACATATAAACAAAGAGGAAAATGCTTATGGCTTTATGGCCGCACAAAAAAATTATGGGGAAAACCAATTATTGCAAGGCAATTTTGAGCGGGCAATTATTTATCTTGAAAAAGCAAAACAAATAGCGGTAGAACAAAATTTCACTATTTTCCGGGAAGAAATACACCACCTTTTATACCTGGCCTATAAGGCAAACAAACAAGCGGAAAAAGCCTTGTCCGCATTATATGATTATACCGTTGACAAGGATTCTGTTTACGCATTGGAAAAAGACAGGAACCTCACCGAGGCCATGCAAAAATATGAATCGGAAAAAAGGGAAAAAGAACTTGCCCAAACCCAATTGGCATTAAAAACCCAATCCCTGCAAAAAAAGAATTTCCTTATCATATCCGTTGCCGCAGGCCTGTTGGCACTGGTTTCTTTGTGGTTTTTATATTTCAAATCCAAAACCAACCGCGTATTAAAAACACAAAAAGAAACAATAGAAAATGCGCTGCGCGAAAAAGAGGTTTTATTAAAAGAAATCCACCACCGGGTAAAAAACAATTTGCAGGTTATTTCCAGTTTGCTCAATTTACAATCGCGTTCTATAATAGACGAACAAGCAAAAGCAGCCATCAAGGAAGGGCAAAACCGCGTAAAATCCATGGGCCTCATCCACCAGAGCTTATACCAAACGGATATTGCAAACGGTATGGAAATCGGCGACTATATCGGCCAATTGGGCAAAAGCCTTTTTGATTCTTACAATATAAAAGAAGATAAAATAAAATTTGCGATCAACGCTGCCCCCCTCCGCCTCGATGTGGACACCTTGATCCCGATAGGGCTGATACTCAACGAATTGTTGAGCAATGCCCTCAAACATGCTTTCCCCGACGGGAGGGAGGGCGAAATAAAGGTGAATTTCGAAAAGAAGGAAAACGCATTATTATTGCAAGTAAAGGACAACGGGGTCGGCATGTCCATAACCAATCCCGATAAAAACAAAAATTCTTTTGGGATGCAATTGATAAAAGCATTTTCAAAAAAATTAAATGCAAATATGGAAGTGGTCGAAAAAAACGGGACGCTCGTAAATGTATTTGTGAGAGAATATAAATTGCTGTGACATGAACGATATAAAAGTATTGATTATAGAAGACGAAGCGCTCATTGCCACTGATATTGCCGATATTTTGGAGGAATATGAATACCGGGTTTCAGGCATAGCGCATAAGGCCGAGGAGGCATTTTTTCAATTGGAAAACAACCGCCCCGATATTGTTTTATTGGACATCAACCTCAACGACAAAAAAGACGGTTTGGATATTGGCGCGCATATTTTAAAAAATTATGAACTGCCCATTATTTACCTCACCGCATATGCCGACAAAGCGACAGTCGAACGGGCCAAACATACCCGGCCAATGGGCTATATTGTCAAACCTTTTGACGGGAAAGATATATATTCGTCCATCGAACTGGCACTCTATAATTATGCAAATATAATCAAGCCCGTATGCTTCGACCGCACATTTATCAATCGCAAAATATACAGCCCGATCACGGAAAAAGAATTTGAAATAGCAAAAGATATTTACGAAGGAAAAACCAACCGCCAACTTGCAGAAAAACATTTTATCAGCATCAATACCGTAAAAACGCATGTTAAAAATTTATACGAAAAACTGGATGCGCGCTCGCGGAGCGAGGCGATTGTCCGCTTGCGCAAAATAATGGGAAAATAAACCAGGCCCCCTTTGTGGGCAGGGCTGTTAAGTTCTGGTTTTAAGCCGTTTTAATCAAAATTAAAATGAAAATCAAAATGAAAACACCAAACATCTGAACCCAAGAGCGAGCGTTTTTTAATTTTAATTTTGATTTTAATTTTCATTTAAAACAAATCCGCCAGAACTTAACAGCCCTGCCCTTTACGGGGGCCTGGCGCTCATTCATAAAAAGGTCATCTAAACCCGTTTACCATCAACCTTTCGGTCAATAATTTCTTATCTCTCAGTTCGACGTGGATAATGTACATGCCTGTCTGCCAGTCCGCCACATTTATCTCAAAGAGGGAACTGCCCTTTTCCAATGTTGATTCAAAAACCTGCCGACCAGTAAGGTCTGTGATACGGACGCTGGCAGAGGAGATTTTTTTATCAAATTGGAGGCTGACATTTTCACTGGCCGGGTTCGGATAAACTTTGAACGTGGGCCCGGACTTGCTTTCATTTTGTGAAACGGAAACCTGTACTTCGCCCACTCCTTGACCGTTGTTTGGGCTGGAGATAAGAGAACTCGAACCACAATTGGCATTGATTTCTGCCACACTGTTGCAGCCCGTCTTGTTGTAAAAAATGAAGACCGTCCCCATCACCCCGCCGCTGTTCAGCAGGCCATGGATTGCGCAGCAGTCGTCCAGCAAAAAATTATAGTACATCATCAGGCTGCCGCCTACTGAGGACAGCGCACCCAGCCCATTGAGCGAGGTCAGCGAACTGTTGAAATAGATGGTCAGCGTACCGCCGATGGTAGCGAGGTTGTCCAGTCCTGCAAGGTTGGTCAGGCCATTTGTCTGGACGGTCAGATTGCCCGTTACCTCGGTGAGGTTGGCCAAGTTCGACAGGTCGTTGATGCCCGTGCCGGCGATGATCAGGCTGCCGTCTATGACGGAGTAGCACTGTGAGAAGGCGTCCACGTCGGCCTGGGTGTAGAAGGCCACGTTGCCCGTGTAGGTGAGGCCGCCCGTAGTGCCCTCGTCCACCTGCCCGTCGCAGTCGTCGTCAATGCCGTTGCAGATTTCCGTTGCGCCGGGGTTGACTGCGGGGTCGTTGTCGTTGCAGTCAATGTCGGTGGCTGTCAGTTCGGCAGCCGTTTTGTGGTCGGCAGGGCGGAGGCAGGCCGTTTGGGTACTGCCGTCGGAGTAGCCGTCGTTGTCGCTGTCCTTGTGCCATACCTGTCCGGGATAGGCGTTGGGGTCGTTGTCGTCGCAGTCGCCGGGGAGGGCATTGGCGACATAACCCGTCGGCTGGGTACAGCTTGATTGGCTGATGCCGTCGGTGTAGCCGTCGGCGTCGAGGTCTTTGTACCAAGTGGTGGGGGCATTGCCTGCCGCCACTGTTGCCGTTGCCGTTTTTTCACAAATTGCGGCTACGCCAAATACTTTGACCACAACATTGTAATTGCCGGGAGAAAGCGGCGCAAAGATGCCCGTGAACTGGAAGTTGGCGCCCCCGTCTATGGAGTAGCCGACCTGCCCGGCAGACGCCGTGGCACTGAGGGTGATGCTGCCATCGCCTGCACCTGCGCAGGTCTCGTCGGTGGCAGTGACCGTGGGGGTGCTGAGGAACTCATTGACCGTGACCGTGGCAGTGCAAGTAGCAATGTTACCGTTGCCGTCGTCGGCGGTGAGGGTGACGTTGTTGGCGCCCTCGTTTTGACAAGAGAAGCTGTTGGGCGAGACGGAGGCGGGGCTGACTGTCCCGCAGTTGTCGGTGCCATTGAGGAAGACCTCCGATGGGGCGAGGGTATAGTTGCCGTCGCTGTTGAGGGAGATAACCACATCCTGACAATTTGCCGAAGGCGGAATATTGTCCACGACGTTGAAAGTGCAGTTGGCGGTGCTGGCCTGAGAGCCGTCGCTGGCAGTGAGCACGACCGTTTGCTGGCCGAGGTCTGCGCAGTTGAAGTTGGCGGAAGGGCTGGTCTCAGTTGCGGAACAGTTGTCGGTCGAGCTACCATCGCCGATGTTGGCGGGGAGCGTTCCGTTGCCGTTGGCATCGAGCGCCACGTCAGATATGTTCGCTGGGCAATTTGCCGAAGGCGGAATATTGTCCACGACGTTGAAAGTGCAGGTGGCGGTGCCGGTATTGCCGTTGCCGTCGTCGGCTGTCAAGGTGACCGTTTGCTGGCCAGTACTGTTGCAGCCAAATATCATGCTTGGGCTGGTCTCCGTTGCGGAACAGTTGTCGGTGGAACTTCCATCGCCAATATTTGCCGGGAGCAAAGCATTGCCGGAGGCATCCAAAACCACATCGGGGATGGAGGCGGGGCAGATGGCCGTTGGCAAAGTATTGTCCACGACATTGAAGGTGCAGGAAACGGATGCGAAATTTCCACTGCCGTCGGTAGCGGTGAGCAGGACGGCCTGTTGGCCGAGGTCTGCGCAGTTGAAGTTGGCCGATGGGCTGGTCTCGGTTGGCGTTCCGCAGTTGTCGGTGGAGCTACCGTCGCCGATGTTGGCGGGGAGTGTTCCGTTGCCGTTGGCATCGAGCGCCACGTCAGGTATGTTCGCTGGGCAATTTGCCGAAGGCGCAATATTGTCCACGACGTTGAAAGTGCAGGTGGCGGTGCCGGTATTGCCGTTGCCGTCGTCGGCTGTCAAGGTGACAGTTTGCTGGCCAGTACTGTTGCAGCCAAATATCATGCTTGGGCTGGTCTCCGTTGCGGAACAGTTGTCGGTGGAACTTCCATCGCCAATATTTGCCGGAAGCAAAGCATTGCCGGAGGCATCCAAAGCCACATCGGGGATGGAGGCGGGGCAGATGGCCGTTGGCGCCTCGCCATCTTCCACTGTAAAGCTGCAAGTGGTGGAGGCGGAATTCATAAAAAGGTCGGTTGCTTTGAGGGTAACCGTTTGCAGTCCCACGCCGTTGCAATCAAAGGTCAGGCTTGCTTGGTTGTTTATCAAAAAGGACAGCGAGCCACAGCCTGTACTCCCGTTTTCTACCTCTGCTGCCGTCACTGTAACATTTTGGTTTACACCGAGCTGGACAGTGAGGTTGCTTGCGCAGGCAACAGTTGGCGCCGGTGCAGTGCCCTGAAATTCATAGGCGCCCATGTCATGATCCCCTGCAAGGTTCGGTGCGGCATCCACGGGGCGGGCGTTGCCGTCGAGGTCGTCAAAAGGAGCGCCCATGGCCGTTCCCCCGTCAATGGCAGGCGAGCATTCGCTGAGGTGAAAACCATTGGTAAACAAGGGGTCTTTGTTGAAAACCATGCCTGTGCCGCAGGTGACGTTGGGTGGGCAGGCCGTTTCTTGGAAGAGGCTGTTTTCAGCATTGGCAGAGCCGCCGTTCCCATTGTAGATGCTGTTGTCCGATAAGGCATTGTTGTTCCATAAAATGGAATTTTTGACAGTGACAGCGCCCCTGTTGCCAAAAATGCTGACCGCAGCCCCGTGGGTAGCGGACACACTGTTGGCAATGGTGGTATTGGTCAAGGTCACATCCCCCGCATAAATCATTAGACCTCCGCCACCATCATCCCCAGTGCCCAGTGCTTTGTTCCCATCCAATAGGCAATTGGTAAAAGAAGCATCGAAACTTTGGCTCTGGTAGGCACCTCCCGTACCGAAGGTGTTGCCGTCGGCGGCTATATTATCTTTAAAATAACATTTGTCAAATGACATCGCCACATTGGCGGTTGAATTGATAAACCCATTATTTATAGCACCGCCACCAACGGCAATATTGTTGATGAAAGTACAATTCACAAATGAATTATTGCCAGTCGCAGGTGCAAATCCTGATGTACTGATGGCCCCTCCAAACACAGCGGAATTGTTGCCAAACGTACAATTTAAGTAGGCTATATTAGTTGAGCCAACATGGAATGCTGCCCCACCAAATCCAGTTGCTTGGTTGTTGGTAAATGTGCAGTCTGTGAGGGTCGGGTTCGTGCTGTCCGAGAACCAAAGCCCAGCGCCGTTTGCAGCGGTGTTGTTCTCAAACGAAGACTGTGATATAACAGGGCTGGAATTTCTCTCGTTCATGATGCCACCTCCGCCAAACCCAGCAAAGGTCTGCCGGTTGTTGAAGAAAGTACAATTTGTGATGGTCGGGCTGGCGTCGGTATTGTTCATCGCCCCTCCGAGCAGGCCAACATTACCGTTGAACAGGCAATTGGCCACAGTGGGCGTACCTGCGTTGATGTACATGCCCCCACCTCTGGAAGCCGGATCCGGAAAACTGGTGCTGCCGTCTGCGTTGCCAGCAGTGATTATAAATCCATCAAGAATAGCTGTGTTATCTGTACCGGAGCCATTCACCACCGTCTGGCTATTATCAGCAATGCCCGCTGCACCTATTTCGCCGCTCAAAGTTGTCACGTTGGCTGCCACGTCCCTTTGCCCCAGCATGGTTTCGCCTCCGGCAAACCCGCCATAGATGGCGAGGTTGTTTTTCATGACAAATGAAATAGTGCGGTCGGTGCCGGAAGTGGGGGTGTATGTTCCGGCGGCCACCCATATTTCGGTGATGCCGGGGCAGGTGCTGTTGAGGGCATCTTGGAGGTCGGTGAAGGCATCGGTCCAAGTGAAGCCATTGTTTGCCCCGGCGGCATTTTTATTTACAAACAAAACATTGCCCGCAGGGCAGGGGCTTTTGTATTCAAAAGCCCCCATGTCACAAATCCCGTTTTCAGGTGCGGGCATCCCCCTTTGGTCGGTAGTCCCGCATGTGCCGCCCTGGTCTATGGCCGGACTGTTGGGCAGGAGGGCGTGGGTCAGGGTGGGGCCGCCGTTGTCGGCAAGTGGGCCGAGCAATGGTTCGGTATTGATTATGTCGGTGCTTTGGTCTAAAAACCCGCTGTTCCCATCTTCGATATTGTGACCTAAAGAAGTGAAGCCCCCCCCAATGGTTTCAATATTTCCACCACCATTGTCGAAGATGGAATTTTGGATGTTGGTGGTGCCCGCCAGCCACAATCCATTTCTATTGGAAGCCCCGGCATCTTGGTTGTCCTTGAAAGTGCAATTGTTGACATTGAGGTTTTCGCCCCCAGTATCTATGGCCCCGCCGCCGCCGCCGCCGGCAGTATTGGCGATGTTCCCGGAAAAGGTGCAATACTGAACAGTCGTAGAACTGCCGCTCCCCCCAATACAGCGAAGGCCGCCCCCGGCATAGGCTGTTGTATTGGTACTAAAGGTAGAATGGGTGATGGTCAGGACACTATTTTGAGAATGGATACCACCGCCACCACCGCTACTACCACCGTTATTGGCTGAGTTTCCGCTGAAAGAACAGTTGCTCACCGTGGGGGAGGAGATGGAGGAGGGGGAGGAGAAGTTGTACATCCCGCCGCCCTTGTCGCCTGCCAAATTTCCGCTGAAAGAGGAGTTGGTCACCGTGGGGGAGGAGGCTAAGTTGGTCATCGCTCCTCCACTGTTTGCCGAATTTCCGTTGAAAGAGCAGTCGGCCACCGTGGGGGAGGAGGAGGAGGTATTGTAGATAGCGCCGCCATAGCCGCCTGCCGAATTTCCGCTGAAAGAGCAGTTGGCCACCGTGGGGGAGGAAGAGTAGTTGGTCATCGCTCCTCCACTGGCTGCCGAATTTCCACTGAAAGAGCAGTTCGTCAGGGAGGGGGAGGGTGGGGAGGAGAAAAGGTTGTACACCGCACCGCCGAAGGTGATTGCCGAATTTCCGCTGAAAGAGCAGTTGACCACCGTGGGGGAGGAGAAGTGGTTGAACATCCCGCCGGCGTGGTTCTTCGGGAATGTATTACCATTACCATTGCCCCCGCTGATGGTAAAACCATCCAGTATTGCCGTGCTGTTCAGTCCGTTGTTATCATTGGAAATGACGTGGTAGCTATTGTCTCCATTGCCCGCTGCGCCTATCTCGCCGCTCAAAGTGGTCACGTTGGCCGCCACGTCCCTTTGCCCCAGCATGGTTTCGCCTCCGGCAAACCCGCCATAGATGGCGAGGTTGTTTTTCATGACAAATGAAATAGTGCGGTCGGTACCGGAGGTGGGGGTGTATGTTCCGGTGGCCACCCATATCTGGTCGCCGGCATTGGCGGCGGCGAGGGCGGCCTGCAAATCGCCAAAGGCATTGGCCCATGAGGTGCCGGTGCCGCTTGCCCCGGATTTTACATATATGATGGCGGCCTGTGCCGTTTGGCCAAAAGCCAAGGTGAGCAGGCAGGCGAGGAGCAATGTTTGTAAATGATTGGTTACCGTTTTCATGGTTCAAAAATTTTTGTTGAGTATATTTTTATTAAAAAAAAACCTGTCGCCAAAGGCATGCAAAAGGCCAGGACCAATGGTGCCATTGGACAACAGGACAGTAACCAACCCCGGTGAAATAATTACCGGGAATGGCTACTCATTTGGTTTGTTGACTATTGTTTATATTCGGATGTGCGGGATGAGATAATGGAGGATAATTTTATTATGCCTTTTATAGAAAAAGGTATTTTATGTAAATTAAAAAACATATACGGCGCTGACAATTTATATAAAAATAATCAGCGCCATATATCATTAAATTCACTTGCTCAGCTTGGGCATTTCCTGCAATATCTCATCTGAATGGGTAATGGAATATTTGCCGAAGGCTTCAAAAAATTTCTTCCGCTCTGCCTTGTCCGGCCATCCTTCTTCGACCAATTTGTTGTCTATTTTTGTAGCCTCGTTAATGTCGTTCCAGTTGGCATATTCCGTAATTACGACCCAGTCCCTTTGGTCGCTTCCGCTGACGTGGACGAGGGTTTTTTCACTGATTGTTTTAGGGTTTTTCAAAACCACTTTTTTGTGCCATTCCTCCAATATGCTGTTGAGTTCTTTGCCGCTCCCGTTTTCGGGGATGTGCAGTTTCCATGTGGTGACCATAAAATAATGCCCCTCATCTTGGGCAGTCGCCGATTGGGCGGCCAGAAAAAATGCCAATACGGCAATAATGCAGGTAAATTGATTTTTAATGTTTTTCATTTGTAAAAAAAATTAAGGGTAATAAGCAGCCGGGAAATTTTCCCCGGCATGCCTGGTTTGTTTTTATTTGATTTTTAAAAAATACTAAAAGAGGATTGATGTTGAGTGAGGCAGTCCTGTTTGGTGTGGAATATAGCATAAAGGTAAGGTGACAGGGCAGGCGGAAAATAGGCTTTTGTCCGAACGGTAGGCAGGCGTTGCCGAGTGGTGGGAATGGGTGTCCGAGCGGGAAATGGGCATATTGTGGCCAATGAATTCAGGCCGCTTTTTGGTGAGTGTCAACCTGGTGCAGTGTATATTGGTTGAATATATACTGAACCATAATAGGTTTTGTGCATTTGCCATCGCCCACCCCCAGCCCCTAAAGGGGAGCATCAGCCCTCAATGCACAAAACCTATTATGGTTCAGTATTCCTGCAATAAAAACCTGACAGCGGTGCGCAATATCGGACGGGCGCTCATCCAAGAAGGCATTGCCGAAAATTATTTATCTTTGTAGCAAATACAGCTACCATGTTTGACGACAACAACCTCGTAAATAAAATTTTGGAACAGCCCGGCGCCATGCTCATCGTGCAGGAGGCGCAGGCAAGGCTGCAAGAAGAACAACGGAAACGGCAAGAATTTTATGACCTCATCGGCGAGGATGACAAGGCTGAATTTGTGAACGGGGAAATCATTTTCCATTCCCCCGTTGTGAAAATCCATACCGATGCGACGGGAGGTTTGTACCTGCTGCTCCGCACCTATGTTCAACAAAATGGCCTCGGATGGGTAGGGATAGAAAAAGTCATGACCCGTTTCACCCGCAACGACTACGAGCCGGACATCTGTTTTTTTGGCAATGAAAAAGCCGCCCTGTTTGAGGACAAACAATTGCTCTTTCCCGTTCCTGATTTTGTGGCCGAAGTACTGTCCAAAAGCAGCCAAAAAACCATCAACCACGATAGGGTGACAAAATACAACGACTATGAACTGCACGGCGTGAGCGAATACTGGATTGTTGACCCGCATGAAAAAACGGTCGAGCAATATATTCTTGAAAACAATAAATACCGGTTGGTGCTGAAATCTTCCGAAGGCATCGTCCGCAGCCATTCTGTTGCTGGTTTCAATATCCCTATCCCCTCCGTTTTTGATAGCAAAGAAAACCGCAAAATATTGCGGGATATATTGAAGGGTTCGTTGCCAACCTGAATTTTTTTACCTTGAATTTATTGTTGTTTTGGGAGGGGAAATCTGTCGCTTTTAACCATACACAAGGCATCCCTTTTTTGTCAATTCACCTATCCATTCAGGAATAACCAAATCTATATTCCACCGCAAGTCCAGTTTTTCCAGTTTGTTTAATTTTAAAATACTTTTGGGAAATGCCGTTAATTTATTACCTCTTAAATCAAAATATAGCAACTCCTTTAATTCCCCAATCGAAGCTGGTATTTCTTTTATTTTATTATTTCTAAAACTCAATATTTTCACATCTTTCAATTCGCCGATTTCTTCGGGCAAATATTCTATTTTATTGTCCATTAAATGCAGTTCCCGCAATTTATTCAAATTGGAAATATGGGCAGGGATATTTTTTATTTGGTTGTTATACAATCTCAGTTCGAGCAAATTTTCCATCCCGCAAATAGCTGCTGGAATATCGTTTAATAAATTATCGGTCAGGTTCAAATATTTTAATTGTTTTAGATTTTTGAAACTATCGGGGACGTGCTTTATCTGATTATTGCTTAAATATAAAAATAGGTCAAGCTGCTTTAAATGTCCGATATTTTTGGGCAGTTCTTTTATGTTGTTGTGCCCCAAATCGATCATTCTTAGTTTTTGTAAATTAATTATTTCTTCTGAAATATATTCGATTTTATTGTCGGCCAGGTTTAATGTTTCGAGCTTGGTGGCTTGCCAGAGGGCAGGGGGTATATCTTTTATTTTGTTTTTGTAAACGGAGAGGTGGGTAATGGATTGCAGGTTGGTGGGTAGGGTGGGGAAGTGGAGGAGGTTTTTGTTTTGGTGGTGGAAGGTCATGTTGTTTTAGGTATCGGTTTTTGTGTAAAATTCACTCAAGTCTATATCCAATTCAATTTCGAGAGCGGTGATAAAACTCAATTCTTCTTTGTGTTTCCTGAAATAATCCAAAATATTGTCCTTGTCATATTTAGCGATCTTAAAAATATTTTTCATCCGGCTGACATGGTTCTGCCTGTCTTTAAAAAGCAGTTCGTTGTTTAAATTTAGAAAATCAATCAATTCTTTTGCCTCGCTATCTTTTAGATCGGTTTCTTCATAAATGCCGTCAACATATTCGATCCTGCTATTGAATGCTCCTTTTTTTTGAAAAAATAAACTCCCAAAAAATGATTTGCCTGCTGCTGCTTTATCTTTGTACTTCTGGTCTTTTTTGTATTGGTTGGGCTTTCTCAACGCTGCGTAGTAATTGTAATAATCGTCGTTATATTTTTTGCTCGAATTAAAATGCTCGACCTCGACCGAGTCGAGGTTTTTGAAATATTGCTCCGTATATGCGCAGAAATTCATTTGCTCTGCAATGAGCATTTCGCGCAGTTTCCGGTTGTTGTCGGCCTTGTTTTTCTGGTAAGTCAGCCCTTCTGCGAGTATTTTGGAAGTGTTGGTTTTTCCGAGAAATTTCATTAGTCTTCAAAATTATAGAGTTGTCCGATTTCGCTGATTTTTGAAATGAGTTCGTCTTTGTCGTCCCCATTTTTGGAGTGCCGCAATTGCTTTTTCAAGTTCAAATATTCCTCCCACATTTCCTGTCCTTTCCGCCCCATCAAATGATCCAGACGGAAGTCTTGCCGCAGCAGGTCGTTCGGGTCGTCGCCGGCCGGGGCCTTGCCTTTGAATGCCTGCACATGCCCTTTGTCGTCCCATTCCAATAATATCCGCTCATAAGGTTCGAATTGCGCAGCGATGATCGGGTTATGGGTAGCAAAAAAAGATTGGGTATTTCTTTCCCCGTTTTTGTCGGTTATTATTTTTTGGTAAATATCAATGAGGTCGTAAAGAAAGTCAGGGAACAAACTGTTCTCCGGCTCGTCCACCAATAAAAATCCTCTTTTTATTTCCCTATTAAAATACAAAGAATAAATATGGCCGATGCGGAAAATGAAATTGCGGATGCCGGTGCTTAATTGGTTGTAATTTATTTTTTTGCCCGTGCTTTTTAATTTGATATATGCTTTTAGGTTGTCGTTTAATTGGATGGGGTTGCTGGCACTTTCGTAATCAAATTCCAGCCCTGCCCTATCGAGGATTTCATTCCAGAGTTTTGCGAGTTTTTTCAATATTTTTGGATACTTTTGGTCAAATTCTTCGATGAGTTGTTTTTTTGTTTTGTTTAGATTTTCGGGTTTGTTTTCGAAGAGTTCTCTTTCGTTTTCTCGTTTTTTAATTTGATAAATTAGTTGAGTCCAAAATTCAGAAATTCTTTCGTCTGAAACTTCATGGTAAAATGGGAAGTTGTCAAACAATTGGATAGCGTCATTTAGATTTGATTGAGGTACATCATTGATTTGGAGAGAATAATTTTGGTTACTTTCTGAAGGTGAATAAATCAGTACATCAATACTGTTTGGTTTGAAATCGAAAAAATCTATTAAGCCAGTTAATTCTCCACTACCAATTTTAAATTGATATATTTTTTCT
>DROJ01000349.1 GCA_011321935.1 Bacteroidota bacterium | reverse complement strand
CTGTCTGTCTGCCTAGTAATGCCCCCGCTTATAGGCCAGGTTTCAAATGAACCGATCTATGATTTCAGCAATGCCCATGAAGGACCGTACATCATAAGGACAAAAATCCACTTCGTGAACACTTCGACCAATACCTGGGCCGACCCCGATGATCCCGACCTCGATGCAAGGGCAATCGGCATCCTCGACAACCTCAATTCCGTCTTTTCACCGCAGGGCATATCCTTTGCCATCACCACTGAAGAATGTGGCGATACGACAACGGTTCCTCCAAATATAACATCATGCAGCACTTCCGGCCCACTCTACGTCATTGATGAGTTTGATGGAAACGAGCTGCCTTCCTCTCTGGTTTGCCCTTTTGTGATGGACATATTCGACCAGGGCGATAGCGGCAATTTTGACGGTAATGCAAAGAACTCCCCATCAACTCAAATCCGTATTATAGGAAGCCACAACGGGACATCTTCCGGCCAATCGCCCCTTATTATCCATGAAATAGGGCATGCACTCGGGCTGCTGCATACCTCTAACTTCAATGACGGACAAGCTACTTTTTGGACTAAAGACGGCTGCCCGAACACTAGCTGCCAAGTCTCCGGTGTAGCTTATGATTATTGTTGCGAAGACGGCGTGCCCGATACGGACACAACGAGATCGGGCGTTTTGGTCGCAACCGATTGCAGTACCTGCACCAATTATCCTTGGCTGTCAGCAGACCAGTTCAGGAATTATATGTCCACCGCCAACGGGACTGCCCCGAACGAAACCATCCTCTGCAACGACCGCTTTTCCCCGGGGCAGGTAGAAAGGATGAAAACCTATCTTGAAGAGTCCAATAAACTCAGCAACGTCACCTTGCCCACACCTTCGCTATCAGGCACCCTGCCCGGCGGCATTTACGGCAACATCGTCGTGGAAACAGGCACAGAACTGGAAATAACCTCTCCCATAGAAATGTTGCCTGCCGCAACCATTACCGTTAGGACCGGGGGCCTTTTAAGGATCCGCTCTACCATCACCGCTGCCTGCGGTGGTATGTGGCGGGGCATCGTCTTGGACGGGAATGCCTTTGTGCCCCAGAAAACGGTCAACCAAGGGAGGGTCATCCTCCACAGTTCTGGTACCATAGAACATGCAATGGTCGGTATAGAGGCACAGAACATCGGTGCGAACGGTATGCCCGTGGGCGGCACGGGTGGCGGCATCGTAAAGGTACTGGCCGGCAATTTTGTGAACAAT
The DNA here is from genome assembly GCA_011321935.1 of Bacteroidota bacterium. Classification (GTDB taxonomy): domain Bacteria; phylum Bacteroidota; class Bacteroidia; order Chitinophagales; family Saprospiraceae; genus UBA6168. The sequence goes on along the minus strand of DROJ01000349.1, from coordinate 2,492 downwards.
GCCATCTCCGTCCGCTTTGGGGAATACACCGACAAGCCCAACGTCAGTACCTTTATTTTGCCCGAATTTACCATTGACGACGCGTACAGGGGAAGCGGGCAGCCCGTTTTTATGGACATGACCGCTATCGTCAAACAGAGCTTGATCCAGCCAGTGTTCAAGGACCTGCGCACCGACTGTTCCGCTCCGAGGGCCATCGGCGTTATTTTGAGAAATGCAGGGGCAGACTTTCAGTTCGGGGTATTCGAAAACCTCGAAACCGGCATTTGGGCCGACATACCGACCCTGTCAACCGGCTCGCTCAATGTTGGCGGGGCAAGTTTTAAGAACTGCTATACCGGCATATCAACCAACAAGACCAGCAGCTTCAAGATAGCCAACAGCAATTTTTTATTGCAAAAACCGGCCGCCTGCGCTCCCAACACCCAAGCAGAAGTAGTCGGCGTGCGTATGCGCGGCAATACCGTTGGCTTTACCTTCAGCGACAACAATTTTACCAGCGGGCTGGTCTTTGGCGACCCCCTGCCAGCAGAAGCCCTTATCGGTACCAAGTGCATCGGCCTGGGGGACGGGGCAAACAATGTGATCAAACAGAATTCTTATGATAACCTGAATATCGGAAATAGTGCCGTTGGCTATAATGGCAGCGAAGAAGGCCTCTTGTACCTCTGCAATATCAATTCAAACGACAATCCGGGCTTGGATGCCAACAACTTCCCCATTGACTTTGAGGTGGCTGCTGGGGCTACTGTGAAAATTGACCAAAATGAGTTTGATATTCAGAACTCGAATCTTCTTCCTTCAGGAAATGTTTTTGGTTTGGCCTCCTACAATTTTAAAAACCTGAATGCAGGAAACCCGATAAATTATTATTTTGAATTGGGCAGCACTGACCAAGACCCCGACGGTGGCCCTTTTGGGAATACTGCAAGTGAGGGGATAAACCCAGAGGATGTAAATCAGGCCAACCAACAATGCGGCGACATAGAAGACCCGCCCTGCGACCTGCCCCCTTGTACAGAGACCTGCCCGGACCCGCCCTGCAAAGAATCCTTTGTTTCGAAATGGAAAAACGATTTTTACGGGGACAAAAGCGAGTGGCAGGGCAAAAACGCAGTACTTGCGAGCGGTACACTCGATTCGCAAGCAACAGAGGCCATAAAAATAGAGATCGGCCTTTTGCGCCACCAAATGAACAAGAACGCCAGCCTGGTACTGCAACAGTACAGCCTCGACACTGCCGGCATGGAAACCGACAGCCTGCTGCATTGGCTGGCCATCACGGAAACTTACCCGGCCGACCTCCGGCTGGCCAATCACTATTTTTTTACGGGCGATTTTTCCGGTTTCGATACCTTATGGCCATCGCTCGGTACAAAGTACGGACTGCTCGACGCAGCACTTGCAGACTACCAAGAAATGGGCACTATTTACAACCTTGTGCGCCCGCACCTGACGGCCACGGGCACAGTGGCCGGGCTGGACGAAAGCACCTTGCAATCGCTGGACTACTGGGCGGATTGGTGCTCCGAACCCGGTTTTTTGACCCAGAGCATTTTGCTCTGGAACGGCATCATGGCCTTGCCGGACTGCTCCAATGTTGCCCAACGGAGCCATAGTGGAAACAACGACGGGAAAACTGATAAAGTGAATCAGGCCGAACAGGTTTTACATGTCTATCCCAACCCTGCGGGGCAAGAATTCAACATTGAGCTTGGGCAAGAATTTGACGAGTTAAAAGTCAGGCTATATTCTTTGCAGGGCAAGTTGGTGTCCTCTTCATCCTTTTCAGGTTTACAAAAAGTGGCCTTACCGGTTTATGAAATCAAAAACGGCATTTACTTTTTAGAAGTACAGACCGGAGAGGGAGAAACATTCCAGACGAAAGTCACTGTCCAACATTAAGTATCTTTTCTTTCTTCCAAGGGCATTCAATCCAGTATTGGGTGCCCTTGGCCTTTACCTATGCTCATGAAAACTTGTACCAAAAAATTCCTTCTGCTTTTTTTTCTTTTTGTCTATACTTCGGTGGATGGCCAGCCCGGGTTCAATATGCTCCATGATTTGGACCTGCCCACCAACCACCTCCGCAAAATGCTTGTCCACAACGATACGGTAATCGGATATGGATTGGCATACCCTAGCGATACGGTCGGCTCTCGGCAGGGCTTGCTTTTGACAAAGTTTGATTCGAATGGGGTTCTGCTAAAGTCAAATTTGTTATTAGAGCCTTTCGGTGATTTTTATTCAATAGGCAAAAATTGGGGCGATATAACCACTACCTTCGATGGGGGCTATGCTATGACCGCTTCCGCTCTTGTAGGAAACAGTGCCTACCTTATCAAGATCGATCATGACCTAGAAGTAGAGTTCATCAAAGAGTACCCTGATACGGTGAACCTGAGCAATTTTTCATATAAGGTACTTGAAACAAAAGATGGTTATTTATTGTACGGGGACATCCAAATGCCGGATTTCAACCTGCGCTCCTT
>DROJ01000348.1 GCA_011321935.1 Bacteroidota bacterium | reverse complement strand
TAGAAGCCCTCACCCACGATGCCATTGTCATACAGTTGCCCTATCTCGCCCACCGCAGGCGGACGGAGGCCGAGCAGTTGTTGGAAATTTTCGACCAAAAAAACATTGCCGATTCGGCCGGCCATATTTTGGAAATAAGCGATGACTACCCGGAAAAATACCGCGAGGTGGTGCGCAGGCTCAAATCTGCCATCGCCGAGCCAGAAGTAGCAGGCTCGATGGAACTGGAGGACGATGTACTGCAAGAATTTGTGGACATGGACAAAAAACTGAACGAGTCGGAAGAACAGAAAAAGCAGGAACGGGAGGCACGCCTGAAAGCGGAAGCAGACAAAAATGCAGCAGAAAAAGCCATTGTTTCCACAATAAAAAACCTCGCCGCTTCCGGCATGGACTTGCAGCAAATTGCTAAAATCACGGGCAAGCCTTTGGCTGAGATAAAGTCCCTGCTCGCAGGAAATTAAGGCTGGCAAACATCCGTTCAAATTCACTTTCAATATACCCGACCCATCATCCGTAAAATCATCCACATAGACATGGACGCCTTTTACACCTCCATCGAGCAGCGCGACGACCCCTCGTTGCGCGGCAAACCCGTTGCCGTAGGCGGTTCTGCAAAACGCGGCGTGGTGGCATCGGCGAGCTACGAAGCGAGGAAGTACGGCGTCCGTTCGGCCATGCCTTCCATCACTGCCAAGCGCCGTTGCCCCGACCTTATTTTTGTAAAACACCGCTTCCCCGTTTACCGCGAAGTCTCGCAGCAGATCAGGGAAATTTTCCGGGAATACACAGAACTCGTCGAGCCGCTTTCTTTGGACGAAGCCTACCTCGACGTGACCGAAAACAAAAAAGGGATGGCCTCTGCCACCCTGATTGCCGAGGAGATCAGAAAGAAGATTTTTGAAAAAACGCAGCTCACTGCTTCAGCGGGCGTATCGTTCAATAAATTTATCGCAAAAGTGGCCTCCGACATCAACAAACCCAATGGCCAAAAAGTAATTACCCCCGCCGAGGCCATCGCCTTTTTAGAGCAATTGCCCGTCAAAAAATTCTTTGGGATAGGCAAAGTGACCGCAGCCAAAATGGAAAAAATGGGCATCCTGACGGGGGCCGATTTGAAGAAATTTTCAGAAATAGAACTGGCGCAGCGCTTTGGCAAGGCAGGCCGCCATTTTTACAAAATAGTGCGGGCACAGGACGACCGACCCGTCAACCCCAACCGCATCCGCAAATCCATCGGCGCAGAGCGCACTTTTTCCGATGACCTCACCAAAACCGAGGACATGAAAGAGCGGCTGGAACACATCACCGGAATTGTTTTTAAATACATGGAGCAGCACCAGAATTTTGGCCGCACCATCACCCTAAAAGCCAAAACGCCCGCGTTCAAATTGATGACCCGCAGCAAATCGTTCGGCAGCGAGGTGCGCTCCTTGGACAGCCTCCGGCAAATTGCTTTTGACCTATTGGAGGAGAGTAGGGGGGAGCTGCCCGCAGTGCGTTTGCTCGGCGTTACGGTTTCTAATTTGGAGAAAGAAAACAGAGGCGAAGGGGTACAGTTGGAGTTTGATTTCTGACCTTTGAGGCGATGCCTTTGCGAGTGCAGTGCGGGAGGAAAGGCGTTGCCTCAAAGGTTGCCCGAGGCAACTCCTTATTGTCCAAGATAAATGATCGGATCCAAGCCCCGTCTCCCTGCCCTTCCGAAAGCGGGGGAATTTATTCCCCCCACTCTCGTGAGGCGATGCCTTTGCGAGTGCAGTGCGGGAGGAAAGGCGTTGCCTCAAAGGTTGCTATAATCCAAGGTAAATGATCGTATCCAAGCCCCCGTCTCCCTGCCCTTCCGAAAGCGGGGGAATTTATTCCCCCTCTCCCAAAGGTTGCCCGAGGCAACACCTTATCGTCCAAGATAAATGATCGGATCCAAAACCTCGTCTCCCTGCCCTTCCAAAAGAGGGGGAATTCATTCCCCCGCTCGGATGCCAAGCCCCCGTCCCCCTGCCCTTCCAAAAGAGGGGGAATTTATTCCCCCTCTCTGCTCTGCAGTTGGAGTTTGATTTTTGAACCTTTGAGGCATCTTTGAGGCAACGCCTTTCCACCCGCACTGCCCTCGCAAAGGCATCGCCTCAAAGGTGGCTACATCTTTGAGCCACCTTTGAGGCAACGCCTTTCCACCCGCACTGCCCTCGCAAAGGCATCGCCTCAAAGGTAGCTACATCTTTGAGGCACCTTTGAGGCAACGCCTTTCCTCCCGCACTGCCCTCGCAAAGGCATCGCCTCAAAGGTGGCTACATCTTTGAGGCAACTTTGAGGCAACGCCTTTCCACCCGCACTGCCCCCGCAAAGGCATCGCCTCAAAGGTGGCTACATCCCAACCACCTTCCTCGCAAACACTCCGTCCTCCGTCGTCACCTTCACCCAAAACACCCCCGCGCTGCTCCAATCCCTGCTCCAAACAAACCGGTGTTCGCCTGCCGATAGCCATTTATTTTTCAAAAAAGACCTTACCAAACGCCCGTTCACATCAAACAATCCGATGCTCACGTTTTCATTTTTTGGTAAATAAAAATGCAGGTTCAGGCTATTTGAAAAGGGGTTGGGAAAAGCCTTTAATTCGATCTGTCCTTTCCTAACCTCCTCAATGCCAGTGAGTACCGAAAGGTCGAGGTGGACGAGGCTGTCGCAGCCATTTGCGGCTTGCAGCAAAATTTCATACTGCCCCGTAGAGTCAAAAACCTGGTCCCCGATGATAAGGATTTCCCCCTCGTTTATCTCTTTTACCAAAAAAGTTTCGGCATTTGGCAAGACGGTAATATTGGAGGTGAGCAATGTATCGCAGCCTGTTTGCGAATTGATCGTTTCGACCAAAACAGTATCTTGGTTTAGCACCACTCCGTGGTAAATATCGCCTTCGCAAAACTCCAGCAATTGGGAAATTTCCACCTGGTCGGTAACGCTGATATGCGCCGTCACGGTGCTGTCGCAACCCAATATTTGGGTCGTAAATTCGGCAGTGATGGTCGTATCCAAAAAGACCTGCACCCCGTTGTAAAATGAACCTGCACAGAGGCTGACATCCGTTTCGTGGGCGCTGTTCCCTTCGATGTAGATCAGTTGCGTCAAGGTGTCGAAACCAAAGCTGTTGCCCGTAATCAAGGTCACCTCAAATGTCCCCCCAAACGGGAAGTTGACAGTAGGGTAGCGGAGGTCGGAAGACGAGGGGTCGCCCAGCGGGATAGACCATTGCCAAGTCTCCGGGTTGGAAAAAGAATTGTCGAGCAGGATGGCCTGCGGAATATTGCAATTGCCGGTATATTGAAAATCAAAAACCGCGGTCGGCGCAGCATTTAAGGAAATAATTTGCTCAAAAACGCTGGTATCGCAATCGCTCCAAGCGGTCAGCGTGACCGTAAATTCGCCGTTCTGAAAATAGGTGTAAGTCGGCGTCTCGGCGATGTCGCAAAAGCCGTCGCCGTAGCACCATTCATAATTGCTGGCATTTTCCGAAAGGTTATTGAAAACAACGGTCGAGCCGTTTATTTCAAAATCAAAATCGGCAACGGGAAGCGGCTTTATTTCGATAAAATTCCGATAGGTGGCTGTATGCCCGCCCGCCGCATTCGATACGGTCAAACTCACGTCAAAAACACCCGGCTGAGTGTAGGAAATAGCGGGCGGCGTTTCCCCAAAATGCGCATCCGGCACCCCTCCGGGAAACGACCATTCGTAATTGGCCGGGCTGCCCATGGCAAGGCTCGAAAAGCTGATGAAATCGCCCACGCAGCCGCTCTCGTTATCAGCAACAAAAGCGGCAATCGGCGACATTAAAGTCGCAGCAACTTCGGTCAGGAAAATCGGTTCGCCTGTCAGTTCGATATTGGCGGAAGCTATTGTTTCGGAAGTTCCCGTTTGCGAATAGTCCCATTTGAACCGGTGCAGTTCAGCAATGCCCATGCTGCTCGGAAAGCTGAAAACGGCACTCGCGTTTTCATCAAAATCAGTGTCCGTTTTTGCCCAAAGAATGTAAATATAATTGCCCTCGGCATCCTGAAAAGCAGCCCCGTCCAAGCTGTCGGGCAGCATCATTTCCTCCGTCCTTTGCTGGTTGTAGTCGGTGCCAAATAGCAGGTCGGAGCAGGTCTTCAGCGCCATGCCCTGCTTGTTGACCACCTGTTCGTAAGGCGCCACCCCGTTCATCACTTGGTAAAAGCCCATCACCTCGAAAGGGTCGGTGGCCAGCCAAGAAAAATTGCTTTCCGCCAAGCGGAAAAAATTGAGTTGCCGGATGTCGTTTTTCACTGATTCCACCCATGCCTTGATCGTCCAATTGACCTGCGCCTCCTCGCCGCCGAGGTAAAAAGAAAGCTGCCGCCGGGGGATATTTGCCTCGCTGATGATGAATTCTTTTTTGGGAAATTCAGCCCCGTTGTACCCATACCGGTCGAGCACGTCTTGAAATTCCTGCTTCACCCGCGCAATGCCGCTGACCGCTGCGTCGGTGTGCCGTTCATAGGCAAAGTTGCCGATTTCAGGGTCGAAATAAATGGTGCTGCCATCAAAATGCGGGTAGCTTTTATAGCCCACGGCGTCGAAGTAGGCACCTCCTCGCAGCGGGTAAGGATCGGAGGTCGAGCCATCCACCGGGTTGTCCGTATTCCGGCAAACGGCATCCAAAAAAGAAGGGAACCCGAGGCCAGAAATGGTCACGTAAGAGTCCTCGTCGAGATACCTGATTATTTCATAGGCAATGCGGAGGGAGCGGACATAATAAAAGATCGGCGCGCGCAATTCGTACTCGCAGGGGTCGGGGTTGTTCTCCCACCAATTGCCGGGTTCGCCGGGTGGCAGCCATGCCCGGTCGCCCGTCAGGTCGAAGTCCGGGGAGTTGTATATTTCCCAAAATTTCACGAAGTCTTTGTAAGTGTTCACGGTGTTGTAAACGTACAGCGCAAAAGGATTTTCGTCGTTTATCGGCGTGCCGTTTTCGCCGTTGTCCCATATTTCGAGGTACAGGTCTTTGAACATCGCAGACTGCTGTTCGGGGCAGAAAAAATAGGGGTCGCGGCTGTCGGGCGAGGGGAAGGCCAGCAAAAAAGTATTGTCCTCCAAGCCGATATTTCGGTAGTGTTCAAAGAGGCTCACCTTGCTCTCATAGCCCTGCCCCAGAAAAAACGCCTCACCTATATAAGTGCGGAAAGCCTTTGCCCCGATGCCTTCTACTTCCTGCAAAATATTGCCCCCGGCGAGGTCGGAAAGCTGCCCGTCCGTCCATCCGTTCACAAAGTCCCAGGACGTGCCGGGGCGGAATTTCCCATTAAAAACAGGCACTTGCTCATTGGCCGTAAAAGTAAGCTGCGTCGTCTGCGGCGATACCGCGTTGACCTGCGTCGAAACGGATTGGCTGCCGCATTCATTGGAAACAGTCAGCGTGGCAGTGAACTCTCCGCTCGTCAAATAAACATGGCTCGGCACGGGGTCGCTGCTCATTGTCCCGTCGCCAAAATCCCAAACAAAATCATTGCTGCCAAACTCGGTCAGGTTCTGGAAATGAACGATTGGGCCCGAAATTTCCATCTCAAATTCTGGCGCCGGTACGGCGTTCACCACAATTGTTTGCGCCTGCTGCGCAATGAGTTGGCCGTTGCCGTTGAAGGCTTTCATTTCAATTTCATAATCTCCTTTCGTGGCAAAAAAGAAAGAAGGATTGGCCTCGTCAGAGGTGGCAACGGCCTGCCCGTTTTTGCTTGCTGTCCATGTCCAGTTTACGGCCTGCTGCACTTGGTTTTGCAGTTCCAATTGGAAAGGTGCGCAGCCCGAATAGGCGTTCATCAAAAACTGCGTTTCGGTCAAAAAAACGGGGGTTGCGGTCAGCGGAATATTGTCCGGCCCGATGTTGTCGGCAACATGTGAAACACCTGCGTCCCATTCGCATTTTACCAAATTGGATATACCTAGATTTGATGGAAAACTATAAACAGCACTTGCCTCTTCCGAGCTGTCAATTTGTGTTTTTGCCCACAGCACATACGTGTAATTTCCATGCTCATCAGTAAATGCGCCGCCGCCGATTTCATCGGCTAAATCCAGGGCCAAAGTCCTGTCCGCATCAAAGGTTTTTTTATATAAAATATCGGAAGCCGTTTTGTGGGCAATGCCTTCTTCGTTCATTTCTTGAAAGTACAAGTCGTTGTATTCCAGTCGTTTATACAGCCCCATCAAGTCAAATTCGGAGTAGGCATTGTCAAAATAGGTGTCCTCTGCCAGCTTGAAAATGTGGAGCTGCAGGATGTCGTTCATCATGGAAGTTACAACCGCTTTTATCATAAAATTCCGCTGCGCCTCTGCCGAACCGATAAACTCGTCGAACTCTTTTCGGGGCAGGTTCACTTCCGTTATCATCCACAATTTTTCGGGGTAGGTTGCCCCGTCGTAGCCATAGTTGGACAGCACGTCTTGAAACATGTTTTTTGTCCGTAAAATACCATCCGCAGCCCCGTCCGAATGCCGCGAATAAACCCAGTCGTTCAATTCGTCGCTCCACTCCCGCAAGCTGCCGTCAAAATGGGGATAAGAATGGTAGCCCATCACATCAAAATAGGCGCCTCCTTTTTTTGGAAAATCACCGGTCACGCTGCCGTCGTCCGGGTTGTCTGTATTTCTCAAAATAGCGTCGAGGAAAGAAGGGAAACCCGTTCCCGAAACCACCACATAGGCCTCCGGGTCGAGCGATTTTATCACCTCCCAACTGATGCGCAGCAGCCGGATGTAATGAAAGATCGGTGCCCTCAATTTATAGTCGCAGGGGCTTGGGTTGTTGTCCCACCAATTGCCCGGCGCACCCGGTGGCAGAAAGCCGAGTCCGCCCGTAAAATCAAAGCCCGGCTCGTTCCATATTTCCCAAAAACGGACGTAATCCTTGTATTGGCTGACCGTTTTCCAGAGGTAAAGCGCGTAATAATTGTCCTCGTTGATGGGCGTCCCGTTCTCCCCGTTGTCCCAGATCGGCTCGTATAAATTGGCAAAAAGCTCCGACCTGAAACCCGGACAAAACTGCTCCGTCTCCTGGTGTTCGGGGGAGGGAAAACCGACGATGACCGTATGGTCGTCCATGCCCAGCGATTTGTAAAATTCAAAAGTGGTAACACTTGCGCTGTAACCCGCATTTTCCAGAAAATCTTCAAACAGACCGGGGCGCAGCGCTTTTACCCCAACCCCCGGCACGTTGATAGCAGGGTTGCCTGCGGCCAGTTCGGCAAGGGTTTTTTCAGAAAAAGAAGTGTATTCGCCAATATTGGCAGAAGGGTGGAAATAGCCGTCGTAAGGTGTTACCTGATCGTTGGCTGTGTAGTTGACTTGGGCCTGCGCAAAATGCTGGGATTGACAAAAAAGGAAAATTGTCAACAGGGCTTGGATGTAAGTTTTATTGGTCATAGTGCCGTTTTATTGGTTTGTTCAAATGGGAGATTTCCGTAGATATAAATGACAGGGGGACAGTATATAGACGTGTAAATGCTGCTGTACGGGGAGAAGCGCAAAGGTAATCAAAATTTATTTGCTGGAAGAAAAGATGTAGGTACACCTATAAAAAATGTTCAAATATGGTAAATTTGATTAATGAAAAGTTGGTTAAGACATAGTTTTATATGTAATTTTGTTCATACATAATTGTGGACATTTTATGTATGCTCCTTATTTTAAAATAAATTGACCGCCATCTGATTGGCGGTTTTTGTTTTTAAAAATTTTTCAAAGAGAAGGTTGAATTAATCTATTGTTTGCTTCTGAAAAAATAGTGGGAAATAAAAGCTGCTTGTAGGGTATCGGTACTCGATTAGGATCAATTGCGAATTCTTGTATTTACATCCTGCAGCTGTCGTCTAATGAGAATTTTCCTTATGTCGAAATTGATTATAAAATATAGTAAGGAATGCCAGTTTTTTTTAACAAAGGATGTTGGCCTGTTTTGATAAATGAAGGAGCCAAAAAAAATAATATCACCCGGTTTAAACTTTTAACGCTTTGAGAGCAGCCAAGCAGGTACGGCGGCATTGCGCCGCCGTACACTTGGCTGTGGTGCTTACTGAAAAGCAAGCTTCTTATATGCCTTGTCAAATGTGATTTTCAATAAAAGTGCCTGTTGGAAAAAAACCCCACCGCCAGTGTTGGCGAGGAAAGGTTTGATTAATATTTAAAGGCACTTGAAATTAAGATTCAAAAATCTTTAAGTCTGGAGAGCGGTGGTTTTAATTTAAAAGACTGCGCAAATAACGCAAATTAGTTAGTTTTAAACAATGCTTTGTGTAAAATTTACTTTATCAGGTTAATTGCTTTGTTGACATCGCTTACGGGAAGTTTGCATATTTTGTTTCTGCACACGTAAATTAAAGTTTCACCCTCTTGCAATTTGTCTGTTAAAAGTTCCAGCGTCCCCTCGTCTTTTCCACCTAAAAATATAGCGTTTGGTAAATATTGCCTCAAAAGCTCGTCCCTTTTGCTGCCGGCATCCTCTCCAACTATGGCCACTTCGTATGGCGGGCGGACAAAATCCAGATATACCTGACACCAATTTGAATAAAAATCAGGCGATTGGGTTTTGGTCAAAGTGGAGGACATGGTGTGCAGCATTTTGCTGGAAAGGCCGATCCATTCTGTTTTGTAAAAATACAATCCGAGCAGGTGTAAATCACTGGCCATCATGGAATTAGAACCCGGGACAACATTGTCGGATGTTTCTTTTTTGCGGGTAATCAATGGCGGGTCGAGGTCGGAATTATAAAAGAACAAACCCGATTCCGGGTCGCTGAAATGTTCGATGACATGGCTTGCCAAATCTTTGGAAACGTACAGCCACTGCTCGTCAAAAGTAACTTGGTACAGCGCTATGAAGGCATCAATGGTCAGGGCATAATCATCCAAAAAACCGTTGATGACCGATCGGCCATCTTTGAAATTCCTGTTCAGCCTGCCCCCGTCGTTCAATATTTTATCCAAAATAAGGTGGCCGTTTTTCAGCGCGGCCTGCAGGTATTTTTTGTTGCCAAATGCCCGGTAGGCGTCAATATATCCTTTCAGCATCAGGGCGTTCCAGGCCGTAAGTGCCTTGTCATCGAGGCCCGGCTTGACCCTTTTCTCGCGGGCCTTGAACAGTTTTTCTTTTGCGTCCGCAATCAGTTTGGCCAACTCCGCTTCGCTCATATCTGCCTCCGCTGCGATTTTCGAAGCGGGTATTTTCCGGTGCAGTATATTGTTCCCGTTTTCCCAGTTCCCGCGTTTGCTGATTTCATAATATTTACAAAAAACGGCGGATACCTCTGCACCTAAAATAGAGTCCACCTCTGCTTTTTTCCAGACATAAAACTTGCCTTCCTCCCCGTCGCTGTCGGCATCAAATGAGGAATAAAATGCCCCTTCCGGCGAGGTCATTTCACGGGCAATGAAGTCCAGTGTTTCTGTAACCACCGATTTGTAAACCGGGTTTTTTGTCACCTGATAGGCATTGGAATAGAGGCTCACCAATTGGGCGTTGTCGTAGATCATTTTTTCAAAATGGGGCACCAGCCAATTGGCATCCGTCGAGTACCTCGAAAAGCCCCCACCGAGGTGGTCGTAAATCCCCCCTTTTGCCATCTCGTCGAGGGTCAGCGTGACGGCTTCGAGGCTGCGGGCATCGCCCGAAAAATGATGGTATTTCAACAAAAACTGGTAATTGCTGGGCATCGGGAATTTTGGTGCGCCTTTCCGCCCACCTTTCTGGAAATCAATGCGTTGCAGCAGTGTTTTCGCAATATTGTCCATCTCCTCTTTTTTGAATTCGGCTTCTCCTTCAGGCACCGGCAGGTCGCTCGATTGGCGGATGCCGGCGGTTAGTTGATCGGCATATTCTTTCATTTTTTGCGGGTCTTTTTTCCACTCGTTGCTGAAATATTCCAGCACTTCCACCCACTTTTTTTTGGGGAAATAAGTAGCCGCCCAAACGGGCTTGCCATCGGGCAGGGCAAAGGCATTGAGCGGCCAGCCGCAACTGCCCTGCGAAGCCAGATGGCAGGCCGACATATACACATCGTCCACGTCGGGCCGCTCCTCCCGGTCAACTTTTATGCACACAAAATTCTCGTTCATGATCCTCGCAACGGTCGTGTCTTCAAAAGATTCATGCTCCATCACATGGCACCAGTGGCAGGCCGCATAGCCGATGCTGATGATGAGCATTTTGTTTTTGGCCTTTGCCTCGGCAAGCGCCTCATCGTTCCAGGGGTGCCAGTTGACGGGGTTGTGGGCATGTTGCAAAAGGTAGGGACTGCTCTCGCCCGCCAGTTTGTTGGTATAAAGGTGCTGCTCGGTCTGAGCGTCTCCGTTGGTCGTTTTACAGCAAAAAAAAGTGAGGGACAAAAAGGCCGACAGGCCGGTGAGGAGGAAAAGTTGCTTTATTTTTTTCATGCCGCAAAGCTATGGGATGGGGAAGGAAAATTTAGGCTTCGGTTAACCTTTTCAGATAAAATCCCGAATCTGCCAGCCAATCCCCGTGCCCTTCCAAAAGAGGGGGAATTAATTCCCCCTCTTTTGGAAGGGCACGGGGACGGGGCACGCATCCGATATTTTCTCGAAAAAGGGGTTTGTTTTTTAAAATATGCCGGTGCGGGCAAATGCCGGAATTGGAAAGGTCAAGGCAAGCGGTAATGTTAGGGGCTGTCTCCCTGCCCTTCCGAAAGAGGGGGAATTTATTCCCCCTCTCAAAACATCTTCGGCACTGCCTCCAACAAGCCCCGCGTATAAGCCTCTTTCGGGTGCCTGTAAATTTCTTCCGTCTCCCCAATTTCCACTATTTTACCGTCCTTCATCACCAGTGTCCTATCACTGATTTGCCGCACCACGGAGAGGTCGTGCGAGATGAAAATATAGGTCAGGTTTCTTTCCTTTTGCAGCTTTTTCAGCAGGTCGAGCACCTTGCGCTGCACCGTCACGTCCAATGCCGAAACGCACTCGTCGCAAATGACAAAACGGGGTTCGAGCGCAAGGGCACGGGCGATGCAGATGCGCTGCCGTTGCCCGCCAGAAAACTCGTTCGGAAAACGCCAAAAATGCGCCGCTTCCAGTCCCACTGTTTCCAGCAATTCAAAGGCCCGTCCTTTCCTTTCCCCATCATTTTGGCCAATGCCGTGCACCTTCATAGGTTCCATGATAGCGGGGCCGATCATCATTCTTGGATTGAGCGAAGCATAGGGGTCTTGGAAAATGACCTGCAAATCTTTGCGGAGGTTTTTCCATTTTTTTTCCGGCAGTTCGTTCAGCTTTTTTCCATCGTAAATTATTTCTCCGCCCCCCGGCAAATGGAGGTGCAAGATGGTCTTGGCAAGCGTAGATTTTCCGCTTCCCGACTCGCCCACGATGCCGAGTGTTTCCCCTGCAAAAATCTCAAAACTCACGTCGTCCACCGCTTTGACGTGCGTCAATATTTTCCCAAAAAAATTCTTCTTTTTCGGAAACCAAGCCCGCAAATTCTTCACCACCAAAACCGCTTCTTTTTTCTTCTGCCCAACGTCTCCATTTTCCAATTTCTCGGCCGTCGTTTGCCGACTGCCGATTGAAGACTGCCGACTGGACTGTGGACTGCCGATTGAAGACTGCCGACTGGACTGTGGACTGCCGATTGAAGACTGCAGACCGGACTGTGGACTGCCGATTGAAGACTGCAGACCGGACTGTGGACTGTGGACTGAAGACTGCCGACTTGACTGTGGACTGCTGACTGAAGACTGAAGACTGAAATCCCCCAAAAGCTCCCTCGTATAGGCATGTTTCGGCTGCTTGAAAATAGCCTCCACGCTGCCTTCTTCCACTATTTTCCCCGCTTTCATCACCAGCACCCGGTCGGCTATTTCGGCGATCACGCCGAGGTCGTGGGAGATGAAAATGGTTGCGCCGCCCCATTCTTTTTTTAGTTCCTTCATCAGTTGGAGAATGGATTTCTGGACGGTCACATCGAGGGCAGAAGTCGGCTCATCGGCAATCAAAAGGCTGGGGTTGTTGGAGATGGCCATGGCGATCATCACCCGTTGCCGTTGGCCGCCCGAAAGTTGGTGCGGGTAGGCAGAATAGATGCGCGCGGGGTCTTTCAGTTTTACTTTTTCAAAAAGGTTTAAGACCTGCTTTTTGGCGGCGGCTTTGTTCGTCTTTTGGTTGCTGAGGATGGCCTCTGCCACTTGTTCGCCGCAACTGAAAACAGGGTTGAGCGAGGACATCGGTTCTTGGAAAACCATCCCGATTTCGCTGCCCCTCACTCGCTGCAATTCCCTTTTTTCCGCTGTCGCTAAATCTATATCCGAGCCGTCCTTTTTATGGAAGATTATTTCTCCTCCGCCAACATTTCCCGAAGGGGGCAAAAGCCCTAAAACAGACAGGGCAGTGACCGACTTGCCCGATCCCGACTCGCCGACAATGCCCAATGTTTCTCCTTTTTTCAGGCAAAAAGAGATGCCCCGCACTGCTTCTGTTTTTTTGTCAAAAGAAGAAAAATGAATGTTTAAACCGTTGATTTCAAGCAGCTTGGATTCTTGCATTTTGAAAATGAAAAGTAACTGCTAAGCAGGGGGCATGAGGTGATGCCCCGAAGTGAATTCGGGACAGGCTCTTTGGGTGGGGACGGCGGGTGGAAAGGCGTTGCCTCAACTCGATATATTGAGGCAACTCCTTTCC
>DROJ01000347.1 GCA_011321935.1 Bacteroidota bacterium | reverse complement strand
CCGCCGCTCTGGAATTTTTGGGAATATGAAAGTAAGGAGCTATTAAAAAACACTGTTTTTCATTTTTATAAAAAAACCTTTCCCCCAAATTCAAACCGCAGTCTTCCCAAACTTTTTTCACTACATTTGCCCATCAACATTTGACTTTATTCTAATTTTTTTTGTACGAAGCCTTTTCAAAAACAATGAATTTGGACGGTTTGTGTGCTGGCGCACACAAATCCGAATAAGGTCTATTTCACATAAAAAACAACATAATCATGGCAAAAATATCCTCCTCCAACACCAAAGCGGAAATCCTAAAAGCATACGATGAACTGGTGAAGCTGCTCCAAGAACGGCAGCGCGACAACACCGCCCTGCGCCAAGATTTAGAAAAAAAACAAGCGCTCATCAAAAAGGCCGAAGCTACCACGAAAGCAGGCGCGGCGATGAACATCCAGCAGATCCGCAAAGCCCTCGACGAGCAGCTCGGCAAACTCGAAACGGCCCTCTCCGAAGAGCAGGAAAAATTCGAGATGCTGCAACAGGCCGTGGAGGTGGAAGGCCAGCAGTTGAAGACCCTCCACCAGATCAAGGCACAGGCCGAGAGCCTCGAAGCCCTCACCATTGCCCACCGCCAAGCGAAAGAAAAACTGGAAGATGAAATGGCCGAGCGCAAGGCACAGCTGGAAGCTGTTATCCAAGATGCCAAAACGAACTGGGAGCGGGAAGAGGAGGAATACCAGTACAAGCTCAAACTCAAACGCCGCAACGAGGAAGACGCCTACCAAGAAAAAAAGGAAAAACTCGAAAAAGAATTATTCGAACGCAAAGAAAATTTTGAGAAAAACATCGCCGAACGGAAACAGGCCGTCGAAGAACAGGAGGACGAACTAAAGCACCTCCGCAAGGAAGCCGAAGCATTTGAGGGCAGGCTGCAAAAGGCCGTCGGAGCTGCCGAAAAAGCAGTGACCGAAACCCTGACCCGCGAGTTTGAGTACAAACAAAAACTGGAAGTAAAAGACCTCGAAGCCGACCTCAAACTCCGCGACCAAATGATTCAGTCGCTCGAAACCAAGATCAAGGAACAGCAGGAACTCATCGCCTCCATGTCCGCCAAAACGGACAGCGCCAGCCAACAGGTGAAAGACATCGCCCTGAAAGCCATCGAAAAATCGGGGATCGTGAGCGTACCGGTGGAGAGGCGGAGGGACAGGGACGAGAAGGCGGGAGGCTGATTTTTTCGGCTCTCACGATACGCCTGGATTTTTGCCAATAGATGAAAAGATTCAGGGGATTCTCATCCCTCGGAATATGAATCTCAAATTATTTATAACAGCCAATAGAGGCTGTCTCATAAGTCAATTTTTTTGAAAAAATTAAATTTATTGCAACTACTCAGGTAATGCAAAGTATGGTTTCACTAACCCCGAGTACTCGGGGAGTGCAACATACAAATCTGGGTTTTTCCCAAAGGGATGCCCATGGCAAACCCAAAACAAGTGTGAATATTTTGGGTTTGCCATGGGCATCCCTTTGGGAAAAACCCAGATTCCTGCGTTGCCTGTTCCCCCGACTAAAGTCGGGGGTTAGTGAAATTATAGGTTCAACCACCTGAGTAGTGCCTTCGGCACTATATTTTTCAACGCAAGGCCGCTAGGCCGCAAGGGAACGCAAGGCAAGACAAGACAAGGCTTTTATACTGAACCACTTTAGGTTTTGTGCATCGAGGGCAGGTACTCCCCTTCTGGAGCTGGGGGCTGGCGAGGGCAAATGCACAAAACCTAAAGTGGTTCAGTATAACCCTTGCGTTCCCTTGCGGCCTAGCGGCCTTGCGTTGAAAAATATAGTGCCGAAGGCAGTAGTTACAATTTATTTTGTTTTGTAAAATACTCATTTTGAGCGAAAAACATATTTACTAAATTTAGTAAATCTCGATTTACGAGACAGCCTCTTTTAAGACCATTTACGATCTACCGCCCCCCTCTCATTGCTGCACTGTTTTCAAATAAGCTACAATGTTGTTGATTTTTTCTTGGAGTACTTTTTCATCGGTGATGCCTTCCGATTTTTTGAACGTTTCGAACCAAGCAGGCATGTCGCCAGTACTATGCCCCGGAACATTTTCTACTCCGGCAATAATCTTTGCAACTTCCGCATCTGGAAATACCCCGTTGCGGCGTTTAGCGATAGCGGTCAAATCCAAAGGAGGGGTGTTCAATAAAGTGGCCATATTGCCCTTGCCGTCTGCGTTTTCGCCATGACAGATAACGCAATAGGACTTGAACCATTCTTCACCTTCGGCCACAGCCATCTTTTGGGTTTCGGCTTTAGGTTTACCGCAACTAATGGCAATGAACGCCATCCCGGCCATCAGCAAGAACACAGATAGGAATCCGCCGTAAAACCTCCTGTTTTGATGAATGCTTTTCATGATAAAATGATTTGAGTGAGTAGGGATAAGCACCTATAAATAAGGAACCCCCGCAATGGTTTAGGATGCCATTCTACTCTGAAAAGGAAGGATATGCACTGATTTCCATCAGTGGCAGGCTTGTCATTTGTCAGCTATAAATATGGGGCAGGAGGGCGGCGAACGCTTTTCCCTATTTTGCTCAACCTGACTTCACTGAACTGTCCCCTTCAATTCCTTTTAAACAAATAAAAAACGCCGGCACCCAGGCTCAGCAACAGCAGTCCCGGCACCGTCTGCCCTGGTTTTTCCAACAGGGTGTTCACCGCAAAGGCCACCGAGATCGCCACAAAAACAAATGGAACAAATGGGTAGCCCCAAACCTTGACCGGCCGCTCCGTTTTCTTTCTTTTTTTCCTGAAAATAAAAAGCGCAGCGCCTGCCAGCGCCATAAACGCAATATCCATCGAGGTGACAAAGGTGATGATCTTGTTGAACTCGCCACTAAAAAAAAGCAGGATGGCCAAAGCCCAAACGACTTGGACACCCATCGCCACCACCGGGGTATGCCAACGGGGGTGGATATATGCAAGCTGCTTAAAAAAAACACCGTCCTTCGCCATTGCATAGTAAATACGGGGAGCGGTCATGGTGTAAATACTGATCGTTCCGAAAATGGAAATGGCAATGGCCACCGCAACGGCTTTCCCGCCCCAGGGCACGAGCGTTGAAATGGCATCGCCGGCCACTCTCGGCGTTTGTGCAATCTGCTCTATGGGCAGCAGGAACATATAGGCAAGGTTGACCAATAGATAGGTGACCATGACGATGACCACCCCAAGGAACATCGCTCTCGGCACCGTCTTTTTGGCATCTATCGCCTCTCCCGACAGGTAGGAGGCATGGTGCCAGCCGCCTACCGAAAACAACACGCCGATCAGCCCCGTTAGCATGGCCGTGGCCAGGTTGCCGGGGATGTTCTGGTGCAATGAAAAATTGAGCTGCACATTTTCAGGCCGGTAAAATACAAAGCCGGCAACAATGATCGCAGCGATGGCCAAAAGTTTTAGCCCCGTAAAAAGGTTGGCCATCCGCTGGCTGTGGTGTACCCCGAACATGTTGAAAGCAGTCAGCCCGACCAGCGTAAAAGCAGCAACCGCAACTTTGGTGTTCTCCGTCATTTCAGGGAAAAATATTTTCAGGTATTCCGCAAACGCCACACAAAGCCCCGCCAAGGCCCCCGTCGTAATGACCAGCAAAATGGCCCAGCCGTACAGGAAGCCCATCAGGTTGCCATAAGCCTCCCGCAGGTAAACATATACCCCGCCAGACTTTGGGAACATGCCCCCTAACTCACTGAACGTCAAGGCCCCCGTCAGTGCGATGACCCCGCCGAGCGCCCATACCAAGAGTATCAAAGCAGCATTGGGCACTGCCCCTGCGACCTGTGCCGGCGTAACAAAAATACCAGAACCGATGCAGGAACCAACGGCAATCATGGTGAGGCCGAAGAGGGTCAATTTCTTTTGTAGCTTGGGCATTTTCCGGTCGTTTTGTTTGGTGCTTTGACAAGGGGCTGCCTCATACGTCAATTTTTCAAAATAAAATTAAATTTATTTTAATCTGTAAGTTACTCATTTTAAGCAAAAAACAGATTTGCTAAATTTTAAAAATTTAGTAAATCTCGGCTTATGAGACAGCCTCGCTTCAAGTGTGCCCGTAATTTCAGGCAATTTAGCGGGGCGCTCGAAGCGGCCCGCTAATTTGTCAGAGAACCAGTTTTTTTTAGCAGTGGTGAAAAGCGCACAAGTTCTAAAACTTATGGGTCAAAATTGAATTTATTTTTGCGCAGGCCGCCTTTATGCCCTGGCCGAACATACAGGGGCGGGCCAAAACCCAACTTCTGTCCCACAAACAAGCAGCCCCCGGCCAAGCAAGCCCGGCTTCCCTGCCATTATTTCCGTCCTTTTCGCTGCATCCCTGCCACCACGTCACTTATTATCAAGTGGAACGGATTATGTTCAGCAAAGCCATCCCATATAACCTTTGCATATTCCTAAATTTGCACCCGATTTTTTCAACCAGACCATGACCTTAGACAATAGATCGCCGTTCCTTTGTTTCTTTCTAAAAATCTAAAGTCTATTCATCTAATATCTCAACAAGACATGTTCGGTATTTTAAAAAAAATGTTCAAGAGCAAAAGCGAGCGGGACTTCAGCAAGTACAGCCCCACCGTGGATGCCATCAACGAAGAATACGAGAAGCTGCAAGGCCTCAGCCTCGACGAGCTGCGCAACAAGACCCATGAATTCCGGGCACGCATCACCGACCACCTCGCCGGCATTGACGAAGACATCCGCGCCACCCGCGAGGAAGCCCAGCAGGAGGAAGACATCCACCGTACCGAAGAGCTTTTCAAGGAAGTAGATGAACTGCTCAAAGAACGCGACAACCACCTAGAAGAAATACTGAAGGAACTGCTGCCCGAAGCATTTGCCGTGGTAAAAGAAACGGCCCGACGCTTCTCGAACAACCCAACCATGACCGTTACGGCTACCGACCACGACCGGGAACTCGCCGTCAACCAAAGCAAAGATTACGTGAAAATAGAAGGCGACAAAGCCATCTGGAAAAACAGTTGGACCGCAGCAGGCGGCGATGTGGTCTGGAACATGGTGCATTACGACGTGCAGCTTATCGGTGGCACAGTGCTGCACGAAGGGAAGATCGCCGAGATGCAAACAGGGGAAGGCAAGACCCTCGTGGCTACCCTCCCGGCCTACCTCAACGGCCTCAGCGGGGAGGGCGTGCATGTCATCACCGTGAACGACTACCTCGCCCGGAGGGACTGCGAATGGATCGGCCCGGTCATGGAATTCCTCTTCCTGACCATTGACTGCATTGACCGGCACCGGCCCCACTCCGAGGCGAGAAGGAGGGCTTACAACTGCGACATCACCTACGGAACGAACAACGAATTTGGCTTTGATTACCTGCGCGACAACATGGTGCGCTCCCTCGACGACATGGTGCAGCGAAAGCACCACTATGCCATGATAGACGAGGTGGACTCGGTGCTGATTGACGATGCCCGGACGCCGCTCATCATCTCTGGCCCAGTGGGCAATACCGGCGAGGAGGATGAATACAAGGAACTGAAACCGGACGTGGAAAAACTCCTCCAAGAGCAACAGAAAATGAGCAACCGTTATTTAGCGGAAGCGAAAAAACTCATTGCCGAAGGCGATGATGGCTTTGATGAGGGAGAGGGCGGACTGGCCTTGCTGAGGGCGCACCGCTCGCTGCCCAAGAGCCGCCCGCTCATCAAATTCCTCGGCCAAGAAGGGGTAAAGGTGATTCTGCAAAAAGCAGAAAACTTTTATATGCAGGAGAACTCCAAGCACATGCACATCGCCGACGAGCCGCTGCTTTTTACCATTGACGAAAAAAACAGGCAAGTAGAACTGACCGACAACGGCGCCGAATGGCTGGCAAGGGGCAAGGGTGACCCCAACTTCTTTGTGATGCCCGACATCGCCGAGCGCATGGTCGAAATAGACAACGACGAAGAACTGGACGAGCAAGAAAAAGCAGAAGAAAAAATAAAGCTCGCCCAAGATTTTGCGGTAAAATCACGGCGCCTCCACGCCATGTCGCAACTGCTCAAAGCATACACCCTGTTTGAAAAAAACGAGGAGTACATCGTGATAAACGGAGAGGTGAAAATAGTGGACGAGCAGACCGGCCGGATGATGGAAGGCCGCCGCTACTCCGATGGCCTCCACCAAGCGCTCGAATCAAAGGAAAACGTAAAAGTTGGCGAAGCCACCCAGACCTACGCCACGGTGACTTTGCAGAACTATTTCAGGATGTACCACAAACTGGCCGGCATGACGGGCACGGCAGAAACGGAGGCCAAAGAATTCTGGGACATCTACAAACTCGATGTGTCGGTCATCCCGACCAACATGCCCGTCATCCGCGACGACGGAGAGGACGAGGTCTATAAAACGGAGCGCGAAAAATTCAACGCCCTGGTCGAAAAGATCAACATGCTCAGCAAGGCTGGGAGGCCCGTCTTGGTGGGTACGACTTCGGTTGACATTTCTGAAAAACTGAGCCGTTATTTGCGGATGCGGGGCGTGGAACACGAGGTGCTGAACGCCAAACAGCACCAGCGGGAGGCGGCCATCGTGGCCGTTGCGGGGCATCAAAACTCGGAGGGCCACGGTAACGTGACCATCGCAACCAACATGGCCGGACGTGGTACCGACATCAAATTGGCACCCGCCACTCTGTTCACTGTTATTGATGTAAAAAAAGACAGCAGCGCAAAAGGCGGCTACTTCTATACCATCCGGCAAGGGGGCACGGGCAAGGAAACGACGCTGGACGAATCGCACGAGTTTTGGAGGGCATACCAACTGAAACCCGAGATGTACAACCTCATCAAAAAGAGCGACCGCACCGTGGAGGAAAACAAAAAACTGCAGGTCGGCGGCCTCGCCATCATCGGTACCGAAAGGCACGACAGCCGGAGGGTTGACCGGCAGTTGCGCGGACGTGCCGGGCGGCAGGGAGACCCCGGTTCTTCGCAGTTCTATGTTTCTTTGGACGACAAGCTGATGCGCCTTTTCCAGAGCGAGCGCATCGCTGGCCTGATGGACAAAATGGGCCACCAGGAGGGAGATGTCATCCAGCACTCCATGGTCACCAAGAGCATCGAGCGGGCACAGAAAAAAGTGGAGGAAAACAACTTCGGCATCCGCAAGCGGCTGTTGGAATACGACGACGTGATGAACATCCAACGGGAAGCCATTTACAAAAAACGCTTCAACGCCCTGAGCGGCGAGCGTTTGCAGGTGGACCTCGACAACATGTTCCGTTCCATGACGGAGAGCATCCTGACCCACCACAAAATGAACAACGACTACGAGGGCTTCCGCCAAGATTCGATCAGCGTGCTGGGCCTCGACCCAAGAATAGATGCCGATGATTTCAGCGCAGGCAACGAAGCCGAACTCGTGGAACGCTACCACCAAGAGTTCCAAGAATTTTACGCCCAAAAAGAAAAGGCTTTCATCAATATACTGCTGCCGACCATAAAGCGGGTCTATGAAAACGAGGGCAACCGCTACAAGCGCATCGGCATCCCCTTCACCGATGGCCGGAGCAAGCAACTGCCCATCTCGGCCGACCTCGAAGAATCGGTCAAATCAGAGGGCAAGAGCATCATGCGCGACATCGAAAAAGCGGTGACCCTCGCCATCGTGGACGACAAATGGAAGGAACACCTGCGCTCCATGGACGAGATGAAAGAGTCGGTACAATCGGCCTCTTTTGAGCAAAAAGACCCGCTGGTAAAATACAAGATGGAGGCTTACAAACTCTTTGAAGACCTCGTTTACGAGATCAACGAAGAGGCCACCTCGTACCTCGCCAAAGGCATGTTGGCGATGCCGGAAAACCAGCAAGTGCAGAAGGCAAGGGAGCAAAAAAAGGTGGATTACAGCAAGATGAGCATGAGCCGCCCGGGCGCTTCTGCCCCGGCCTCCCAAGAGGAAGCAAGGGCACGCCGCGCTGCGGAGGGGGTCTCGCAGCCTGCCCGTCCCGCGACGGTGCGCAGGGTGGAGAAAAAGGTGGGGCGCAACGACCCCTGCCCTTGCGGCAGCGGAAAGAAATTCAAGAAGTGCCACGGGAAGTGATGAAATGATAGTTGAAAGGTTTTTCAACGCAAGGGTATTTCAGTGCGAGGATTTTTTCAGCGCAATTTTTTTTCAACGCAAGGGCGCGAGGGCGCAAAGCAACGCAAGGCAGGACATGAGCCTTGCGCACCTTTGTATTGAAATACTGAAATATCCTTGCGCAGTATCGCCTTGCGTTTCCTTGCACCCTCGCGCCCTTGCGTTGAAAAAAAAATTGCGCTGAAATATCCTTGCGCAGTATCGCCTTGCGTTTCCTTGCACCCTCGCGCCCTTGCGTTGAAAAAAAAATTGCGCTGAAAAAAAATTGCGCTGAAAAAATCCTCGCGCTGAAAAACCCTGTGCGCCCTAATATTAAAGGCTTGGCAAGCAGTTGCCCCTCAAGTCTAAACAGATCATTAAATTTGCCAGTTCTATCTCCAGACAATTAAGAATCATCAACTCGCATGGCAAAAAAAAGATCAAAAAAAGGCAGGTCCAAGAAAAACAACTTGTCCCGCCGCCCCGGAGGGAAAACAAATATTGCCAGCAAAAAGGCGGCTTCCAAAAATTTGTATTTAATAGCGCTGGCCATCGCCGTTTTCGGTTTTTTGCTTTATGCCAACACCCTCGGCCACGGCTATGTCCTCGATGATTTTTCGCAGATAAAAGAAAACTACGTGACCAAGCAGGGCATTGACGGAATCCCCACGCTTTGGAAAACAAATGCCCGCTATGGCTACCGCCCCGGCGCCGGCGAACTGTACCGCCCCGTGCCGATGAGCATGTTCGCCCTGGAATGGCAGGCAATGCCCGACACACCTGCGCTCGGCCATTTTATAAACGTGCTTTTATATGCGCTGACGGGCGCGGTTTTGTTCCTGACATTGGCACGGGTGATGGGGAAATACAACATTGTGCTGCCCCTGCTCGCAACGCTTTTTTTTATGGCGCACCCCGTGCATGTGGAGGTGGTGGCCAATATAAAAAGCAGGGACGAAATAGTGATGTTTTTGATGTGCATACTGACCTTGAATTTTTTATGGAGGTACCTTGAAAATGAAAATATTAAATGGGCAGCGGCGGCGTGTTTTACTTATCTGGTTGCCCTTTTTTCAAAAGAAAATGCGGTGACATTTCTCGCTATATTCCCGCTATTTGTTTATTTTTTTTCTGATATAAAATTAAAAACACTTGCCGTTTCTACCCTGCCGTTCATTGTATTGGCGGGTATTTTTATTTATATCAGAAAAGAAGTGGTCGGCGCTTTTGGCAACCCTACCGACGTGGCTGTTTTAGACAATTTTTTGGCGGGCACTGAAAATATAGGGACACGCATTGCGAGCGCATTTTTGATATTGGGGAAATACCTGTGGACGCTCGTTTTCCCGCACCCTTTGGGCAGCGATTTTGGGTACAATCAAATACCTTTGACGGGCTTTGGGGATTGGCGGGTATTACTGTCGTTATTGGCCTGGCTGGGCATGGGCCTATTTGCAGTTGTTAAGTTTTTTAATAAAAATATATGGTCGTTCGTTATTTTGTTTTTTGTGATTAATTTTTCCATTTTTTCCAATTTGATCATTACCATCGGCACGAGTTATGGCGACCGTTTATTGTATTCCGCTTCGCCTGCTTTTGCAATGGCGCTGGCCTTGTTTTTAATGAAAATAAATAATGAAAAATATATTGAAAACAACGGCCAATATTCTTTTTCCCATATTTTTAAAAATAAAAAATTGTGGAGTGTTGCGGCAGTTGTTTTGATATTGTACAGCGCAAAAACATTTACCCGGAACCAAGTCTGGGAAAGCAGCTATACTTTATATAAAAACGATATTGAACTATCGCCAAACTCTGCAAAACTGAATTTCCATTATGGCCTCGAACTGGTGAAAATGGGAAAAGAAGAAAACAACCCAGCAAAGCAAAAAGAATGGTACGGCAAAGCAAAAAACCATTTTGAAAAAGCCACTAAAATATATCCAAAATACCACGACGCATACGGTCAATTGGGCCTCGCCTATTACCGCGAAAAAAATTATAAAAAAGCATTGGAAAACTATAACCTCGCATTAAAGTACCGCCCAACATTCCCCCTTGTCCACAGCAATATGGGCATTATATATTTTGAGCAGGGCGACCTGGAAAAAGCAAAAGAACTATACCACCTCGCCGTAAAAGAAGACCCCCGCATGGTGGATGCCCTGCGCAACCTCGGCGCCGTATATGCCATGCAGCGCAATTTTAAAGAAGCCATAAAATGGTTTAAAGAGGGCCTGAAATACGACCCCAACAACCCCACCCTCAACCACTACCTCGGCTCGGCCTACTCCGACGCAGGACAACCGGAAAAAGGAAAACCGTTTTTGGAAAAAGCTAGGGAATTGGGAAATTGAGAAATTAAGAAATTGGGAAATTGTTAAACTATCGGAGACGGGTTTTTAATAATTTCCCAATTTCTTAATTTCTCAATTTCCTAATTTCTCAATTTATCCATCCTTTCCGTCAAATGCTGCACGATATGGAAGTTGCTCAAAAAGGCCCTTGCCACGGCCCGCAGCACCGTGTAGGCAGGGATAGCGAGTACCATTCCGAGCACACCGTTGATCTGTGCGCCCATCAGTACGACGATAAAAATTTCGAGGGGGTGGGCAAGTATGCTGCTGGAAAAAATAAAGGGCTGAAGTATATAATTGTCGAGCATTTGCGCAGCGGCAAACACGGCGGCGACCTTCATTATTTGCGGCAGCATCTGCGAGTAAAAATCGAGGTCGAGGCCGGAAGAGATGGTAAAGAAAATACCGAACACCGCACCGATGATGGGGCCGATGTACGGGATCACATTGAGCAGCGCCGCAAAGACACCGATCAGCAGTGCATTTTTTACCCCTAAAATAGAAAGCGCCAGCGTGACAAAAGTAGCAACGCTCAACATTTGCAGCAATAGCCCGCGAAAATAACGGCTCAACATGGTAGCCGTATCAGAAATGGCACTCTGGACTTTTTTCTCAAACTGCGGCGGCATAATGGCGGTGACAAAACTGACGAACAGCCCCTGTTCTTTCAAGAAAAAAAAGGTGATGAAAAGCACGGACACAAAGCCGATCACTATGTCGCCTGCCGCAGCGAGCAGTTCGCCAAAATACTTGCCGATGGTGGCAGGTTCAAACCAATCGGTGAAAGTTGACTGCAATTGTTGGTCGAGGGGCACCTCCGAGCGGTGCAGGCCGTACTTGGCCAGCGAAGCCTGCAAATGCTGGAGCGGCTCGTCCAACGCACTTGCAATCTGGCCATAATCCACCCCCGCCAGGTTGTTGATAGACTCAACGATGGGCGGCACAAATAGAAGGATAAAAAGGAAAATGGCCAAGAAAAAAGAAAACAGCGTCAGCATTGCCGAGAGGTTGGGACCAGCACGGAACTTCCAGATTTTCAAGTGCTTCTGGAAAAAATCCATCAAGGGCTGACCGATCATGGACAGCACCCAAGCGATGCAGACATAGGCCACTATGTCGGTGAAAAAATAAACGAGCGATGCCATGATGAGCAGGCTGGCAAGGAGGGCAAGGGTACGGCTGGAAATTTTCATTTTTTTGATCGGCGGTTAAGGTTGTATTCTAAATCTACGTCAAATGTATAGCTTGTAAAAACAATGGACAACTTGGGAAGGATGAACAAAAGCGAGGTTTTAAAACCTGATGAGATTACAGGCTTTGAAATAACAATAAATGGTGTTTTTGAAAGGGAAGTTTGAGAGTTTGAGAGAATGAGAGTTTGAGAGTTTGAGAGTTTGAGAGTTTGAGAGCAGTATAGTGGAGGTACTCTTTGGTATTTGTTCGGATACCAAAGAGTCCCTTCTCAATACTGCTCTCAAACTCTCATTCTCTCAAACTCTCAAACTCTCATTCTCTCATTCTCTCATTCTCTCATTCTCTGGTTTTCCTATTCTCCAAGTCCGCATTAACGATCAGCGCCATGCACAAAAAGAAGAACGAGCCGATCTTGTCCGTCTCCACGAGGTCGTTCATCAGCAGCAGGCCATCAATAATGACCGAGGTCAGGATGGCCATCATCACAATGCGGCGCCTGCCCGGCGAGGTTGTTTGGTGATAGACCTGTTCGCCTTTCAGCAGGACAAAAAAGACGAGCGCAATAAAAAGCAGCGCCCCGACGAAGCCCTGCTCTACCCCCGTCATCAGGTAATAACAATGGATGCCCGAAAGCTCCTCGTTGTCGCTGACATAGGTAGTGAAGCCGAACAGTGTGTAGCTTTTATAATACTTCGTAAAGGTGCCCGGACCGAAGCCGAAAAAGGGTTTGTCGGCCATCATGCGGCCGCCTGCCACCCAGCGGTAAACCCGTTCCATCGTTGACACATCCTTGCCCTTGGTGGTGGCGTCGAGCAGGTCGTCGAACTTATCGTAGGTGATGGTTTTTTCATAAACCGGCTTGTCGTCGAGGTAGTTGTTGTTGTGCAGCAGGTTGAGGATGAAAAGGAGCATCAGGACAGCCGCCCCGCCGAGCGCCAATTTCATCAAACGCCATTTCACCACCCAGTACGCACCGATGGCCATCACCAGCGTAATGTACGCTGCACGGGTGTAAGAAAACTGCACACCAACAAGGATGAGCAGGGTCGCTGCCACAATGACCGTCCACTTCCACGACCACTTCGGGTACCATTTCCGAGCATACCAGGCAAAGGGCAAAAAGACCGTCAAGGTGCAGGCATAGGCCACCTTGTTCCTATAAAAGGGCGACATCGCAAAGTTTACTTCGGCAAAGCTGAAACCGGAGGCCGCATGTTTGGACAGCACAAACAAAATGGTCGCACAAAGCGGCAACATCACGCACCAGACCAATGTCCGAACGTCGCGTTCGGTCTTCATCAAAGTACCGGCGACAAAGAAAAAAGTAGTGACGTACCAGATTTTTGCGAGGAAAAATTTAAAGGAAATAATAAAGGTCTCCGAAGTAATGACGGTCAAAAACAACCAGCTCAAATGCAACAGCAACAGCAAAGTGACCGGGTGTTTTATAAAACCCGAACCCATCTCCCTGCCCCTGCGCAGCACGTACAAAAAATAAATGCCCATCATCAGCACCTGCATCGGTTCGGTCGGCACGTCCATCACCGTTCCGTTGGGCAGCCAAACCTCAACCGTAAATGGCAACAAAGCAAACAGCAGGTAAAATACTTTTTTGAAATCTACCACCGCCACATAACCCAACAACAGCGCCGCCGGAACAGCCGCCAAAAAATACCAGCCCCCCGCAATGCCCACCAGCAGGCAGCCCACCGTGATAGCGGAAAAACCGATGAGCAAAGCCCGGGTATGTTGGTCGGTGATGGAAATGTGATTAGTGATTAGTAAAGCAGTGATTAGTGATTAGTAGAACAGTGAATAGTGCCTTCGGCACTAGATTTTTCAACGCAAGGCCGCTAGGCCGCAAGGGAACGCAAAGCAAGACAAGACAAGGCTTTTAACCCTTGCGTTCCCTTGCGGCCTAGCGGCCTTGCGTTGAAAAATCTAGTGCCGAAGGCACTGTTAAAAGCCACGCCTTGCGTTGAAAAATATAGTGCCAAAGGCACTAGTGATTAGTAAAGCAGTGATCAGTAATTGGAAAAGCAGTGAACTGGCTGACAACTGCTTACTAATCACTGATCACTGTTCTACTAATCACTGTGCAAGAATTTTTTTCCAGTCCACGTCTTTGTAGGTATCAAAAATGATGATGCCGATGACGCTGAAAACAAAGGCGATGATGACCGAAGCAATGACGATGAGCGAGCGCTTGGGACGTGATTTCACCAATGGCACCTGGGCTGTTTCCAACAGCATGATGGTCGGGAAATCGGTGTCGTAGGCATTTTTTATCAGCTTGAAATGTTCGCGGTCGCGCGCAAGGTTGGCCGTGGCGTGGAGGTGGCTGCCCTCCATGACTTCGACGATGCCCATGCCCGAGTTGAAGGTGTCCATGCGTTCGTTCAGTTTCGACAGTTCGTTTTCATAGCCTTTTAGCGAAGCGTTCAGAAACTTGATGGTGTCCCTCAGTTCGGGGATGCCCCGCATGGCTTCGATGGTTGCCTGCGTATTATAGAATTTGGATTCGGCTTTGGCAAGCAGTTCAGAAAGGCTTTCGCTTTGCGCATCGGCATTGTAAACACCGTACTCTTTCCGTATTTTTTGCAGTTTTTTGTTGAGCGAGTCGAGCTGCCCCTCGTTTTGGCGGATGTTGTTTTCAAAAATAGCGAGGAGTTTTTTCTGGCTCTCCTTTATCAGTTTTTGGCTGACCGAGGCGATGTACTCCCGTGCCGTGTTGGCCATTTTGGCGGCCATTTCCTTGTCCTCGTCTTCCACCGAAAGTTCCAGGGCATCGTATTTGGTTTTGGCCACATTAAAATGTTTGGCAAATTTCAGGCGGACGGTATATGGGCCGAGCTTGCTGCCCGGGTCAATGTCGTAGCGTTGGTACAGGTTGAAGCTATCTATCATAAAACTGGCCAGTTCGCCCGAATTGGCAATGCTTATGAGGCGCTCCGTATCGTTGCCCGTGCCGTAATATTTGGGTGCTTTGGAAGACTGGCCGAAGATGGCTTCTGGCGAGGCAAGGTCAGGGCTGGCGGCATAAAAAACCGTTGTGGACCGATAGTAAACGGGCAGCAGCAACGCAATGATACTCGCCCCCACCGCCGTCGCCAGACAGGTATAGATGATGATCTTTTTCCACTTGAAAACAGTCCCGACCACGCCGAGCAAATTGTCTTTTTGATCCATTGAATTGGATGATTGGATGACTGAATGGCTGGATGGTTTTTTCAAACCGATCCGGCCATCCAATAATTTAGCTGGCAAAAGTACAGAGTTTCGGGATTTACACAAGCCTTCGGCCAATGCCCTATTTTTTTGCCATTTCAAAAAGCAAGTTCATTCTTATCAAGCGGAACAAAAAGGCAAGGACAAGGCCGCTCGCTACGCTCCCGCCAAATTTCAGCGGCCAGTTTGTTTTCGTAAAATGGGAAAGTAGGTAGGCGGCCAGTGTAGTCAAAATGATAAAAGCCGCTATCCTCCACATTTCTTTTATTTCAAAGGGCAGCTTCAGTTCCAGTTTGGCCAGCCACATCATGCCGAGCAAAATAACCGTTTGGGTACTCAACGCTGCAAGGGCAGCGCCCTCCGCTTTGAGGGCGGGTATCAGCAATAAATTCAGGCCGACATTGACGGCGATGCCCGCCAAAAACAGTTTGTTCATTTTGCGCAAGCTGTTGTTGGCAGTGAGCAGGGTCGAGTATATGAACACCCCGCTGAAGGGCACCAGCGTCAAAATGAGGTAGCCCATCACCCCGCCGTAATAGGCCACATTTGCCGCGTCAACGGATTTTGGGTAGAGCCACGCCATCAGTTCGTTTTGGAAAAAAAAGCAAGAAACAGCCAGCGTCACCGTGCCCGCCCAGATGAGCTGCAGGCTGAAACGGAGCAGGGCGGGGATTTCGGAGTGGGCTGTGACGGGGCTTTTGCGCGTGGCTTCTCCCCCCTCTAAAGGGGGAGAAGGGCCGTTTTTTTGGTTTGATATTTTAGTGGAACTTTCAGCCCGCAGCAACTTGGAAAACATGGGCAGCAGCAGCCCCGCAAACAGATAGCCGATCATGTTAAAAGCATCCAGCAAACGGTAGCTTGCGGCATACACCCCGGCATGGTAGCGCCCGTCGGGGAGCATCCATTCCAGTATCACGATGTCGAAGCGGGTATAGGCCGTCATGAGGAAAACAGCGAGCGCAAAAGGGAAGGACTTTTTTAAAATAACAACCAAGAAAGGCCAATCAATGCGCAGCCGGAACCGGGGTTTTATTTTTTTAAAAACAATAAAAAACGCAATGCTTGCAGTGAGCAGCCAAGCCACGTTTTGCGAATAAACAAACCATTCGATCTGGAAATCCTTGCCCTCCGAAAATGGGTTGGCCCACAGCAGCACGGAGCAAAAAAGGATGAGGAACACCTTGTCCAAAGTAGAAACGATGCTGTCCACCCGGTACATGCCGAGGCCGGAAATATTGCTGCGCAAATAGGCGACCAGCGAAATGAAAACGTGGTTGAGGGCAATGAAAAACAGCAGGTGGAATATCCCGAATTCAAAGCCCCGGAAAAATGCGGCCACAAAAACGACCACCAAAAACAGGGCCGACAGCAGCCCTTTCAGCACGATGATGTTCGGGAAATATTTGCCCGCCAATTGGGGGTGCTGCGCAATTGTCCGGTTGTTGAAATAATGGATGCCGAAGTCGTTGACCATAAAAAAAAGGAAGGCAAAACTGAACAGCGTGGCATACAGCCCATAAGTCTCCGCCCCGACTTGGTCTTGTATCGTCCGCTCGATGCCGAACACGTAAAAGGGCTTGATCAAGAGGTTGACCAGCACGAGGAATACGGCGTTGATGAGGAATTCGCGGTTCATGTTCAGTTTTTTCAGTCCGCAGCCTGTCAGTCTATCTCCCAACTGTTCCTCCCCGCTATCAAAGCATCCAAGTCGCCTTCTCCCAATTGCTCTGTCGCCATATTTATTTGTTCAAAAAGCTGCCCCTCATAACAAGGCCGTTCTTTCTGATAAATTACCCCGAAGGGGCGGGGGAGCGCGTTTTCTCCGAAAGGAGTCCTTTGGACATTTTCCGAAGGGTTATCAAAAAAGCGGGCAAGGATCTGCGCTTTGTAAATATCCTTTTCATCGTGGATCCAGAGATCGCCTTTTGTAAAACTGCCTGCCTTCAGGTCAACCCTGCGCGGGGTACAGCCATCCAAGCGGATGCCCTTGTCCGCCTCTTTTCCGAACACCAACGGCTGCCCGTTTTCGAGAAACAATGCGGTGTCAGATTTGGTCGCTTTGTCGGTAAAGGTGAAAAAAGCACCGTCGTTGAAGATGTTGCAGTTCTGGTATATTTCCAAAAAAGAAGTGCCCCGGTGTGCGTCCGAGCGCATCAGCATTTCCCGCATGTGCCGGGTGTCCCTGTCCATGGTGCGCGCCACAAAAGAGGCATCGGCGCCGAGGGCCAGGGCGACGGGGTTCACCGGGTGGTCGAGCGAGCCAAAAGGGCTGGAAGCACTGCGTTTGTGCTCCTCCGAGGTCGGCGAATACTGCCCTTTGGTGAGGCCATAGATCTGGTTGTTGAACAGCAGCAGGTTGAGGTCAAAATTGCGGCGCATCAAATGGATGAAGTGGTTGCCGCCGATGGAAAGGGCATCGCCGTCGCCCGTAATCAGCCACACGCCGAGTTCTGGATTGGCCATGCGGAGCCCTGAGGCAATGGCCGGCGCGCGCCCGTGGATGCTGTGCATCCCATAGGTGTCCATATAATAAGGGAAGCGGCTGGAGCAGCCGATGCCGGAAATAAAAACCGTTTCGTGCTTCTTTTTCCCCAGCTTCGCAAGCGTGGTCTGCACCTGCTTCAGGATGGAATAATCGCCGCAGCCGGGGCACCAGCGCACATCCTGGTCGGAGGCGAAGTCCTTGGCCCGCAAAGGGGTAGTATCGGTGGTAGCTATTGACATTTTTAGTGATTAGTGGTTGGCTTTGGTATGAACCAAGGCCACCCCGATTGAAAAAATACGAGGCATAATTTTTTTTGATGAATGGTGCAAAAAAACAAAACAATCAATGATTACAGGTGTCTTGAGTATAAAATGAAATTAGAGATGACGCCAGAGGTGAAAGATATTTTTTCATCAAGGGTGGCCTTAATTCATACCAAAATTACCCACTAATCACTAATCACTGATCTACTAATCACTGATCCACTAATCACTATCCTTCTTTTTTTTCTTGCCGGGCACCATGATAACGATCATGCGTTTGCCTTCCATTTTCAGGGGTGCTTCGGGTGCGCCGTATTCTTCCAGTTCTTTCACAAATCGTTTCAGCAAGTCTCTTCCGCGGTCTTTGAAGACAATGGAACGGCCATAAAAATGGACGTATGCCTTTACTTTGTTGCCTTCTTCGAGGAAATTTTTGGCGTGGCGGGTCTTGAATTCAAAATCGTGGTCGTCTGTATTCGGGCCAAAACGTATTTCTTTCAAAACCGTTTTCACGGCTTTCGATTTCATCTCCTTTTGCTTCCTTTTCTTTTCGTAAAGGAATTTTTTGTAATCGGTGAGCTTGCAAACAGGTGGTTTTGCTTTGGGCGATATTTCAACCAGGTCGAGGTTGACTTTATCGGTCCAAGAGACGACCCGCCTAGTGGGCCATACTTCTCCTGAATCTATTTTTACGCCGACCTTTTCACCGATCTCTTCGAGGTTGTCGCCAACCAAACGGATTTCAGGTACTCTGATCTGTTCGTTGATACGGAAAAACGGTCCCATATCTCTTTTTCTATAATTGCGACGAAATCTTCCTCTAGCCAATATGTATTTTATTTAGTTAAAAAATGAGGTTGGTTTATTTGGAACAACGATGTGCCGACAAACCAAAAAGCCGACAAACCATTTTCAAATATCTAAAAAATTTAGCAAGTATAACCTATCAATAGCTGAAAATGATACTGCGGGCTATATTTGAGCGGCAAAATTACATAAAAAAAACGGTCAATGCACTGAAACCAATAATGGCTGTGCATTGACCGAACTTTACAAAAGTATGAATCTTTTGTGCCCAAAAATCAGGCACCTGTTTTTACCGCTTTAGCAACTTTTATCACGAGGCCATCGCCGTCTTTGTTCATGCTTGCTTCAAGCCTCGTCCCTTCCGGCGGGTTTTCGTTGAGCAGGAATTCGGCCAGCGGGTCTTCGATGTATTTCTGTATTGCCCTGTTCAATGGACGTGCGCCAAATTGGGGGTCGTAGCCTTTTTCGGCCACAAACTCTTTGGCATCTTCATTCAAGATCAGTTCAAACCCGAGGTCTTCCAAGCGTTTGAACACGTCTTTCAAGGTAATGTCAATGATCTTGAATATCTGCTCCTTGTTAAGGGTATTGAAAATAACCACATCGTCAATCCTGTTCAGGAACTCAGGTGCAAAGGTTTTTTTCAGGGCATCCTTTATGACTCCTTTTGAGTGTTCACTTGCTTGGTCTTTACGGGCTTTGGTCGCAAAACCGACCCCTTGCCCAAAGTCTTTCAACTGCCTGACCCCGATATTGGAGGTCATGATAATCAGTGTATTTTTGAAATCAACCTTCCTGCCGAGGCTGTCCGTCAACTGCCCGTCGTCCAAGACTTGGAGCAGTATATTGTAAACATCGGGGTGCGCTTTTTCTATTTCGTCCAAAAGCACCACGGAGTAGGGTTTGCGCCTGACCTTCTCGGTCAACTGCCCACCTTCTTCGTAGCCGACATAGCCTGGAGGCGCCCCGACCAAGCGGCTGATCGAGAATTTTTCCATGTACTCGCTCATGTCAATGCGGATGAGCGCATCCTCTGAATCGAACATGTAGCGGGCCATTGATTTGGCCAGTTCCGTTTTGCCGACCCCTGTTGGGCCGAGGAAAATGAAAGAGCCGATCGGGCGTTTGGGGTCTTTCAGCCCCACCCTGTTCCGTTGGATGGCCTTCACTATTTTAATGACCGCTTCGTCTTGGCCGATAATCATTTTCTTGATGTCGTCAGCCATGTTGACAAGTTTCTTGCTTTCGCTCTGCGCCACCCGTTTGACGGGTATGCCCGTCATCATCGCAACCACCTCTGCAATGTCCTCCTCCCCTACCGGATACCGTTTGGATTTGCTTTCCTCTTCCCATTGCATTTTTGCAAAATCAAGCTGGCGCAACAATTTGCTTTCCTCGTCGCGCAGGTCGGCAGCACGTTCGTATTGCTGGTTTTTGACCGCTTGGTTTTTAAATTCTTTGATATCTTCGATTTTTTTCTCAAACTCCTCGATGTGGCGGGGAACATGGATGTTTTTAAGGTGGACCCTCGCCCCGACCTCGTCCAGCACATCAATGGCCTTGTCGGGCAAAAAGCGGTCGCTCATGTACCTGTCGCTCAACATGACACAGCCTTTGATGGCTTCGTCAGAGTAGATGACATGGTGGAACTCTTCGTATTTTTCTTTGATATTTTCCAAAATATGAACAGCTTCCTCTGTGCTTGGCGGCTCCACGAGCACCCGCTGGAAACGCCGGTCCAAGGCGCCGTCCTTTTCTATATATTGGCGGTACTCGTCCAAAGTAGATGCGCCGATGCACTGAAGCTCGCCCCTTGCAAGCGCGGG
>DROJ01000346.1 GCA_011321935.1 Bacteroidota bacterium | reverse complement strand
GCTCAAAAATTAGTCTTCTCTTTTAGTCCACAGTCGGTCAGTCCGCAGTCTTCAGTCTTTGTGGAGCGGCTCTTGGCGAATTGCTAAAAAGGCTCAAAAATAGTCTTCTCTTTTAGTCCACAGTCGGTCAGTCCGCAGTCTTCAGTCTTTGTGGAGCGGCTCTTGGCGAATTGCTAAAAAGGCTCAAAAATTAGTCTTCAGTCTTCAGTCCACAGTCTTCAGTCTTTGTGGAGCGGCTCTTGATTATTTGAAAAACAGGGTCAAAAATTAGTCTTCAGTCTGCAGTCGGTCAGTCCACAGTCTTCAGTCTTTGTGGAGCGGCTCTTGGCGAATTTCTAAAAAGGCTCAAAAATTAGTCTTCAGTCTTTTAGTCCGCAGTCTTCAGTCTGCAGTCGGTCAGTCCGTAGTCTTCAGTCTTTGTGGAGCGGCTCTTGGCTTTTGAGCCTGTCCATTTTAGCAAATAACCAAGAGCCGCTCCACAAAGACTGAAGACTGCGGACTGACCGACTGCAGACTATTGACACCCGCATCCTTTTTGGCAGGCCTTTAGGCTCTCGAATGGTACAACACCTTTGCAGCCGCCATATAAAAACTCCTTGCATTTTTTTTCTTTTTCATCGTAATAATACCTTTTGATGGCCATGCGGCATGGGCCGGGGTCGTGTTTCAGGTAACAGTTTTCGTTGAGTTTTTTGCCGTCGGTTTCACCGCCTTGCGATTTGCGGTTGCAGGCAAAAAAAGCAATCATAATAAAGGCGAAAAGGAAAGTTGGAATGAGTCGTTTCATGGTTTGTTTTATTTTTTTGGTAATTGTTCAGCAGGTTCTTTGAGGCGATGCCTTTGCGCGGGGAGTGCGGGAGGAAAGGCGTTGACTCAATGAACTGAAACAAGAGTCAACGCCTTTCCTCCCGCACTCCCCGCGCAAAGGCATCGCCTCGTTGGCATCTTTTGTTTTCGTCAATTCAAAGCCGGACGACTTTCACCAGTTCATTCACTTTTTCATTTGCGAAGCGAATATAATAGACCCCTGCGGGGAAATTGTGAAGCGAGACCAGCCCTTTGTGGTAATTGTCGAAGGCCGTCAGGGTCTCGTATGAAACGGGGCGTCCGAGGGCATCCACAATTTGCAGGTCGAGCTGTGGGTAGCGGCCGTTCAGGCCCTCCACTTTCAGCCAGAACACCCCGTTTTCGGAGGGGTTTGGATAAACCGAAATGGAGTATTCTTGGCTGATGTCATGTGCTGCCACCAGCGTTTCCACCGTTACTTCCTGCTCCACGGAACAGCCGTTGGCATCCGTTACCACGACATTGTAAACCGCTCCGGCGAGGTTGCTGAAAAGCGGTTCTTCCTGCGTGGTGGCCCCGCCGTCAATGCTGAAAGTAAAAGGTGAAACGCCCGATGTTATGGTGATGAGGATGGCGCCGTTATTGTCGTTGCTCATGCTTTCATCGGTCACGTCAATATCAATGGCAAGGGCGCAGGGCTCTCTTAGGCAGAAGGCATTGGTCTCCGAAGCACCAAAATTGATGTTGATAATAGCCGCCAGTTCATTGCCCTCTGCGTCCACGATGGCATAGCTGCCATCCACTCCATAAGCGGTAAGCCCGTCGCCATAGGCGTCAAAAATAGTAAAGTTGTAGCAGGAGTCTTTTTGCAGGCACCAGGTTTCGGTAATCAGTTCTTGTTGCTGTCCGGGGTAAGGGCCTCCGACAAAGAGAACCGTTCCGTTATCATCGGCCAACTGCCAGCTTGTTTCTTCTGGGAACAGGTCAGTGTTCAGCTCCAATGTTATGCCCACTCCTCCAAGCACTACTTGAAAATCCCTTGCGTAGTTGTCGTTCGAGGGTATTTGGTCATCCAAATTGTTGGGGCTCAAAATATTGGCCGACAGTGTGTTGGTGCCAGAAACGAGCGGGTCGAGGAGTACCTCTACCGGAGTGCTTTCGCCGGTGGCGAGGCTGCCCGTCCAATCTGTTGAAACGGTATTGCCGCCGTTCAGTTGGTGTTCGATAGTGACGGAGGTGAGGGTGTCCGTTCCGAAATTGGTCAGCACGAACAGGGCGTTGGCCGTCGAGTCGCAGAGGCCGCCGTCCAGCCCTAGTATATCGGTGATGCCGGCGTCCAAACGGGCCAGTTTTTTGCGCAAGCGGCGCAGGGTATCGTTCTGCACGTTCTGGTCTTCGGCGAAGCCGGTAAAAATTTTGAAATGGTAATCGCCGATCACCGACATGTCCACATTTGAGGCAAAAGTATGGACGTAACTGCTGTCGGGGAACAAGGTGTCAATGGCTGCCATTTCGACCACCGGGGCATTGTTTTCAAAAACATAGCCCACCGATATTTCCGTTGCGGGTTCCAGTCCCAAGTTTGTTATTTCTATCGTAACGGGTTCATTGTCAGTCAGGTCGGGCGCATCTTGCGGAGCGACGAGGCTAATGGGGGCAATGTCGAAAGTGTCCCTTCTCAAAGAAAAATTGACAATTTTGGTGCTAAAGCTGCCGTCTTCTTTCACGTATTCGCTGGTAAACCAGAACGAGCCGTCCAGGGGATCAACCGACATGTGGGCATAGTCGCCAAAGCGGGGACCCGTGCGGACACCTTCCCCTGTTGCAAACTCGAATTCATCAATGGTCATTTCGCCCAGCGGGTCGTTTTCACGGCGGCCTGTGTAGCGCAGCGAGGGGAAAGTATTTTCGCCAGAAACAGAGTAGGCCAGTGCGATGTCGCCTTTGCCGTTGATGGCGATGCTGCCGATAAAGCGGTGTACGCCGTCTTCGGGGGCATAAGTCCCTTCTTGGTAAATTTCCCAGTCGCCTCCGGGCATGCGGCGCAGTTCCATCCAACGGATGCCGGCCACGTCGTTGCCCGCATCTACCGAAAAGGTGAGCACGGCGCTTTCGTGGGTGCCATAGTTCCAGTAACAGACATTGTTCATCACGACGGTCATGATACCGTCAATGCCCTGAGAGGTACCGGGCTGGGGTATGCATTCAAAGGCGCCATTGTCTATTGAGCAGCCGTCGGTGTCGTAAGGGGCTGTCGGCAATGCCAGCAAGGTGGCCGAAGTATTGGCCAAGCTGTCCCAATCGAGGTTTAGGGTCCACACTTCGAGCAGGTCAACATCGCCGCCCCAAGCATCGTCCCTCAGCCTTACGGCAAACATTTCGTCGGTAGGTGGGGGCATGGGGCTGTTCCAGTCCATTGGCGTAGCCGTCGGAAAACCACCTGTATCGTCTGGGATTTCAATGCGCTGAACGCTCACCGTGCTTTCTCCGGCGAGTATCTGTTGGCGGTTGAGGGCATAAACGGGGAAAGTGCCGTCTCCTTCGTTGATGGTAAAAATATAGGCATTGGGCCAAATGCCATACTTTGGGTAATCAGCGAAACCTGGGGTATTCAAAGTATAGAGGTTCCATGCCCCCAGAGGGTCGGAGGTCTCTGAAACGCCGTACAGCACCTCATCAAAATTAGCCAGGTCGGTGATCAGCCAGCGGGCGGCGGCTTCGTCGTACATGATGACGGGGTCGGAAAAAGACTGCTGGTTGATCTGGCTCCAGAGGGTATTGGCGCTCGTTGGCGGGGTCAGCGCATTGCCTTCTTTGTCGAAAACCTGAAACCACGATGAGTTGACGATCTGGATGTAATGCTCGGGGCTGGCATCTCCATTGGTGTCGGGCACGCCCACTTGCGAGGTGTTTTCGTCAATGCCCTCAAAGACGAGGTTCGGAGCAACGGGGATGCCAAGTACCCGGTTCAGGTTGTCCTGCCGCACCGGGTCGTTTCCGATGGGGAGGGCATCGGGGTTTACAGCGGGCCGGCGTTCGTAGTTGATAAAGTTGGGCGGAACGAAATTAGGTTTGTTCGCTTTCCGGTCAGCCTGTTTGTGGCGGTCGGTGGCCGGCATGGGGGCGAGTTCGCGCAGCGGTTTTGTTTTTCCGCGGAAATGAGCTTGCAGGCCGTTGGCGCCCCGGGCGGTGGTTTGCTGCGCATGAATATTTTGCTGGAAGCACAAAAAGATCAATGTGAGCAGGAAGAGGCTTGCCTTTATGAGGCGTTGGGAAAGTGGTTTCATTTTAATTAGTTGTGTTTTGTGAAAATTGAAAATTATTAGGTGGACATTAATATTGACAATGTTAAGTATCCGTCAAAAGTAAAAATAATTTTGAGAGGGTACTTATTGTATTAAAGTTTACAACGTATTTTACGGCGCAAGTTTAGAAAAACCAAACTCAGGACACAGCCGCGGCAACGAATATTTCAAGGAAAGTCTTTTCAATGTCAATAATTGCTTTCATCTTGTTTC
This sequence comes from Bacteroidota bacterium, assembly GCA_011321935.1. Lineage (GTDB taxonomy): Bacteria > Bacteroidota > Bacteroidia > Chitinophagales > Saprospiraceae > UBA6168. Next base: position 13,989 of record DROJ01000346.1, on the reverse strand, counting down.
AGGGCGGCAGTGTTTTTTACATAAAATAATAGGCTGGGGGAATAGGGTCGTTCCTCGTTGTCAAAAGGTAGTCGCATTAATCGGGCAATGCCCCTATCCGCAGGAAAAAAAAACTGAAAGCCGAATAGGGGAAGGCCGTATTTGTTCCGACTTGTATTTAGCCAATCGTGAATCAATAGGTGGTGTAAGGTTTACTAAACTTTAAAAGTTTTAGTAAACCTAATCACTCACTAATAATTGGCACTACCAACCACCACTCAATAAAATATGCAACAATAAATGTTTGATTTTTCATCACTGCAATATAATACTGAAAACCCCACATTTATATCGGTGCTGTTCACCGTCCTTTTTTCCTTGGTATTGGGGACGATGATCGCTTTCACGTATGAAAAAACCAGCCGGGCAGTAGGCCGCCCCAATCATTTTTTGCAGGCATTGGTTTTGATAACTATTGTGGCCGCCACTATTTTGCAGGCCATCGGCGACAGCGTGGCGAGGGGGCTTGGCATGTTGGGCGCATTGTCTATCATCCGATTTCGGACGACGGTAAAAGACCCGCGAAATATAGTTTTTATGTTTGCTGCCATTGCCTCGGGCATTGCCTGCGGGGTGTTCGGGTTTACCATCGCCATAGTCGGCACGGCGGGTTTTTGCCTGACGGCTTTTTTGTTGCGCCTGTCCTCTTTTAGCCAAAAAGAAAAACTGATCGGTACTTTAAGGTTGGAGCTGCCACAAGAATGTGCTTCGTTTTCTGAACTGGAAAAACAATTGTCGCTTTTTTGCGAAAGCTATGTTTTGGAATATTATAAAGTATTTATCAGCGAAAAAAAATCGCACCTTTTATTATATGAGTACCAATTAAAATTAAAATATAAGGCAAGGGCGGGGGAGTTGGCAAAAGGGTTGAAAGGTTTGCCGGAAATAAAAGTGGTCAGTTTGAATTTCAGGAACCAAATATTGGACAATATTTAGGGTTTAGAGCTTTCAAGTTTTAAAAACTTGGAAGGTCTCCGTTCTAATCGCAAATAGCCAACAGCAATTTAATCAATGAATATTTTTAAAAATAAAATAAACTACCTCTATCTTTTCATTATACCAGTGGTATATATTTTATTTCAGATGAACACAAAGCTCGGTGGGGAGTCTGTCCTTTTTTACGGCTTCGCCGAAAACAAAGAAACGGAACTGAGCCATGACAAAGCCGTCATGGTTCATAAAATATATGTGACGCCGGGACAGGAAGTCAATAAAGGGCAATTATTGATGGAGGTAAAACAATCGTCCATTGACCTGAAAATAAACGACATAAGCCATGACCTCGCACAAGCTGAGTTGCTTGCCCTCCAACAAAAACAATTGTTGCAAAGCAAAATAGAACAACTGCAAATTAAAAAGCAAAATAAAGCCGCCACCATAAATGCAGAAATAAGAAAAATAAAATCGGAAATAGAAATCAAGCAATCATTGCTCAAAGATTTGAAAAGTATTAAACCGGACGGAGAGAAAGAAACTTCTGTCCTGGATATACAACTGGAATGGCTGCGGCAAAAACTGGAGCAAGAAACAGCCTCGATTGATTTGGAAATAGGGCAATTAAATGAGCAATTAAATATGGTTGGAAAACCCTCCAACGTTGTCCGGCAAAAATTGGAAAAAGAAATAGATTATTATGAGGCAGAGCAACAAAAACTATTTATATACGCACCCACCGACGGATTGGTCGGCAATATACATTGCAAGGAAGGAGAAAATATTGACGCCTTTTCTACCCTGATCAGTTTCTACGAGCGCAACCCGACGCTGGTTAAAGGCTTTGTCCACGAGAGCTTGATCTTGCAGGTGAAAACAGGGGACAGCTTATTGGTGGCTTCCAGCCTGCACCCCTCCCATCAAATTATTGGGGTGGTGCTCGGCCTCGGTTCGCGCATCGTAGAAATACCCGAACGCCTCCGGAAAATACCCGAACTAAAAACTTATGGACGGGAGGTACTCGTGCAAATCCCGGCGGACAATCCTTTTTTACAAAAAGAAAAAGTGATGCTCAACTCACTGGATGCCGCCGGTGATTTTTCTTTGACCTCGATACTTTTTCCTTTTGGTAAAATGGCAAAAAAGGAAGATGGGAATACCAAAAAAAATTATAACCTAAAATGAGAGTGTGTTTGTTTTCATACTTCAGAATGGGCAGGGGGAAGGGCAGTATTTATTTGTTTGTTCCCTTTGCTTTTTTTATTTTTTGCTCTGCAATACTTTTGGGGCAAAATAAGGTGACGAGTACCCAACTATTGTCTGATAGGCCGGTGTCTAAAGTGGATAGCCTGCAAATGCAAAATTTGTATTTCTTAAAAAACAGTCCGCAAAACCTACCTCTAATAGAGAAGCTGGAATTTAGGACAGAAACAGATGAACTTGATTTTGGGCGGCAGGAATATTTGTTCCGGGTGAGTTTAAATGGAAAAAAGGCTCAACAGGCACAAAGCCATCTCAACCAAAACAATATCCATATTTACGAGAACCAACAAATGGTATATCAGCAAGAAGAATTGAAAAAAAAATATACCGATATTATTGATTGGTATTATGTAGATATTGCAATACAATTGTTAAAAGAAAAAAGGGTTTTATTGGAAGATAAAAAAACGATCTTTGAAAAAATGATGGGCAATGCCACTGGTTTTGATATTGACGATTATTTAAAAAATGAAGAAGCTCTTCAAACGCTTGGCCGAGACCTAATGCGTTTGGAACATTATAAAATGAGACTTGTCCAACAATTAATATTAAATAAGGAAATGTTTTCTGAATTGGAAAAAGAAGGATGGATCAGTGTGTCCCAAATGCAAAAAACAATCAGCCGCATAAAAGTAGATTTATTGAAAAACCCAAAATATTCGCAGCAATTGTCGAATGCGGATTTTGCCAAGTCCGAGTATGATTTAAAAGAAGCAGAAAGTGAAAAAATAATTGATTTTGTGCAACTTAAATATGCGGGACGCGATAAGCTGGATTTGCAAAGAGAACTGTCGCTGGGCGTCGGTATCAATATCCCGACCAAAGCTACTGCCCGCACAAAATTAAATAAAGCTGCCCTCGAAATATACGACGAAAAATATAAAGCCCGATTATTGGAAATGGGACTATTGGAAAAAATTGAAGACAGTTATGCTTCATTTGGTGGCCTGAAAAACGATTATGAATTTTTGCAAAAAAATATAAAAGAAAATGGATTGGAGAATGTTTTGGAAAAATACATGAACAGCGGAAATGTACATCCCTTGACATTATTGAGGGTGAAAGAAAGTATCTTGAAAAACCAAAAATTGTTACTTAAAATAGAACAAGAACTTTGCCTTGATTATCTGCGGATATTGGAACTGACAGGGCAGTTGATACAAGCACCTTTGGTGAATTATTTGTCGGAAAATTTGGAATTGATTCCTGCTTCTAACTGACTTTTATACGCAAATAAAAATACCCGATGCTCAGGTTAATTTACGTCTCTTTGTTTTTTTTGAATATATCGCTTGCGGTTGCACAGCCTTGTAATTTTCCCCTTCCCCCTGCCAATACCTGTGCCCAAGCGCCCCTGCTTTGCAATCTCGATGGCTATTGTTCCAATAATAGCGCAGCCGTAAATTCTGGCACCCCGAACGCATTTTGCGGACAGGTGGAAAACAATAATTGGGTTTCTTTTATAGCTGGCTCGACTACTTTTGTTTTGGAGATCACTTTCTCCAATTGCAATCAAGGGGCGGGCATGCAGGCGCAGATATTCGCCACCGATGACTGCCAGTTTTTTACTTCTTTTTCCAACTGTATTGATGGCGGTGGAAACGGTAGTTTTACATTGACCGCAAGCGATCTGGTAATCGGAAATACTTATTATTTGATGATGGACGGAAAGGGCGGCGACGTATGTGATTATGAATATAAATTATTATCTGGAACAACTCTTTCGCCCGCCCATGCGGAAATACAGCCCGCCGGTATATTGTGCGAAAACGGAACACTTGTTTTAGACGCCGTTGCTACTTCTACCAATAATAATTTGACCTATCAATGGTCAACGGAAGATGGCCGTATATTGTCGGGCGCACAAACTACTTCCATCGAAATAGATACGGCGGGCACTTATAAAATAGTAATTGTTGATTCGGGCGGCTGCACCGATTCTTCAGAAATTACAGTTCCAATAATGCCGCTTCCGCAAATAAATATAGCCCCGCCCGATACATTAAATTGTTTGACAAATACCATAATTGACCTCCGCGCAAATAGCAATATTAATTCCGGAACTTATATTTGGTCAACGCAAAACGGGCATATCGTTTCGGGTGAAAACACAGCAGAACCGGCCGTGGATTTGCCCGGCATATATCAGGTAATTATTATTGATGCTACATCGGGCTGTACCAATTCAACAAGCGTAGAAGTAGTGGCAGATACGGACACGCCGGTAGCAATAGCATCAGGTGGCGGCGAACTAAATTGCCTTACCGAAACATTGGCATTGAACGGAACGGGCTCGTCGGCAGGGAATAATTTCTCTTATTTTTGGACGACCGATACGGGAAATATTATAAGCGGCGGAAATACTTTGATGCCTTTAATCAATGCCGCGGGAACATATATTTTGGAAGTGACAAGTGCCACCAACGGCTGTAAAACAACAGACTCGACTTTGGTTGTTTTAAATGAAAAAATGCCGACGGGCGCTGCCTTTTCAATTGTCAATCCTTGTTTTGGAGAAGCTGCCGGGCAAATAAAAATAGAATCGGTAATCGGAGGCACTGCCCCTTATCTATATTCTTTTGACGGCATTGTTTTTCAGAGTTCCAATTCGATGGATTTATTGCCGCCTGCGGCATATCAAATAACAATACAAGACGCTATCGGCTGCGAGTGGGATACACTTGTCAATATTGTCGAACAGCCTGAATTGATTGTGTTTCTTGGCGATGATATGGAAGCCCAACTTGGCTGCGAAATCAATTTAAAAGCGCGCGTTAATTTTCTGCCGGAACAAATAGACAGCGTGATATGGACGCCTGCTTTTGATTGCAATGATTGTTATGAACAAAAAGCAATTCCATTGGAAAGTACCAATTATAAAATAAAAGTGATTGATATAAACGGCTGCACCGCAGAAGACCAAATTAATGTGGCAATTATTAAAAACAGGTTGATATATATACCGAATGCTTTTTCCCCAAATAATGACGGAATCAATGATGTGTTTTTTATCAACGGCGGCAAAGGCATTTCTGAAATATTGGATTTTAAAATCTTTAACCGATGGGGTGTCTTAATGGCTTCTTTTCATAATTTTTCGCCCAATGATCTTGTCAATGGCTGGGACGGGCGGATGAAAGGAGAGGACTTGGACAATGGCGTTTATGTATATTTTGCGAAAGTAAAATTTATTGATGGAGAGGTCTTATTGTTTGAGGGGGATGTTACTTTGGTGAAATAGTTTTTTTGTTTTTATTTTGACCGAAAATAAAATGTGTAAATTAATTTCAAAAATAATTTCTCCGAAATGGGATAATTGTTTTTGATTCGACTTTATATTATATTCATTCTTTTGAACCTGTCTAATTAATTGGGCGGTTTCGAACAAACCACAATGCAATGACAAAGCAATTTTACTTTATTTTATCCCTGCTGATATTTTCTTTTTCCGCCCTGTCGGCGCAGGTACATATCAACGAATACTCAGCTTCCAACCTTAATAGTTTTTTTGACAATTTTCAAAAGACAGAAGATTGGATAGAACTGTATAATGACAGCGACATTGAAGTTGATATAAGTGGTTGGCATTTGTCGGATAAAGAGAGCAAGCCTGCGAAATGGGAAATTCCGGCAGGTACGCTTATCCCTGCAAATGGTTTTTTGGTTTTTTGGTGTTCTGGTAGGGACATGGTTATTGACGGTAATTACCACACCAATTTTAAATTGGCACAGACCAAAGGGAACGAATTTGTTATATTGACAAAACCCGATGAGACGGTCGTTGATGCTTTTCCGCTGGCACTTACTTTGGTGGAACATTCCCGCTGCCGCGAAACCGATGGCAGCGATATTTGGAAAATATGCACACAGCCAACCCCGGGGGCTTCCAATAATGACGCCCCGCAATTTGATAAATATACGGCTGCGCCAACCATGAGTTTGCAGGCCGGCTTTTATGACGGTACTCAAAAGGTAATTATAGAAAACAACGAACCCAATTCGGTACTCCGATATACTGTTGATGGCAAAAATCCGGCAATTAATTCTCCTGAATATACAGATACTTTGACCATTGGAAATACCACTGTTGTAAAGGCCCGTGCGTTCAGTAACGATACCACTATATTGCCCGGTAAAATGGATTTTAATACCTATTTAATTGACGAAGATTTTAGCTTGGCCGTATTTTCGGTGGCCGCCGATGAAGTAATAGATTTGGCAAATGGAAACGGCGATTTAATACCAATTGGCTCGTTGGAATATTTTAATAAAAATAAAGAGCGGGAGGCTACTTCATTTGGCAGCCTCAACCGGCACGGGCAGGATTCGTGGGTATTGCCGCACCGTAGTATTGATTGGATATCGAGGGATGAAATGGGATATTCAAAAGCTGTGAAAGCACCTTTGTTTTCTTATTCTGACCGCGATGAATACCAGAAATTTATGTTCCGGAATTCGGGCGATGATAATTACCCGGCAATTAATGACGGCCAGCACAATGGGAGCACTCATATACGCGATGAATATGTGCAGACTTTATGTGCAACGGAAGGAGGGATGGAATTGGACAAGAGGGCAGTCGAACGCGTTATATTGTTTTTAAATGGACAATATTGGGGCGTATATGGAATGAGGGAGCGGCCGGTTGACCATGACTATACTAAAGAATATTATAAGCAGGGTAAATATGAAATTCAATACCTGACCACTTGGGGTGAAACAACGATTCAATATGGAGGACAGCAAGCTGTTGATGACTGGACCAATTTACGGGACTTTATTTTAACCAACGATATGAGCGATCCCGATAATTACCAAATTGCCGAGGACAGTATAAATATGAAAAGCCTGATTGATTATATGCTCGTCAACCTTACGGTCGTCGCCTCTGATTGGCTGAATTATAATACCGGTTGGTGGCGAGGCCGCAACCCGGACAGCAAGCATAAAAAGTGGGGATATATACTTTGGGACCTCGATGCTACTTTTGATTATTATATTAATTACAGTGGCGTGCCGAATATAAGCCCCAATGCAGATCCATGTGACCTGGAACAAATAGGTGAATTTATGGACGACTTCTTTGATTTTGGCAATGGAAACACGGACGTTGGAAAGCACGAAAAAATATTCCTTAAATTATTGGCAGAAAATGAAACGTTCAAACAATTATATTACTCAAGGTATGCGGATATGATGAACACCGTATTTACCTGCGAAAATATGATGAACACATTGGACCGCATGTTGGCAGTTATAGAACCAGAGATGCCCGGGCAAATTGCCCGTTGGGGAGGTTCGATGACGGAGTGGCAATTGAATGTACGACGGTTAAAAGATTTTATTAGCGAACGTTGCACCCTTTTGGACGATGGTATGCTGGAATGTTACGAAGAACTTTCCGGGCCATATAATATCACTTTGTTGACTGAACCCGATGGGGTAGGGGAGATTGATTTTAATACCCTCGATATAGAAACATTCCCCTGGAACGGCGATTATTTTGGCGGCATGGAAAATAAAATAAAGGCAAAAGTATTTAATGACTTTGCCGACGAATATCAATTCAGCCATTGGGTCAGCAAATCTGGAAATGTTATTTTCCCCGATTCTTTGGAACGTAGGGCAACCATTACATTGACCGAGGCCGATACTTTAATTGCTGTTTTTGATAATGTTTCGGCTACGCAAAATTTAGTTGCGGATATATCTTTTAATGTATTCCCAAATCCAACAAAAGATTACCTGACCCTCGAATATGACCTTGACCGGCCTATGGATGTGGAGGTTTCTTTATATTCTATTATCGGCCAAAAAGTTGCCGTTTTCCCAAATGCGGGCGGCAAAAAAAACCGGGGCGAACATATTGCCAAACTTTCGGTTGACCGCAATAAAATTCCCGAAGGCATGTATTTTATTTCACTAAAAACAAAAGAAGGGCAGGCAACGAGGAAGGTGACGATTATTGATTGAACGTAACTGTTTAGCATCACCTCAAAGGCCCCGCTAAACAGTTGCCCAGAAGTTTATACTTCGCCAAGTTCGCCAAAAAACAGGGCAATTTGGCGGATTATAAATTTATACTTCGCCAAGTTGCCCTGTTTTCAGGTAGATTTGGCGAGCTATAACCATTTATATAAAATTGAACAGAATAAATTTCAAAACCAGCACCCGCACTAAAAAGAACATCTTCGTCACTTTGTTGACCGCTTCGGGGGCAAAAAAAAAACGCCCATTACCTGAGCGTAGTCACCAACCAATTATTGGTGGAGGATTTGTTTGTTTAATGGCTCTTTCCAGTCCACAGTCCGCAGTTTTCAGTCCACAGTCCGCAGTCTTCAGTCTTTGTGGAGCGGCTCTTAGCAAAGTTGCTAAGAGCCGCTCCACAAAGACTGAAGACTGCGGACTGAAAACTGAAAACTCCAGTCTTTAAGGAGGCATCCATTTATGTTGTTCCATTTTAGCAACTTTGCTAAGAGCCGCTCCACAAAGACTGAAGACTGCGGACTGAAGACTGAAAACTGAAAACTGTTCAAGCTATTCTTCTCAGAAAAGCCACAATATCCTCTTCCGGTTTCAGCCCCAATTTTTTGCGCAAGCGGTAGCGCGCCATTTTGATAGCGCTTTCCGAAGTTTTGCGGACGGTGGCTATTTCCTTGTTTTGCAGGTTGAGGCGCAGCAGGCTGCAAAGCACATAGTCGTTGCGCGAAAGTTTGGGAAACCGTTCTTCCATTTTTTGGTAAAATTCGTGGTTCACTTCCTCCACGTTTTCCTGTAGTGCCTGCAAATTTTCGTTGACCTGCAGGTTGGAAACGGCGAGAATGGTCAGTTCCTTTATTTTGGCTGTTTTGGCTTTTTTGTCCAGTTGGTGCAAGCCCTTCAGGCCGTCTATCAGTTCATCGGCAAACTGGTTTTTATGCACAATGTCGAGCGCATAATTGGTCAGGGAACGGCTTTTGAAATCCAGTTCTTTTTTGATGAACTCCTTTTCCGCTGCCTCCTTTTGCAGCTTTTTTTCGGCCAGTTCCTTTTCCAGCCGCAGCAGTTCCCGTTTTTTCTTTTGGTCGCTTTTGGTTTTGAAAAACAGCACTCCGCCAATGGCCAAAAGCCCCGACAAGCCCAGCAAAACCAATAGGTTTCGGTGCTTCGTGATCAGCCGTTCCTGTTCCAAATTGGCGACCTGTGCTTGGCTTTCGGCCAGTTCCCTTTCTTTCTTTTCCGATTCATATTGCACCCGCAGTGCCGAAATGCTTTCCTGCATTTCCTTGCCCGTCACCGAGTCTTTCAGGGTTTCGTATTTTTTGTAAAATGCCAGTGCCTCCTCGTAAAGCCCATGCTGTTCATAAGTTTCCGACATGTCTTTATAAGTGGTAAAAAGTATTTGCCGGAACTGGTACTTCCTCGCCGTGTCAACGCTTATTTTATAATGCGACATTGCTTTTTGAAAATGGCCCAGCAGGCCATGTGCATAGCCGAGGTTGCCGTGGGCGACGGCAAGGCCGTGGGGGTCTTTTTCGCTTTGGAAATAGGCCAGTGCCTTCTCCACAAAAGGGATGGCGCGCTCTGCTTGTTTGTTCACCAAAAAATAATAGCTCATGTTGAACAGCGGGCTGACTTTCTCCGGCGAACCGATAGAGTCGAGCAAGTGGTAAGAGGCTTCATAATAGGCCAGGCCCTTTTGGCTTTTCCCCATTTTGGGCTGGGTATAGAGGTTGCCCAATGCGTTCATCGTGCCGGCCTGCCACTCGTGGTTTTTTGTTTTTTTAAAAATCAAAAGCGCATCGTTGAGCTTTTCCGCTGCTTCCTGAAACCTGTCCAGCCTAAAATACGCATCGCCCAGAAAGTAGGCCGAAAGGCCGGTTTGCTGCAAATCGCCCATTTCGTCAGCCAATTTGGCGGAAGCCTGAAAGGCCTGGATGGCCTTGTCCATTTGCCCGAGCTTGCGGTAAACCTTGCCCGCCTGCCTTTTGGCGAGGCACTCGCCCTTTAGGTCGCCCAATGAACTGGCCAAGCTGTAAGCAGCGTCGAGGTGTTTTAAGGAAAGGGATGCTTCGGGATAGGTTTCGGCGGAGGCAAGCGAAAGCAAGCTGTCAACTGCCGCTGTTTGCCCCAGCAAGCAGGAGGACATCATTAACAAGGCAATCAAGGTGAATAGCTGTCTGTATTGGTTCATTTATCATCAATTAGCCTGTTTTTATTGATTGTGTAGGTCAGTTGTAGGCTTGCAAAATTCGCTCTTGATTTGCATTGACGGTAACTTTGCAGCCTGAAATTTACATTTTTTCTTTCGCTCCTTCATTCTTCCCCATTTTATGAAAACTTGAAATGGCGTTTTTTAAAGCCCCTGATTTATTTTTATGAAAAAGACCCCGCCGCTCGGAAGTTTTGATTTAAAAAAATGGCGGATGAAGACAGGGCAGAACCTTGTTTCAAATTTTGGACACCCTAGCCCTGTCTGCAGCCGGAAGGAAATTACGGGGTCACTTAATTCTACTTTGACACTCTTGTACAAATTGCCCGGCAATAGAAAATAGCCGGGCAATGCCAGCGTTTTCGCCCGGCAATTTCCCATTGCCGGGCGAATTTTTCTTACAAATGGCCAAGCAAAACAGCTCATTTTTCCAAAGTGTCAAAGTAGAATTAAGGTGCCCCCGTAATTTCAGGCAAAGCAGGCCACTTCAAGTGACCCGCTAAAGCCTCCCCAAAAAACCATTTTTTCTTCCCAACAAACACCTGCAAGCACTTAAAGCCCAAAATTGTCAAACGCCCTTTTTCTTTGGCTGCTGGCTCAAACAAATTCACAAAACTACTTTTTAAGATGAGACAATTCATTCTGTTGTCGGCATTGGTCGCTTGCTGTTTTACAGCCGTTTTTTCCCAAACCGATGTATCTGCCTTTTCCAATTATCCAAATCCTCCACATCCCGAATATTTCAAAACCATCCCGCCCATTGATGCCAACACCCCAGCTTGGGCAGTGGCCATGTACGGCCCCGACCCCAATGTGGACGAGGTGGTGGATGCCTATTTGAAATACTACCGGGAGCATGAATACGTAAAAACCGTTCATGGACAGAACTATAAGTTTTGGCTGAAAACAGTGAGCGAATGGGTGGACGACAGCGGCCACATCCGGCCGCCAAGCCGCGAGCAGGAAGAAAATTTTTATAGAAAAATAAAAGAGCGCAGGGCAGAGGCCGAGCAGCGCAACTTGGGCTGGACGAGCATCGGCCCATTCGAGACTTATAAATCGGGCACCACTCAGCCCTATTCCAATCAGGTCAATGTGTATTCCCTCGACCAATCGAAAAGCAGCCCCGATGTCCTTTTTGCCGGCACCGAAAGCGGCGGCGTTTACAAAACCACCGACCATGGACTGAACTGGTCATTGACCAACCCCGACGAGGTTTTTGTGGGGGGAAACACTGCCGTGCAAATCCATCCGACGAACCCCGACCTGGTCATCGTGGGGGCGAACAACCGCCTCTATCGAACCACCGACGGCGGGGCCACTTGGGCGGAGGTCAGATACCTCGGCAGTTCGGCCAATGAGGTGAAATTCCGGCCTTCCCATCCCGACAGTGTTTTTTGTACCGCCGACAACGGCCTCTATCTTTCCACCGACGGCGGGGCCACTTGGCCGACCCATGTTTTTGCCGAAACCTGCTATGATGTGGACTGGCACACCACTTCCCCCGACACTGTTTATTTATTGAAAAACAATGCCGACTCCGTGCGTGCCGAACTCTTCATGTCTCCCGACGGCGGGGGCAATTGGTTTTTGAAAAACAATGGTTATTATTCGCCTTCCGACCCGGCGAACGCCAATGTCAATGGGGGCAAAATAGCCCTCACCGCCGCCGACCCTGACCGCGTTTACGTCTGCCTCATCGGGGCGGACAAGGCCAATGACAATGGCTGGATAGGCATTTTGCGGAGCAATGACCGGGGCGAAAACTGGACGGTGCCCGCCGGGCAATATGGGGGGCCATACCAGGCCATCAATACCATGCCGTGGAATGCCGCCGCTTACTCCAATGGCTACCACCAAGGTTTTTACAATTTTGACTGTGAGGCTTCGCCAAACAATGCCGACCTGCTTTGGTTCGGCACCGTGCGTTTGTCCGAAAGTTCGGACGGCGGGGCCAGCTATATTTCCATCGGAGCGGCCAATTCTCAGCGCCTGAGCGACGTGCATGCCGACATTCAGGCCATCGTGGTGAACGGCGGCGAGGTGTGGGTGGCCAATGACGGGGGCATCGAATTTTCGACCGATAGTTTGCAAACTTTTGAGTCGAGGAAAAATGGAATTGCCGGCTCCAATTATTGGGGATTTGGCAGTGGATGGAACGAGGACGTACTCGTCGGCGGGCGGTACCATGTGGGAAACAGCGGCTATTATCAAAGCTATGGCACCGGGAACAGCATCAAACTCGGCGGCGTGGAAGAGGCCACGGGCTATGTCCACCCCATCGAAAACCGGAAGGTGTTTTTCAATAAATATTGGGCAGGCGGCACGGTGACCATCAATATGCCGGATGCCATCGGCGGGGCTTATACCAATGGGGCCACCCTGCCCCTCATCCCGAACGAAAGCTATTCCACCTCCAATTCCAGTGGCCTGTATTTTGACCCCCGGTATGCCGGGCACTATTTCATGGGGGAGGGCAGCAGCATTTGGAAATCCACCGATGCGGGCATCACCTTCCAGTCGCTCCATGATTTTGGGGCAAATGGGCGCACTCTCGAAATCGAGATTTCCCGCAATAACCCCGACTATATATATGTGGTGTTCAAACCCGACGGCACCAGTTACCGCGATATTTACCGCACTACCGACGGCGGCAGCACATGGAACCAACTGACCACCCTGCCCTCGAACAGCCGGAGCCGGATTGAAATCACCCTCAACCCCGAAGACGAAAACGAACTCTGGGTGTCCTCTGGAAATGGGGCCAATGGCAAAAAGGTTTATAAAACCCTCGACGGCGGAAGCACTTGGACGAACATGACCACGGCCACCCTCAACGGCGAAAAAGCAAAGGACATCCACTATCAGGGCGGCACCAATGACCTCGTTTATTTGGCCACCAAAAATGGCATTTTTTATTATGATGCCAATGCGGGTGACTGGGTGGACTATGGAAACGGCCTGCCCCTCATCGCCAAAAGTTTCAAGCTGGCCCCATTTTACCGGGACGGCAAAATACGCATCGCCACGGGCGGGCGGGGCGTTTGGGAAAATGCGATGGCCGCCACCTTCACCCCCGTCGCACAGCCGATGACCTATGCCGATTCCGTCTTTTGTTCGCGCGACACCGTGCAGTTCGATTGCCACTCCATGCTCAAGCACAGCGGGGCCAGTTGGCAATGGACCTTCAGCCCCGCCCCGGCATGGGTGAGCAGTTTGACCGCCCGCAATCCAAAGGTCGTTTTTGGGGCAAACGGCAGCTATGACGTGACCCTCGCCGTGACCGACGGCTCCGGGGCGACGGACTCGAAAACCATCCCCGGCATGGTGACCGTCGATAGCCGGTGTGAGCCGGACACCATCGCCGGAAAGCAATTGGAAACCACGGGGAGTTCCAATTCGTATGCTTTTGCCCCGACCGGCCCACAGTTCGGTGCCGACCAAGATTTCAGTGTGAGCGTGTGGTTCAAAACGACTTCGACCACCTCCGATGGGGTCATTATTTCAAACAAAGACTGGGATGCAGGGAAAAACAAGGGCTGGGTCTTTTCCATTGCCAACGG
>DROJ01000345.1 GCA_011321935.1 Bacteroidota bacterium | reverse complement strand
TGAGGCAACGCCTTTCCGCCCGCCGTCCCCGCCCAAAGAGCTTGTCCCGAACCCTCGGGGCATCACCTCTAAGGCCCGATTATTCAGTTACGTTCAAAATAAAAAAAAGCTGGCTGTTGGAAATTACCGGCAGCCAGTTTTTTTTGTGATACCCTGGCCTTCTGTTTTCAATTAGCCCTGCCCAGTTACTTTACCGTTACGACATAAATCAACTTTTGCATACCTTCGCATACCCAACAATCAGGGGCAGGAAAAAAAGTTCAATAAAAGCAAATAGAAAACCATGGTTTTAGATAAAATAAAAGCATTCTTTGGCTGGAAAGAAAAGCCAAAAGCAGCAAAGGAACCGCCGTCGAAGAAGACAGGGACGATCAAATATTTTAACCGGAAAAAAGGTTTTGGTTTTATCCATTCAGAACAAACTCCGCAAGACGTTTACGTCCATTTCAGGGACTCCATTGACCGGATCCGGAAAGGGGACAAAGTGCAATTTGATGTGGAGGAAAATGAAAAAGGACTGAGGGCAAGAAATGTGGAACTGGTAAAATAACAGGGACTGCTGTAAACTCCCTAAATTATTTTTTTTCATAAAACTCAAAATTTGAATGCCCGAGAACCAATGGTTCCCAATTTTTAATTTTCCATTTCTTTAATAAAAAAATATGAACGACAACGATTTGATTCAGTCTGTAAAAGACTATTACGACAGCAAAGAGGCCGACAAGTTTTATCAGCATATTTTAGGGAGGGAAAACATACACGTCGGTATATATGAAAGCCCCGAACAAACAATGGAAGAGGCCAGCCAGCATACTGTTTTGACGATGATAAAAAAAATGCCGGTGATTAAGAAAAGCCATAAAATCTTGGACATCGGCTCGGGCTATGGAGGGGCGGCGAGGTTTATTGCGCAGACCTATGGCTGCCGGGTGGATTGCCTTAACCTCAGCGAAACCCAAAACAAATACAACTTGGCCAAGGTCAAAAAAGCCGAGCTGGAAAAAACAGTGACCGTCACTACGGGCAACTTCGAGCAGATACCTTTTAGCAGGGAAACTTATGATTTCGTATGGTCGCAGGATGCGATAATGTACAGCAATATAAAGGACAAAGTGTTCCGGGAAGTGGCCCGGGTGCTGAAACCGGAAGGGCGCTTTATTTTTACCGATATATTGCAGAGCGATGACTGCCCCGACGGGGCGTTGGCGGATGTATTTGCCCACTCGAAGATAGAAGGCCTGGGTTCGGTCAAGTTATATAAAAGACTGGCCGGAAAAGCCGATCTCGAAAGGGTTTTTGCCAAAAGGATGCCGGGTGAACTGGTCACCCATTTTTCGAAAATATTGGAAGCAATAGACGCTCAATACAGCAAGCTCGCCAAACAATCGGGCGAGGCGTTTGTTAAAAAAAGAATGGCCACAATTCAAGCTTTGATTGATGCTGGAAAAAAAGGCTACCTCGGCTGGGGCATTTTACAGTTCCAAAAAAGGAATACTTAAGATGAGAGAAACCAGAGTTTGAGAGAATGAGAGTTTGAGAGAATGAGAGAATGAGAGAATGAGAGAATGAGAGAATGAGAGAATGAGAGAATGAGAGTTTGTCCGCAGGACTCCTTTGGAGAGAGCAGTATCGAGAATGTACTCTTTGGTATTCGTTCGAGAGGCCAAAGAGTACATTCTCTATACTGCTCTCAAACTCTCATTCTCTCAAACTCTCATTCTCTCAAACTCTGGTTTCTCTCAAAAGAACATCAAGAAACAATTTTAAAACACAAACCAAGATTCATGAGACGACGCGGAAAAAAATTCGACTACGCTGAAGGAAAATATTATTTTACCATCAAAACCTCCCCGAACAACATAACGATGAGCCGCAATACAAAAGAGGAAGCCCATCAGGTGTTTATTCAATACTTCCAATTGGGCAAGACCATGGAATGGCTGGGCAGATGGGGCGGCAAAAAATTTGCGGAAACGACCCCGCCGATCAAAAAAGAGGCTTCTAAGTGAAAATAGGTATCCGCTCAAAACCACATGGCCTTCGCTGGTTCCGACAACCGAGGATATATATCCTCGGTTGTCGGAACCAGCGAAGGCCATGTGGTTTTGAGCGGATACAAAAATAGCTCGCCCCGAAACCTCGGGGCGAGCTATTTTTATTTCTTACTCCTCCCACACCTTCAAAAACCGCCCGTAAGAAGGCGTTCCGTTTCCACGTCCGATCACGTTGTAAAGCCCTGATTTCCAATGGCTCACTTCAATCTCAACGATGTTGTTCCCCTTTTCCAATTGCACTTCCTTTCGGTAAATCCACCTGCCCTGCTGGTCGTAAAAATCCAGCCTTGCTTCTTGTTCTTCCGGTGAATAAATATCCACCGCCAGCCAATGCTGCGCAGGGTTTGGGTAAAATTTATCGAAAACCAAGCGGAAGCGGTCGCCCGGCCTTCGCAGGGCAACACCGCCATTTCCAGAAAATGCGTTGATGGTCAATGCCGCTTCGTCGTCCTCGTTTACCGAAGGTGGCGTACCGTTGTTGGGTGTGCTGTCGGCATCTGCCTCGTTGGCGGCGATGACTTGGGCATAGGGCGTCAGCGCATTTCCCGAAAGGAGGAAATAGCTCACCGTGATGCTCGCCGTACCGCCCGCGGGGAGGCTGCCGACCGTCCACTGCTCATTTCCGAAAGGGTTGAAACTGCCCTGTGTGGCCGTCCATTCGTTGCCGCCTGTGTAAACCGTTCCGCCCGGACGGGGGAAGCCGACGGTGATGCCCGTGGCCGCTTGCCCGCCGCTGTTCTGGATGGTGAGGGTGACTTCGGTGCTGGTGTAAATCGGAGGGGCGGAATTGGTGGTGGACATGGCGAGGGAGAGGTCTATGTCGCCCGCGGGGGCGCAGTTGTCGAGGATGTCGGTGGGGCTGTTGCAGCCGGGAGCATTGTTTTCGATGGTGATCGAGCCGCCTATTGTGCCGTTGGTTAAAAGGTCGTTGAAGATGCAGCAATCATAAAGCATCGGATTGCCCAATACTTGTAAGTCACCTCCTACGCTATTCAAATTACCTAAAGCACTTACATCTTCCAGTACATCATTGCCAGATAAAACAAATAACTGGGTAGAAGTTAAGTTATTTAAGCCTTCCAAACTTTTTAGCGAATCACAATTTGCAAATACTAATTCGAGGCCGACTCCATGCAGGTTATTCAACCCGCCAATATCCCTTATTTTGGGGTTCGAAAGAATATGGAACCGCTCCCCAACACTGTCTAAACTTACTAGGCCATCAAGATTTTCCAGAGAAGGATTGCTGGTCAAATATAAATTTCTATTTACAGTTACAATTTTATCTAATGCATCAATATTTTTGATATTCTGATTGTCCATTATAAAGATGTCCTCCATCTCGCCACTAAGTCCAGAAAGTTCTTGGATGTTGGTCAAGCTATCACAGATAGTTACTACCAATCTATTGGCCATTGCAATGTTTTCCAAGCCATGAAGGTCTAACAAATGGTCTTGATAAGCTAACACAATGGTACCAGTTACTTGTGTAACACTAAGTAAGGGGCTAAGGTCAGTGATGTCCGAAGTTGTCACCCCAAAAGGAGGCTGGATAGAGAGGGTCCCTTCAATAATGGTGCAACCCAGAAAATTATCTACATCAGCTTGAGACTCCAAGAACACATCCCCGATGCAAATTATCTGTGGGCTTGTGACCGAAAAATATTGAAAAACAATATTGTTGCCCTCGTTGCTCTCCGTCACAACATCGTCCGCATCAACTTTTACAATCAAAAAATAACTGCCATCGGGCAAATTCGCAGGAATGGCCGAAGCCCCTGAAATACCCGTTTGGGTGAGGCCGGGCGAATAGTTGCCCGTTTGTACGGTGCCGTCTTGAATATCGTCTGGCGACAAGACGTTGTCCGTTGAAATCCATGCCTTTACATTGAAATTTCCACTTGCAGCCCCATTGCCAAGATTAGAAATATCAAAATTGTAATTCAAGGTTTCGCCCGTTCCGATGGGCGAATTCTGGATGTTCAGGTTGGCCAGAACAAGGTCGGGAAGGGCAGGGCTGCCCCCTCCAGTACTCGCCTCGTCGTCCTCGTTTACCGAAGGTGGCGTACCGTTGTTGGGGGTGCTGTCCACGTCTGTTTCGTTGGCGGCGATCACCTGTGCATAAGCATCCGGCAAGTTGTTTTGCAATAAAAAATAACTCACCGTAATGCTCGCCGTGCTGCCTGCGGGGAGGCTGCCGACCGTCCACTGCTCATTTCCGAAGGGGTTGAAACTGCCCTGCGTGGCTGTCCATTCGTTGCCGCCGGTATAGACCGTTCCGCTCGGACGGGGAAAATCAATGACAATGCCCGTCGCCGTTTGCGGGCCAGCATTGGTGATGGTCAGGGTAGCTTCGGTGCTGGTGTAAATGGGCGGTGCGGGGTCGGTGACGGACAGGGCGAGGGCGAGGTCAATGCCGCCTGCGGGGGCGCAGTTGTCGAGGATGTCGGTGGCGCTGTTGCATAGGCCGGCATTGTCCTGAATGCCAATGGAACCACCGACCCCATTGCTGTTGAGGAGGTCGTAAAAAATACAGCAGTCGGCTAACATTGGATTACGACCCACGAAAAAACTATTGTTAACATTGATTAATGAGGTCACCGCACTTACATCTTGTAGAACATCATTATCGGCTAGAACAAATCCTCCGGCTGAGGTCAAATTGTTCAAACCATTTAGGTTTTGCAGGGCAATACATTCATTGATTAGAAATGTACCACCAACGCTGTCTAAATTCGACAAGCCCTGCATATCAGTGAACGAGGGGCATTTCCCTACTTGAAAAACTCCGCCAACTGAAACCAAATTGGAAAGACCGTCGAGGTTTGTCAAGGCAATGTTGTCGGTCAAAGTTATGCTGCCGCTCACATTTGTTATTCCTTCCAGCCCGTTGAGATTTGACAGGGAAGGGTTGCCCAAAATGGTAATGTAGGTT
Organism: Bacteroidota bacterium; assembly: GCA_011321935.1. Taxonomy (GTDB): domain Bacteria; phylum Bacteroidota; class Bacteroidia; order Chitinophagales; family Saprospiraceae; genus UBA6168. Next base: position 4,856 of record DROJ01000345.1, on the reverse strand, counting down.
AACCCGCCGCCAAGGCCGGAAAGTGCTTGAATGTTGTTCAGGCTATCAGATAGTACAATAGCAAGCCCATTAATGGCCGTAATATTTTCCAAGCCGTGCAGGTTGAGCAAATGGTCATTGTTTTCCAATACGAGTTTGCCCGTCACCTCCGTCAAACCCAGCAAAGGACTCAAATCGGTGATGTCCGAAGATGCGCTCCCTGTCCCAAAAGGCGAGCGGATGATGAGGTTGCCACCGATGGTGGAGCAACCCGGAAAATTATCTACATCGGCCTGCGACTCCAAAATCACATCCCCAGTGCAAATGGTGGACGCACAGTTATTGAGTATATTTGATTCGTTGCTGCAAGGAAAAGGGTTGGCCACTATACTTATTCTGCCTCCGATATTACCGCTACTAAGCAGGGGATGGATTCCGCAGCAGTTGTTTAATATCTGGTTGTTTGAGATGGTAAGGTTCTCCAATTGGCTCAGGTTTTCGAGACCAGATAGGTTGGTAAGGGAGTGGTTATAAAATATTATCAGCTCACGGCTCGAATTCAGCTGTGCAAGTGCGGAGATGTCAGCCAGGGCGGCGTTGCGCTGAATCCCAAAAACAGATCCGACGCTATTTAAATTGTTGAGGCCATTGAGGTTCAAAAGAGAAGGGTTGTCAGTAACATCCAAACGATTCTCGACAAAGGACAAATTGTTGAGGCCCTCCAATGTCTGTAGATTGGCATTTTGAGTAATCCGCAAAAAATTAGCGCCAGTGATTCCCTCCACTCCTTTCAGGTCAAGCAGGGCATCGTTTTTATGAACGACAAAATCATCATTAACTGTTAGTAAACTGTTCAGGTCATTTAGGTTCAAAAGGGATGGGTTTTCCGAAATTACTAAATCGCCCCTCGAAATGCTAAGGTTGTTGAGCCCCTTCAGGGTCAGTAAATTGGTATTCCCTTCGATGATCAACCGGCTTACACCAGTGACCCCCTCTAATCCCTCAAGGTCAAGTAGGGCATTGTTTTTTTTCAAAAAAAGAAAATCTAATTCATCACTGCTCAAATTGGAAAGTGGCAGCAGGTTTTCCAAAAGGGGATTGCTGCGGATTGTTAATCCACCCACCGATGACAGGTTGTTCAACCCTTCGAGATTGGTCAGGTTGCTATTGCTCCAGATATTCAGGCTGCCTTTTACTTCTATTAAGGAGGACAAGGGGCTTAGGTCAGTGATGTCTTCTCCAATTATAGCCAGGTTGCCGTCAATAACCTCACAGTTGCCAAAAGTATTGACCTTGGCTTGAGAGTTCAGTACGATGTTGCCACTGCAAGCGGAGGTGACTGTGGGGTCAACTGAATTGGCCTCGTCGTCCTCGTTTACCACAGGTGGGGTGCCATTATTGGGTGTGCTGTCGCTGTCCTCTTCGTTGGCCGCAATCACTTGGGCATAAGCGAGAGGGGCATCAGGTTGCAACAAAAAATAATTGACCTGTAGGGTGGCCGTTTCGCCGGCCATCAGTTCTGCCAGTTCCCATTGCTGGTTTCCAAAAGGGCTGAAGCTGCCCTGCGAGGTGCTGAATTCGTTGCCGCCGGAATACACGATGCCGCTGGGTTTTGGGAAATAGACCCTGATGCCGGTGGCCGGGGCACTGCCTGCGTTTCGGAGGGTGAGAACGACCTCGTAAGTCGTCCACTGGACTGGGTCTGCAATAGCTTGGGACATACTGAGTTCGAGGTCCATGCCTATTGTAGTGCCGCCGCAATTGTTGATGACCTCCGGCCCACTGCTGCAGGTGAAGGGATTGCCTTCTATCAAAATGGCGCCCCCAATGCTGCCGCCGCTCAACAGGGGCTGGATGCCACAGCAGTCGGTCAGTACCGGGTTTTCGAGAATAGTAAGGTCGCCAGTAATAGAAGTCAATGATGAAAAGGCATCAAGGTTTTGCAGTGCATTGTTATTGACAATGGAAAGGGTCCACAGATCGTTCAGGTTTTCAAGGCCGGACAGGTCGGCAAGGGATGGGTTTCTACCGATTGCCATGACGTAAACCGAACTCAGTTGTGCCAGTGCGGAAATGTCAGCCAGTACAGCGTTGTCATGAATTCCGAAAACATCTTTTACGGTGTGCAAACTGTTCAGGCCGTTCAGGTTCAAAAGTGCCGGGTTGCCAGATATTGAAAAATTGCCGTCCGCAATGGCCAGATTGTCGAGCCCCTCAAGTGTTTGCAAATTGGCGTTCTCCCTAATATCCAAACTACGGGTGCCAGTGATCCCCTCTAATCCTTTCAGATCGCTCATGGAATTGTTTTTTCGCAAAATAAGGACACCCGATTCTTCACTGCTCGAATTTGAAAGAGGCAGTAGGTTTTGTAATAGGGGGTTGTCTATGAGGACTAATCCGCCTATCGAAGTCAGGTTGTTCAGTCCTTCGAGTGTTGAGAGATTGCTGTTGCCGATAATAACTAGTGCTCCTGTTACCTCCTTTAGGGCATCCAAAGGCGACAGGTCGGTGATGTCTCCGCCTTGTATGGTCAGTTGGCCGTCAATGATCTCACAGTTGCCAAAAGCATTGACCTCGGCCTGTGAACTGAGGGTGAGGTTGCCGGGGCAGATGACAGTTCCGCAGTTGACGAGGATGTCGGAGGAGGAGTTGCAGCCGCCCGCATTGTTTTCGAAGGTAATTGGGCCGCCGATTGCATTGCTGTTGAGGAGGTCGTAAAAGATGCAGCAGTCGGCCAACATGGGGTTGCGTGCTATGAGGAAATCATTATCAACATTGGTCAATGCAGTAACAGCACTTACATCATTAAGTACTTCATTTCTGGATAAAATAAATCTTTCGACGGAGGTCAAATTGTTCAGCCCGTTCAGGTTTTGCAGGGCATCACAATTTACGAGGATAAAGTTGCCACTAACATTGGCCAGACTGCCCAAACCCTGGATGTCGGTCAATGATGGGTTGTCTATTATTTCAAGACTGTACCCGTGAACAGATGTCAAATTGATAAGACCGTTAAGGTTTTGGAGGGCGGGATTGTTGGTCAAAAAGAGGATATCGTTCGTTGTTGTAATCCCTTCGAGTCCATCGAGGTTCAGCAAAGATGGATTATCCATGACTTGAAGGTCTTCCACCTCACCACTTAGCCCAGAAAGGGCTTGGATGTTGGTCAAGCTATCACAGAGAGTTATGACCAATCTATTGGCAGCCGTAATGTTTTCCAAACCATGCAGGTTGGGCAAATGTGCCTGAATCGCAATGATAATTGCGCCAGTCACTTTTGTTACACTGAGCAATGGACTAAGGTCATGGATGTCAGAAGTGTTTCTAATACCAGAACCAAAATACGGTTGAACGACGAGATCGCCTTCAATAAGGGAACAGCCAGAAAAACTATCTACATCGGCCTGCGACCTAAATACAATATCCCCGATGCAGGCTGTTTGGGAACTTACAATTGAAAAACTTTGGACGGCTATATTATTGTCCTCGTTGCTCTCCGGCACAATGCCGTCTGCATCTGCTTTCGCTATCAAAAAGTAATTGCCGACGGACAAATTTGCGGGGATAACAGAAGTAAAGTCATAAAAATAATTCGTTTCCCCTGCAGCAAGGTTGCCACGGTTGAAGGATTTGTCCATCAAATCATCGGCACTCAATATGCTGTCTGCGGATATGAAAACGTTGACGGCGAAACTGTCGGGAACAGCTTCTGTACTGATGTTCTGCAACTGGAAGGTATAGTGCAAGGATGCCCCTGCCGATACTGCTGGGCTTGGGATTTGCAGGTTATCTAAGGTCAGGTCAGCTAGCGGGGCAGGTGGGCTCGTACTCGCCTCATCGTCTTCATTTACCGAAGGTGGCGTACCATTGTCCGGCGTGCTGTCCACGTCATTTTCATTGGCGGCGATGACCTGCGCATAAGCATCCGGCAGGTCGTTTTGCAACAAAAAATAACTCACCGTGATGCTTGCCGTGCCGCCCGCGGGGAGGCTGCCCACCGTCCACTGCTCATTTCCGAAAGGGTTGAAACTGCCCTGCGTGGCCGTCCATTCGTTGCCGCCGGTATAGACGGTGCCGGCAGGTTTGGGGAAATGCACGACGACGCCCGTGGCCGTTTGCGGGCCATCATTGGTGATGGTCAGGGTGGCTTCGGTGCTGGTGTAAATGGGCGGGGCGGGGTCGGTGATGGACAGGTCGAGGGAGAGGTCGATGTCGCTCGTCTGCGCACTCCCCACTTGCGCATGAATACCAAAAAAAGCGAAAAAGAAAAACGCAAGGAGCTTTGATGAAAAAGAGAAATAAGGGTTCATAATATTTGTTTTTTTTTTGTTTTTAAAAAAGTGAAAGTGTAGCCCGGATTTCCAAATCCGGAAATGTGCTTAGCGGGAAGCCGGGTTTGGAAACCCGGGCTACCACCTTGCCACCACAAAGCGCAGCGGCATCCCCCGCCAGTTTTCGCCCGGCATGTTCAGGTAATAGGTGCCGCTTTCCAAACGCGGAACATCGAGCGGCACTTCGTTGCGTCCTTCTTCCAGATTTATTTTTTTTGAAAATACCAACCTCCCGAAGAGGTCGTAGCATTCGAGGTCGAAGCGGCCTTCCACCCTGCTCAAAATTTCCACCGTCATTGCCCCAAAATAAACAGGGTTGGGGTTTACTGCAAGGAGCTGCACGGGGCGCCCTGTTATTTGCTGCGCTTGCAGCGCAATGCCTCCTCCGCCTGCGGCAAATGAGTTCAGTGTCAGGGCCGCTTCGTCGTCCTCGTTTACCGAAGGTGGCGTACCGTTGTTGGGAGTGCTGTCGGCGTCTGCCTCGTTGGCGGCGGTGACTTGGGCATAGGGTGTCAGCGCATTTCCCGAAAGGAGGAAATAGCTCAC
>DROJ01000344.1 GCA_011321935.1 Bacteroidota bacterium | reverse complement strand
CTGAAAAAAGTGGAAGGCATCGGCCCAAAAATCGAACAGCTGTGCAACGGCATCGGCATCTATACTTGGCGGCAATTGGCCGATACTTCTGTCGAGGTTTTGCAAAAAATGCTCGACGATGCAGGCCCTCGGTATAAAATCGCAAAACCGAACACTTGGCCTAAACAAGCGGAATTTGCAGCCAACGGCGAGTGGGAAAAATTGCAGGAGTACCAGGATTTCCTGATCGGCGGCGTTGACCCTTCTTAAAACCAGAAAACCAGAAAACCAGAAAACCAGAGTTTGTCCGCAGGACTCCTTTGGAGAGAAAATGAGAGTTTGAGAGTTTGTCCGCAGGACTCCTTTGGAGAGAGCAGTATCGAGAAGGGACTCTTTGGTTTTCGTTCGAGAGGCCAAAGAGTCCCTCCACTATACTGCTCTCAAACTCTCAAACTCTCATTTTCTCAAACTCTGGTTTTCTGGTTTTTCAAAGTTCCAATAACCCTTCGGGCAGCCGGAGGGTTATTTTTTTATTTATTTCATCAATGCCGGTGACGAGTTCGGGGTGGAGGGGGATGTATATTTTTTTATTATTGAAATCAACAACGGCCATTTCTTGCTGCGGGAATTCTTGCACTTCCTCGATAATACCTATTTCCCCTTTTTCTATATCTATTAAAATATAGCCTTCCACCAATTTAAAAGACATATCCATATCGGGTGCAGCCATATATGAAGCGGCCGTTTTTAAATCTTTTTCCCGTAAAAATATATCTTTTGAAATAATTGTTTTGGCGTCTTCCGGCGAATTTATTTCTTCTATTTTTAATAATATATCATTGCTCTCCTGAATGTTTTCAATAAAAAAAGGGGCGGGCTTTCCGTATATTTCAATAAATATAAAATCCGAGTTGTGGAAGTCTTCCAAATACGGGTCTTCGACGACCGCCCTGACATATCCGCCGGCGCCGTGCGTTTTTTTTGTAAAACCGATTTTGATGTATTTGTCCAGCATATAAAAGGGGGATTGATGGTATTATGGGTATTTGGTAATAAATTTGATGCAGACATCCAACAATTAATGCTTTGCCCGACTAATCACTAATAAACTAATCCCTAATTAAACTCAATAATTGTTTGTTTTAAAATAAATCCTTTTTGTGCTTTTTCATCCCAGGGCAGGGCATTGCAATTTTCTTGGCAGAGATTGAAATCCAAAAACTCGCCGCCGCATTGGCTTTCGCATTGGGTGGAGTCGGCCTGCGTCGGCGAAGGGATGAGGGCAATGCAATCGGCAATACAATCATTAAAATTGTTTTCGAATACTTGGCAATCCTCTTGGCATTTTTGCGTATCCAAAATCCAGCGTTCCCGATATGCAAGGCCGATTCCTTTTGCATATTTTTCAATAGAATACCGGTATTCTATATTGCTCTCATTATCGGCTTCGCGCAGGGTCAGTACATTGTCGAAAACAAAATTTCCGATAGAATCAGGTTCGCCCAGTTCGGTGATGCGCGAACGCCAGCCTTTGAACATCTCCAAACTTTCGCCCGCAACAGAAACAATAATTGAATTGTCAAAATGAACAGTGCCGTCCCATGACGCAAATTTCCGTGGAGGGAAATTCATTTTTACAAACCTTAAATTATCTTCGGTAATAATGCCCTGGCTGCCTTGTACTGACTGGGTGAAAACTTTGGTTACCTGCCACGGGTCGCCCTCTGCTTTTCTTTCAAACCTTTCTGTCCTGTATAATATTTCCCCGTTATTGTCGAGCAGGGTATCGGTTATTTCTTCTTTAAAAAAAGTTTTGCTGAAAAAAACAGAAGTATCGCCTGTTGGGTCATAAATGGTAGAATCAACTTCGTAAACAATATATTTTCCGACCCGTAATTCTAAATAATCAAAACCGAAATCAGGGCTATATGTATCCTCTTCGGTCTTGCAGGATTGCATTAAAACCAAACCGAAAATAATTAAAATAAAAAAATGAAATGGACGCATATTATTTAATGAATAATGAATAATGATACATGATAAATGATTAACGATAAATGATTAATGGATGCTTTGCCTAAAGAATTAGAAATCAGCTATCAGGGCAAGGCGTTCATTAATCATTAATTATTTATGCGAATAACGGGTTAAATTTTGCGAGCATTGATTTTCAATGGTTTAGGCTCCACGTTTACTAAACTTTAAAAGTTTAGTAAACGTAACGTCCTGAAAATCAGTAGTTTTTTTTAACCCGTTATTCGCATTATTTATCATTACTATTTACCGCTGAATAATCCCCCCGCCAAGTACATCATCTCCTTCGTAAAATACTGCCGACTGCCCGGGGGCAATCCCCTGCACATTTGCCAAAAAAGATACGTCAATATCGCCGTTGATGTTGTGCAGGGTACTGAAAGTGCCGTTGTCGCGGTACCTTACTTTGGTGACGGCTTCCATGCCTTCGGGGATTTTGGCGTATTTCATCGAATTGATTTGGGAGACTTTCATGCCATTTTTGATCAGTTCCTCTTGCCTTCCTAAAACCACCGTATTCGTCTCCGGCCGTATTTCGGTCACGAACATCGGCTCGCCAAAAGCCATGCCCAAGCCCCTGCGCTGGCCGATGGTATAAAACGGGTAGCCGTCGTGCTTGCCCAAAAATTCCCCTTTTGTGTTGATAAAATCACCGCCCGCAACCCTTTCTTCCAAACCTTCGACCCTTCTTTTCAGGAAACTTCGGTAGTCGTTGTCCGGCACAAAACAGATTTCGTAGCTCTCGCTTTTTTTGGAAAGCTCGTCATAGCCCCGGTCGGCGGCCAGTTTGCGGACTTCGGGCTTGGTCATGTTGCCGAGCGGGAACATGCTGCGCCGCAGGCATTCTTGGCTCAGCCCCCAGAGAACATAAGACTGGTCTTTGTTGCGGTCCACCGCTTTTTTGATGAAATGGCGGCCGTCCTTTTGGCCGATAATGGCGTAGTGGCCCGTTGCGATAAATTCGCAGTCGAGCGAGTCTGCCCTTTTCAGCAAAGCGCTCCATTTGATGTGCGTATTGCATAGCACGCAGGGGTTGGGGGTGCGCCCGGCGATGTATTCGTCCACAAAATTATCAATCACATAGTCCCCAAATTCCTCCCTGATATCAACAATAAAGTGGTGGAAGTCCATGTCAACGGCCACTTGCCGGGCATCGTTGATGGAGTCGAGGCTGCAACAGCCGGTCTCTTTTTTCGACCCGCCGGAGGAGGCGTAGTCCCATGTTTTCATGGTGATGCCCACTACCTCGTAGCCCTGTTCGTGCATCAGCATGGCCGTCACCGTGCTGTCAATGCCGCCGCTCATGGCTACCAAAACCCGTCCGTGCTTACTCATTTTATTTAGCTTTTGGCCTTTGGCTGTTTGCCATCGGCGTTTAAAAAATTTTGCAAAATTACAACTAACCAAGCGGAAAACCGAAGCCCCAATGAACACCCGAAAGGCATAAACCGTTTATTTTTTTTGGGCGTGGTTTTGGCCCTCCGCCCCCGAAATTTCGGGGCAGGCCGTTGACCGTCCACCGCCCGCCGTCAATAGGCATGGTTTTATTTATTGTAAAATGCAATAAAAGCCCTTCCTTTGCCATTGAGTTTTAGCACTTTATGTGCTACATTTGGTGGAAATTTGCAATTCACGACATAACCAAGATTTAATCACTAAGGAACGTTTAAATAATAACTTCACCATTTCTACTTGTTCTTTTTGCTTTATACTTTGTTTAAAAATCATTTCAGAGCGTGGGCTATGTGCAGATTTTTTGCCTCGTCTAAAACAAAAATAACGGCGCATAAATGGCGAATTTATTATTTAAACGTTCCTAAAGTTACGTTTAAAGAATTAGGTGCAACCGCTGGACAATTTGAAAGGTGTCCGGCACATCAAATGGGCACTTATTTTTTGAACCAAACTAAACATGCTGACATGAAAAGTATCATTAAAATCCTTTTTCTCAACCTCGTATTTACCGCAACTCTTTTTTCCCAAGACGAAGAATTTGGGATCGCATCCTACTATTCCGACCTCTTTCAGGGCAAGCCCACAGCGAGCGGCGAGCTTTACAACAAATCCAAATTGACGGCTGCGCACAAGACCCTGCCCTTTGGCACTTTGGTAAAAGTGACCCGCCTCGACAACAATGCTTCCGTGCAGGTACGGGTCAACGACCGGGGGCCATTTATCAGCGGCCGCATCATTGAACTATCGAAAGAAGCCGCCGGGCGCATTGACCTGATACAAGATGGCGCGACCCGCGTAAAGGTGGAAGTGATAAAAGAAAAACCTGCCCCGGCTGCACTTGCCGATGCCTCTGGCGACAAAAAAGATGCAACAAAGCCGTATGACAAGGCCGATAAAAAAATCGAAAAAAAGGCAGATAAAAAAACCGCTGTTAAATCTGCGCCAAAGAAGGAGGCCCTAGCTGCGGCTGATAAGACTGCCCGCAAAATCAACAAAAAACCGGGCAAGGAAACGACCACTGCCAAAGGTGCTGCCGCAAAGAAAATAGCCGTTTCAAAATCTGTTTTGGTGAAAAGCCAAGATTACACCACCCTCGGCCTTTATGAGATTGCCCTCAAACGCCCTGAAAAGAAAGGCTTCGGCGTACAGGTGGCCGCACTCGGCAACCAGGATGCCCTGTTCCGCAAAATTGCCGACCTGCAGGGGGATTGGTTCACCAACATCCTCGTCAATATCGAAAAGGGCGACAAGAACGAAATGCTGTACAAAATCATTCTCGGCACATTCGAAACCCGCAAGGAGGCCGAAGTCTATAAAGACAACCTGAAAAAGAAAAAGAAAATAAAAGGCTTCGTCGTTGACCTCGCTGCACTGAATGCAAATTGAATGGTTTAATGGTTTAATGGCTGAATGGTTTAATGGTTTAATGGCTAAATGGCTAAATGGTTAGAACAAAGACCCGGTGGGACTGAAACCATCGGGTCTTTGTTCTAACCATTTAGCCATTAAACCATTAAACCATTAAACCATTAAACCATTCAGCCATTAAACCATTAAACCATTCAATTTTTTACCTTCTCCGAGCAACTTCCAGCCTTCCCTTTTGTCATTGTTCCATATCAATCAAATCAAAAACTTATTATGAAGACCACTTATCTTTTTGCACTTGTAATTGTATCCAATTTCCTTTTTTCATGTACTGGCGAAAGCCAAAACTGGTTCAGTAGTGGGGTAAAGGGCGAAGGCCCAAAAGTTACCCGTACCCTTGACCTCTCCTCTTTCGATGCCTTGAGCCTCGGTATTGATGCTGAGCTATACCTGAGTCAGGGAATTCAATCGGTAAAAATAGAAGGCCAACAAAACATTCTCGACCTGATAAATACCGACGTGAAAGACAATAAATGGAAAATCAGATTTTCTGAAAATGTCAGGAATTACGAAAAAATAAAAATTTGGGTTTCTATTCCGCACCTGACAAAGGCCGGGGTGAGCGGCTCGGGCGACATCGTGGGACAGACTCCATTTAAAAACCTGGATGACCTGAAACTGGCTGTTAGCGGCTCCGGCGATATTGAACTGGATGCCGATTCCCGTTCGCTGGAAGGAGCGGTCAGCGGTTCGGGAAGAATCCATGTGGACGGCAATACGGGCGACTGCGAGTTCCGCATCAGCGGCTCGGGCGATATTGATGCCTATGGCCTTGTTTCCGAAAACTGTAAAGTGAAAATCTCCGGTTCGGGCGATGCCTCTGTCAATGTGAACAACAGCCTCGAAGTGGGCATTGCCGGCAGCGGTGATGTCTATTACAAAGGCAGGCCGAAAGTCCGTTCCAAAATCTCCGGCAGCGGGGACGTGCAAGCTAATTAGTCCAAATTTTTCATAACTAATGTTTTAGAGAGTGTGTGGCCATTGCCCGTTTGGGCGGTGGCTTTTTTGGTTTGTATTGGCATATCCCGTGGTGTCAAGTCTTCCCTGTTGTTGTCCCGAAAATGCTTCAGGACAACAACTGGCAAGTTTATTTTTTGCCGGTCAAAATTTCACCACTTTTGCCGACACTTTTTCACCCCCGGCACTTAAGTTCATGAAATAAGTACCTGTCGGAATGTTCATCACGGGCAGGGCAAAATTATTTAAGCCCCTATTGGCGGGGTATTCTTTTTCCCAGACTATATTTCCAAAAACACTGCTCAAGGAAAGGTGTACCCTGCCGTTTTTTTTCAATGAAAAAATAACCGATGACTGCCGTCCCATAGGGTTTGGATAGACGGCGAAACTGTTGAACAAGCTCTTCCCTTCCTGCACCGCGCTCGGCCTGACCTCTTCTTTGGTGAAAATAGCCTCTCCGGTACTCGACCCTTTAAATTCAATAAAAATCACCTTCCATATTTGGCCTGTCGGCAGCTTCACAAAATAGGCCCGGTCTTCGGGGATCAACCAATTGCCGTTGTCAAAATCTTTCCAGTCGTAGCCGATAATGTCGGGCACTGCACTGAACTGGTCTTCGTAATCCAGATAGTCAACCGTTTCTGGAACAACGCCGCTGGCCTCGGCCACCTCTACTCCCGGAGCGGAAAGCACACCTGCCGTCACGAGGTCGAAAGTACCGCCGGCGCCATCGTCAACAGGCGAGGAATAACGGGTGAATGTTAAATCCCATTCGCTGGGCACAATGTCGAGCGGCTGGCCGGAACCGAGCGGCAGGTAGATGAAATGGTTGTTCGGAAAATCTGCTTTGTCAACGGTAAGGGTAGTTTCGTTGGCACCGTCGAGGTCGGCATGTTTGAGGGTATAGACCCCTTGGTCGAGGGAAACGATCTGCAGTTTTTTATAGCTGCCGTCCCTGAACTGGATCGCATAAACCTTGGTGCCTTTGATAGATTCTGTTGCGGCGTCATAAGCACCCCAGCCAAAATCATCCGGGTTGCTTTCGTCGCGGGGCAGGTTGAATGCGCCGTAGTCCCAACTTTGCTCGTCGTTGAGCAGCCGCATGGTGAGGTCGGCGGGGGCTATGGTGGCCGAAAAATCATCGGTCGGTGCGAGGAAAAGTACATTTTGTGAACCAAAAACAACCGACGATTCATTGATGAATATACCGGCATCGCTGTCCCCAAAAGCGGTCAGGGCAATGTCCCAACTTTCGTTCGGGATGTTGGTGGTGGCATCGTCGGCAAAGCGGTAGAATGCTTGTTCCGCATAGTTATGGGCATAACTGACCAACACTAAATCTTGGGAGTAAAGAAAGGTGCCGCCGCAAAGGGCAAGGAGGGTAAACAGTTTTTTCATGATGAGTGATTTATAGTTTTAAAAAAAAATGAAAGTTGCCGTGCAATAGGTCTTATTCGGATTTGTGTGCGCCAGCACACAAACCGTCCAAATTCATTGCTTTTGAAAAAGCTTCGCACAAAAAATTTTAGAATAAAGTCCAATATACAAGGAATGTTGAACGGGAGGGTCTGGAGAAAGTAATATTTTTGATTTTGCATTAATTTTTGCACTGGAAAACTTGTCGCAGCGAGAATAAAAACAAACCTCAAAACCATCTTTCTGACTGTTTATTTCCCCGTTGGCATATATTTGCTGTACGGGGCAAAACCTATTTTGCTCCATCACCAATTAGGGGCTTGGTAATAACTCCGCCATAAGGGGTAGATTATTTATTAGCAACTCCCTTAAATACATTTCTATGAAAGACGAACTGTTTAATTTTTCCCGAAAAGTGGCGCATTATAAAGAAGTATTGGCACATACGGAAATTTACCGGAAGGTTTGGAAAGATAGTCTCAAGGACAAGCTCGTCACCTTTTTGGAGGGGGCCGTAAAAGAAGTGGGATTGGATGCGACAGTAGAAGTGAGCAGCAACCTCGAAAACCTCGAAGCTGTTTCTTTGAGCCTCGGAACGGTGAAAAGCGGGATGTACAAAAAGATAAACAACGACTTCAACCGGCATATGATAAAGAACAATGGCTCGCTTATTTACCAGCAATTGTTCAACGGAAAAATAATCGTTATTGTCCAATACCCATTTATTGAAAATTATGGGGAACCCCGCGCACCAAAAACAATTGCCATATACCGGCCCGAAGAATTGAAAGACCCGTTCTGCGTCCGCCACCTCGAAGAGTTTATCCAGGAAATAACGGATTGGGAAGATTTCGACGACGATGAGCCAAATAAAAAAATCGGCTTTGAACTGAATTTCCCGCCGCCGAAAGAGGGCTGATCAAAAATTGGTTCTGGATATAGGGCATGTTTGTTTTGGCCACAGGTTGATACAGGCTATAACCACGGATTTATTTTCATAAAAAAAAATAAACCGGGTGTGTCACTGATTAGTGGTTCGATTCGTAATTAGCGGACTATTTATTTTTTGGTAAATGCCACATTATCAAGGATTTGGCGAACTAATCACTAATCAACTAATTACGAATCACTGCATTAGTGGAATAAATATATTTTGCCGCGAATGCACGAATTAAGGGGATGTTTTTTTCAAAAAACAGCAACAATAAAAACCGGAAAAATTAATCCTTTCGCCCACCTTCTTATTTTATACATTTGCGCCAGCGACAGCATTTGAGAACACGTTCTACAAGCATCCAATCATTAAAAAATCGGAACATGAGCCAATCAGTCAGGAACCTTGAACCCAAAGCCCTCTGGAACAATTTTGCCGACCTTAACGCAGTGCCCCGTGCCTCCAAAAAAGAAGGACGGGTCATTGAATTTATGATGCAGTTCGGCAAAAAGCTCGGACTGCCGACCAGCAAAGACGAAGTTGGCAACGTCATCATCAAAAAACCGGGCAGCAAGGGCATGGAAAACAAACCTGCCGTTGCCCTGCAAAGCCACCTTGACATGGTGCACCAAAAAAATGCCGACACGGATTTTGATTTCGACAAAGAAGGGATCAAAATGTTCGTGGACGGGGATTGGGTGAAGGCAGACGGCACCACCCTCGGCGCCGACAACGGGATCGGGGTGGCCGCTATCATGACCCTGCTGGCCTCGGACGACATTCCGCACCCACCGCTCGAAGCCCTTTTTACCATTGATGAAGAAACAGGGATGACGGGCGCTATGGGCCTCAAAGGCGGCCTGCTCGATGCCAAATGTATGCTCAACCTCGATACCGAAGACGACAACGAACTGACCATCGGCTGTGCAGGAGGAGTGGACGTGACGGGCACGGGGACTTACAAAGAAACGGCCCCGCGCGGCGGAACGGGCTTTCGGGTGAAAGTAAAAGGACTGACCGGAGGCCATTCCGGAATGGACATCCACCTCGGAAGGGGAAATGCTAACAAGCTGATGAACAGGCTGTTGTACGGCGCTGCCGACCAACTTGGCGTCCGCGTGGCAATGATTGACGGGGGCGGGCTGAGAAATGCGATTCCAAGGGAGTCGAAAGCAGAAGTGGTGGTTGCGGGCAGCAAAGCGGCCAAGTTCAAAAAATACATCAAGGAGATGGATGCCATTTTCAAGGCAGAACACAGCACTACCGACCCCGACATGGAAGTTGTTTGCGAAGCGGCAGAAAAACCTGCGGCAGTGCTTGCCCGTCCTTTTCAGGACAAATTGCTGCGTGCCGTTTATGCCTGTCCGAACGGCGTTTATCGGCTCAGTCCCGACATCGCTGGCCTTACCCAAACCTCTAATAATGTCGCAAGGATTTTAGTGAAAGACGGCGGGTTTTCCATCCAATGCCTCACCCGCAGTTCCGTCAATTCTGAAAAAGAAGACCTCGCCGATGCCATCAAATGCTGCCTCGAACTGGCCGGTGCATCGGTCTCCCAATCGGGCGGCTATCCGGGCTGGACGCCCAAGCCCACTTCGGCCATTGTCAAATTGATGGATGGCCTGTACGAAGAGCTTTACCAAGAAAAAGCCCACGTGAACGCCTGCCACGCCGGCCTCGAATGCGGCATCCTCGGCACCAATTACCCCGAAATGGAGATGATTTCTTTTGGTCCCAATATCAGGGGCGCCCACTCGCCCGACGAGAAGGTGCAGATCAGCTCGGTGCAGAAGTTCTGGGGCTTTTTGCTGGAGACCTTGAAGAGGGTTTAGATAATGAATGATTAATGATAAATCCCGAAGTGAATTCGGGACGAGTTGTTTAATGTTTAATCCGCCCAATCCTGGTTTGGTTACCATACTTTCATTGTGGATT